>CAYMRB010000369.1:0-10276 GCA_964392615.1 uncultured Planctomycetia bacterium | reverse complement strand
GTTCTCGTCGAAGGCCGGCACCTTGATGAAACGCGAGAAGGTGCCGTGGCCGGGGTGTGAAACCACGACGGGCTCTTTGACGGAGTTGCGGGAGACAAAGACTTCGAGTGCTTCCCGCTGCTGCGCCGGCGCGTCGACGCCGTTTTTCGACAGCGGGTAGTTCACCTTGTCGACCGCGACGATTTCGACATTGTTGCGGTCGCGACGGAGCTTGACCGCCTTCAGCGACGACTTGCCGAGATCAACACTCCAAACCGTCTGGATCGCCATGGGCTGTGATTCCTATACCGAGCTGCTCCCGGACGGGATCGCGGGCTTCCTCGTCGGATTGTGAGACTCGCGGACGGACCTACACATCGCGGCCGCTGTCTCGCATCGCGGGCCTGTTCCTGTCGAATCGAGACCGTACTCGAGCCGTGCTTCCTGTGACGCGGAACGAGGACCTGCTGCGCTAACGCCCTCCCCCTTCGGACCGGCCTGAGACCATCGCCGCACCTTCGAAAACGATCGCTCGTCAACCGAAAGAGCGGCATCGCCGACAGACATTGACGTCCATCGGGAGGATTTACCTAACACCACAGGGGAGTTGCGTTTCGCTAATTCCTGGATCGTAGCACACGCTCCGATAAGGTGTCAACGCGCCCGCGTCGGCGCACCGAACCTTGCTGCAGACGGCGGGCGCACCGTGCCGGCAGGCCGCAAAAAACGGCGCGCCGCACCCCGCGAACCGAACGAGCGGCAACGCCGGTGCGTTGAGACCCGTCCCGGTGGCAAGAACCACCGCGGACATCGACGAAACACCGCAGCCGTTCGGCTCGACACTGAGGAAGCCCTGACCCCCTCGAAGGGTCGTGCGGGATTCCGGTTACCTGCTGTCGAGTTTCTTACGATTCTTACGTGATAGAACAGTCGTCCGGGAACCGGACGCACAGCGAGTGTACAGGCGCCACGAACGCGAAGTCAAGACGCCACAAGCGACTGCAAAACCGTCGCGAGACGCCTTGCAGGCCCCTCTCGACGGCACGTCGCTCAGCCGAGCCCGAGGTGGCGCATCACGGCCTGGATGTCCTCCCACGTGTGCCGCTTCTGCGACGGATCTCGCAGCAGGTAGGCCGGGTGATACGTCACCCGCACGGGAATGCCATCGAAGTCGTGGAACTCGCCGCGCAAGCGGTTGACCCCGAGCTGCGTGTGCAACAGCCCCTGCGCCGCCACGCCGCCGAGCGCGACGATGACCTCCGGTCGGATGATCTCGATCTGCCGGCGCAGAAACGGCAGGCATGCCGCCATCTCATCAAGCTGCGGGCGACGATTGCTCGGCGGCCGACACTTGCACACGTTCGCGATGTAGACCCGCTCCCGCCCCAAGCCCATCGCCGCGATGATGCGATCGAGAAGCTGCCCCGCCGGCCCAACGAACGGCTCGCCCCGACGATCCTCCTGAACACCCGGCGCCTCGCCGACAAACATCACCCGGGCAACCGGGTCACCGACGCCGAACACCGCTTGCGTGCGCTCCGAACAGAGCACGCACTTCGCGCACGCCGCGACCTCCGCGCGAAGAGGCTCGAGGCGGGCATCGGGGGTCGGGGGAGTCCGCCCCGGCGGCGGGGGCGGTGTCGGTGTCGGTGTCGGAGTCGGCGTCGGACTCGGCGTCGGTCTCGGACTCGGCGTCGGACTCGGCGTCGGCGTCGGACTCGGCGGGCCCAGCGGCGCCTCCCAGCCGGCCAGGCGGGCGAGCTCGATGTGTTGTCGCAGTCGGCGGGCGAGCGCTTCGATCGTCGGCTCTTCGACTTCTCCGGACACGTCTCGCTCCTCCTGTCGGCTCGCGGCTCAGCCTTCGTCGGGCTCGGCCGGCGTCTCGGCCCAGACGCCTCGCAGGCCGTCGTCGGCGACCTCGCGCACCTCCACGCGGCGCACCGTGCCGGGGAAGCGCGCCGCGGCGCCCGGCGACGGGGCCGGGAAACGCACGCGCTGGTAGCGATCCGACGTGCCGACCAGCTCGGCCGCCAGGCCGTCGCCGCTCGCTCCTTCGACGAGCACGTCGACCGTCCGGCCGACGAACCGGCTCCGGTACGCGGCTTGCAGCTCGCGGTCGAGCTCGCCGAGCGCTTGCGCGCGCCGTCGGATCTCGCGGGAGTCGAGGCACTGCGCGCGGGCCGTCTTCGCCGCCAGCGTACCCTCGCGCAGACTGAACGGGAAGACGTGGATCTTCGCGAAGGCGACCTCGCGGCAGAGCCCGAGGGTCGCTTCGAACTGGGCCTCCGTCTCGCCGGGGTAGCCGACGATGACGTCCGTCGTGATCGCCGGGTCGTCGAACCGCCGTCGCAGCTCGCCGACCGCGTGCCGAAACTCGTCCACCGTGTAGCCGCGACGCATCGCGTCGAGCACCGCGTCGGAGCCCGCCTGCAGCGGAATGTGCCAGTGACGACAGAAGACGGGGTGCGCCAACCGCTCGAGCAGCTCCTGCGTGAACGCCCGCGGGCCGAGCGAGCTCAGCCGCAGCCGCACGTCGTCCTCTCGCGCGCCGCCCTCCGCGCCGCGCGCGCGCGAACCGAGCCCTTCGATGATCCGGTCGAGTAGCGTCGCGAGCGTCGCGGGCTGCCCGTCCGGCGACTCGAGCTCGGCACCCCAGTCCTGCAGGTGGACGCCGGACAGGACGATCTCGCGATAGCCGGCTCCCCCACCGGTTCGGCCGGCTCCGGCGGCTCCGTCGATGATGCGCGCGATTTCCGCGACGACATCGTCGGCCGGACGGCTCTTCGACGTGCCGCGCAGGAACGGGATGATGCAGAAGCTGCAGAAGCTGTTGCAGCCGTCCTGCACCTTGATCGTCGCGCGCGAGCGGCCGGCAAACTCGCCCACGCCAAGGGCGAAGATGTCGCGCATCGGCGCGGACGGCGCGCCCGTCGTCGCATCCGCCGACGACAAGGGAGCCCACTCGCCGGCCAGGAACGGCGCGACCATCGTCTTCTCGTCGTGGCCGGCGACGAGCGCGACCTGCGGGATGACCGCGAACGACGCCTTCTCCTCGGGTGTCGAACACCCGACGACGACGATCCGGCTGTCCGGGCTCGTCCGCGCGGCGCGCTGGATCGCCTTGCGGCTCTTCGCGCCGCTCGTACCGGTCACCGCGCACGTGTTGACGACGTAGACGTCGGCCGTCTCCGTCGGCCGCACCTCGCGGTAGCCGAGGGCGAGCACCTCGCGGCGGATCGCCTGCGTCTCGTACTGGTTGATCTTGCAGCCGAGCGTGATGAACGCGACGCTCTGGCCAGGGTGCGGCGAGCCGGTCATGGCCGCCAAGTGTCTCCGGGGTCCGCCGCGAGTCAAGCTCGTGGGGAAACACCGCTGTCGACAAGTCTCGACAGTTCCTCGCGTGGCGGCTGGGAGGAGCTGTGTTTCGATGGCCGCGTGAAGTGACGCGGCCCGGCGGGTGCGGACCGCGATCGTTGGCGCGCAAGGGGAATTGACCATGAGAACCGAGCTCGGATTCCGCGTCTGCACGGTGGCGATCGCCGCCGTCCTGCTGGGCACCGCCGTGGCGACCGACGCCGCGGCACAGGAGACTCTGATCGGCGAAGGCGACACGTGGAGCTTCTTCCGCGGCCGCTCCGAGCCGCCGCCGACGTGGATCGACCACGACTTCGACGTCATCGACAACGGCTGGGAAGAGGGCCCGTCCGGCATCGGCTACGGTGACGACGACGACGCGACGGTTCTCGCCGACATGCAAGACGGATACGTGTCAGTCTACGCGCGCCGGCCGTTCGAGGTGCCGGAGGGCGGCGCGGGCGGGGTGCTCGTGCTGCGCGTGCGCTACGACGACGCGTTCATCGCGTACATCGACGGCCGCGAGGTCACGCGGCGCGGCATGCTCGGCGTCTCGCCGCCGTTCGACCAGCTCGCCGATGTCGAGCACGAGATCTCGGGCCCGACCGGCTTCGACGAGGAGATCATCCTCGAGCTGCCGCTCGACGATCTGATCCCGGGCGCCGCCCACGTGCTGGCCGCGCAGGTCCACAACGCCACCCTGGCCTCGAGCGACCTGTCGTTCTCGGCGGAGCTCGTCACCGCGCCGTTCTGGGTGGAGTCCGTCTCGCCGCCCTTCGGACCGGTCGAAGGTGGCAATTCCGTCGACCTCATCGGCCGTGGATTCGATCCCCTCGATCCTCCGACCGTGACCTTCGGCGGCGTCGCTTCGCCGGACGTGGGTGTCGAGGACGACAGGCTCACCGTCGCGGTGCCGCCGGCTGCCTTCGCCGGCGTCGTCGACGTGGTGGTCGAGGACGCGCGGGGCCAGGTCGTGCTCCCCGGGGCCTACCGTTACGCGGAGCCGGGTCGATTCGGACTCCTCTTCGACGGCGATCAATGGACCATCGCCGCCGGACTCGAGGGACTGCTCGAGGAGGGGACCGTGCAGCTCTGGATCCGGCGCACCGACGATGGCTTCTTCAACTTCTTCTACCGCACGCTGCTGTCGTTCGAGAGTCTCGACGGCGAAGACGAGTTCCGACTCGACGTCCGCGCGGGCAACATCCGTGCGCGGACGATCGTCGGAGGCGAGCAGCAGGACCTCGTCGCGGGAGTCGACGTCGGCAGCGCGACCTGGCATCACATCGCGTACACGTTCTCGAGCGGCGGCCGTCAGATCTTCTTTGACGGCGAACTCGTCGCGCAGGACGCCAACGGCGTAGACCATTCCGAGGTCAACCGGTTGCGGCTCGGAGCCGGTGTCGCGAGCGGCGGACTGGCCGGGGCCTACCGGGGGACGATCGAGTCGGTCGGCATCTGGCCGTTCGAGCGACTTCCCGCCGACATCCGGGACCAGCGGTTCACGCCCGTCGGCGAGCAGGACGACGTCGACGTCGCGTGGCCGATGGACGAGGGGCTCGGGCAGACGTCCCGTGACGAGGGGCCGTTCGACATCGGACTCGTGCTCGGCGCGTCGACAGGAGCCGAGGCGGAGGATCCGCAGTGGGTCGAGATCACCGACTTTCCGGGGGTGGCCATCACCCGCGTCGTGCCGGGGAGCGGCCCGCTGGCCGGAGGCAACCGTGTGACGATCTTCGGCGGCGGCTTCGTCGAGGACGACACCTCGGTGCGCTTCGCGGGCCGCGAGTCGCCCGACGTCGAGGTCCTCAGCGCAGGAGAGCTGACGGCCGAGGTGCCGGCCGGGCCGAGAGTCGGCCCCGCGACGGTAAACGTCCGCACGTCCCGCGGCACAGCGACGCTCGCCGCCGGGTATCTGTACGAGCGCGACGACCTGTGGCTCGTCGTGGCAGAAGGCGACGAGTGGGACTTCCGCGTCGGAGACGCTCCCCCTCCGGCCGACTGGAACCTGCTGCAGTTCCGACCGGCCGACGCCGACTGGGAGCGCGGACCGTCCGGGCTCGGGTACGGCGACGACGACGACGCGACCGAGATCCTGGGAATCCAGAACCTGGCCTGGACGCTCTACGCGCGGCGCGAGTGGACGATGGGCGGCGGGGGCGCGAACGTCGAGCACCTCGAGCTACGCGTGCGCTGGGACGACGGCTTCGTCGCGTACCTCAACGGCGTCGAGGTCGCGCGCCGCAACATGACGGGCACGCCGCCGACGTTCGACGAGCCGGCCAACGCGCAGCACGAGATCCTCGGCGGCGCAGGGACGTTCGACGAGGCGATCGATATCACCGTCGATCGCGGCGCACTGCGAGCGGGGCGCAACGTGCTGGCGATCGAGGTCCACAACGCGACGATCGACTCGAGCGATCTGTCGCTGTCGGCGGAGCTCATCCTGGCAGCGCCGGGCACGGCGTTCGTGCGCGGCGATGTCGACGGCGATGGCGCGCACTCGGTCAGCGACGCAGTGAACATCGTGCTGCACGCGTTCCGGGGCCGCGACATCGACTGCCTCGAGGCCGCCGATGTCGACGACGACGGCCGGATCGCGCTGGGCGACGCCGCCGCCCTGCTCGACTGGGTGTTCCGCCGCGGCACACCGCCGCCGGCACCGCTCGAGGTGCCGAGGCCGGATCTCGACGACGATCCGCTGGACTGCAGCGGCAGCGGCGCGTGACCGCGGCTCGCTACGCCTGAACGCCGCCCTGACCGAGCTTCTCGCGCAGCGCGCGCTCGACCACCGGCGTCACGAACGCGTCGAGGCGTCCGCCCTCGCGCGCGATCTCGCGCACGAGCCGCGATGCGACGAACGCGACCTCGGCGCTCGCCGGCAGGAACAGCGTGTCGATCTCGACCGCGCCGCAGCGGCGGTTCGACAGCGCCATCGGCAGCTCGGCGGCAGCGTCGGCCGCGGAGCGGATGCCGCGCACGAGCCAGCGCGCGCCGAGTCGATGCGCGAGGTCGACGGTCAACCCCTCGAACGACACGACCTCGACGCGCTCCGCACCGTCGAGCTCCCCCATCGCCTCGCGAACGAGATCGAGACGCTCTTCGAGCGTGAAGAGCGGCGATTTGCCCGGATTCGCGACCACCGCGACCACGAGGCGATCGACGAGGCGAAGCGCCCGCTCGATCACGTCGAGGTGACCGCGCGTCGGGGGATCGAAGCTCCCGGGGTAGACAGCTGTCAAAGCCATGGCGGCACCGTGGAGTTTGGTAGAGCGCAGCTCAGTCTACCAAAGGCGCCGCCGTGAGTCCTTGACCTCCTGCGTGGACGCGTATTAGCGTGCGACCTCGGCATTCGCGTTCGCATCCACGTCTACGGGAACAAAGCGTCATGAAGACCAACGACATCTGCGGGATGTGTGTCCTGTCGATCATCGCCGTGAGCCTGCTGAGCGGCTGCACGAGCTCCGCGCCGTCCAAGAAGAGCGCCGAGCAGGACCAGGAGCTCGCTCGCCTGCTGGTGAAGCTCGAGCTCCGCACGCGCGGAGTCATCGCGAGCCACTACGTCGGCGCGGACGTCGAGCACAAGAAGTGGCTCGCCGAGAACGTGCTGCTGCCGGCCGCCGTCGCGGACAAGGTCTTCTACGAGACCGTCGCCGAGGCCACCGGCGAGCGCGCCTGGGTCAAGATGGTCGTCGAGAACCCCCGCAACGAGCACAACCAGGGCGATACGACCGCCATCGCCATCATGGAGGAGATCAAGGGCGGCAAGCCGAGCGTCAGCCGAGACACGACCGAGGCGACGTACTACGCCGAGCCGATCAAGACGACCAAGGGCTGCCTCCTCTGTCACGGCACGCCAGCAGACGCGCCCGATCCTTTCTTTCCCCAGTACAAGAAGAACGGCTGGGGCGAGGGAGAAGTGATCGGAGCGGTGGTCGCGCGCGTCGCACCGCTGAAGTAAGCGGCTCGGAAGGTCACCACCTCCTGCCCCGCTGAAACCCGCGCCCGGTGAAGAGATCGAGCGGCTGCAGGTTCACCGAGAAGCTGTGCCCGTCGTCCTCGCCGGCGTCGAGCGAGTACTCGAACAGGAGCGCGAAGCAGCGGAAAATCCGTCCGACCGTGACGCTGACCTCCGCTTCCCGGCCCGACTCGAGGTCGTGCGACCAGTAGAGCTGCGCGCGCCACTTGTCGTCCGGATACGCGCTGAGCAGGAAGTACAGCCAGTTCGCGTCGTCGAGCCCCGTTCCCGGTGCGGCCCGCGTGTAGACGTCACCGATGGTCAGGGCGAGCCGGTCCGGGATCAGATCGGCCGTCAGCGAGGTCTCGATCCGCTCGCCGCGGAAGTCGCGGTTCGGGTCGAGCGCGACCCACGACCGCAGCGACAGGCCCGCTCCCGGATTCAGCGTGTTGTCGAGCACGAGGAACGACAGCGAGTCGTCGCTGTTGTCGCGGCTCGCGTGCGGGTAGACGATGAAGCTGATCTCGCTCTCGAGCACGTCACGCTGGTAGTAGCCGACGGGCTCGAGCTTCCCCTCGGCACGGCGCAGGAGCGGCGTCGTGTTCGCCGGCCCCGCGTCGCGCTGGCGCGTGATCAGCGCCTGGCGCAGCGACACGGCGACGGTTTCCTGGAGACCGACCGTATCGACCTCATCGACGCCGATGACCTCGTTCGTCGCGAGATCGTTCGCGAACAGGTTACGGTACGTGACCTTCGGCGCAACGATGTGCTTCAGGCCGTCGATCGCGAACCACTCGCGCAGGAACGACTCGGGCGCGGTGGGGAACGTCCGCGACCACTGCTGGCTGACGGTCATCCCGGCTCCGAACGCGCCGCGGTCCTCGCCGCCCTTGCCCGCGTCGAGCACTTCCTCGTACGCCGTGTATCGCGCGAACGCGAACGGCCGCATCTGCAGATACGGATCGAGCCAGCTGATCGGATAGGACCACTCGTTCATCAGGTCGGCGCGGCCGTAGCGCTGCGTCGGGCTCACGACCCGGTCAGCGGGACGGATGCGCAGGTTCGTCGCGCGCGCCGTCAGGTCGGTGTAGACCCCCGAGTCGAAGAGCTGCTGGTCCCAGATTCCCACGCGTGCCTCCGGCAGCCGCTCGACGACCGAGTCGAAGCTGTTGGAGCGGTACTTGTAGAGCCACGCGGCCGCCGCGTTGTCGCCGATGTTCTGGCGCAGGTAGAAGAGGTTCTCCTGCTGCTTCTCCTGCTTGAAGATCGACTCCCAGTACTCGTTGAGGAAGTTCGGATCCGACCACTCGGAGTACTCGATGTCGAGGATGCCGAGGTACGGGATCGTCTGGCGGTGGTAGACCTGATTCCACCAGCGGTCCGCGTCCGGCGGCGCGGTCGAGCCGAGCGAGCGATCGACGCCGTCATCGCGGATGCGGAAGTGGCGTCCCTCGCCGTAATACGACCAGCTCTCCGCGCCGACCTGCCACGGCTGCCACGAACGGGGCGTGCGGCCCCACTCGCCCTTCGGCCCGTATCCGCCGCCGCGCTTCGACAGATACGTCGTCTCGAAGTCGAGCCTCGACCGCCGGATCAGGTCTCGTGCGAAGCGCGCGTCCCCGAGCGGCAGGTAGCGCAGGAAGAAGTTGATGTTCCAGTCGATCGACGTCTCGAATCCGAACTTCGACGAGCTGCCGACGTCGACCGAGCGGATCGGCAAATAGTCGTGCCAGCGGGTGTCCCAGTACGACAGCGGCAGCGGCAGGACCTCGGCCTCCTCGATCTCGAGCCGCGTGTCCTCGAGGTCGATCAGGTAGTAGGCGGGCGGTGCGTCGGCGCCGACGTACCCGTCGTCGCGCTCCCCCGCGCGGCTCGCCGAATCGCCGACCTCCTCGGCCTCGACCGAGATCTCGCTCGCCGCGACCGTCACGCGCGGCACGCCGCAGTCGCAGTGCGTGACCTCGACCTCGGCGCCGCGAAACCGCTTGAAGTCGCTCGTCGCGAGAGTCTTCGCGGTGACGGTCAGCGGAATGCCGGACGGCGCGACGTCACGCGGGTGCGGCCGCGTGCCGCGGACATCGCGGTCCTTCATGGCGCCCAGCACGCCGCGCAGCCCGGTCAGGGTCGTCTCGATGCGGCCGTTCTGGGCGACGCCGATCGGCACGCTGCGATCGAAAAAGAACGCGTCGGCGCCGATCGTCGTCGCGCGGCCGACGAGCTCGATCCGCACATTGCCCTCGGCCCAGAAGCGGAACTCGAGCTGGCCCCAATCGACCTTCGCGGTCGGATCCGACGGGTCGATCGGCGCGTCGTCCGACCGGGCGAGCTCCGCGGCCCGGGGCACGATCACGATGAGCGAGTCGCACCAGAGGCGAACGCCATTGCCTAGCAGCTCGAGGTCCCACCGCACGCCGCCGATCGCGTAGTACGTCGCGTCGCCGGAGTCCGGATCGAAGACGTAGCCGGCCTCCTCGCCCGCGACGATCTGCGAGTGGTCGCCGATCTGTGGCCACAGCTCGTCGAGGATCTTCTGCTGCCGGGCCCGCTGCTCGTCGTCCTTCGCCGTCCGGCGATCCCCGCCGCTCGGAGCCTGAGCGGTAGCCACGCCCCCCCACAGGACGAGCAGCAGCGCGACCACGCCGGGGGAGGCGCGCCCGGACCGGGACGGAAACGGCAGCGATGGGGCGGACGCTCTCAGGACGGATTCTCCACTTCAACGGCGCGGACAGTGCTGACCACGCGGAGTTGAGCTGCCGGGCGTCGCTTGGCCCCTGCGGGGTGAGCGCGACGCGGTCAGCTCCAACTCCGCGCGCTTGGGCTGCCCGCCAAGAGCGTCCGTCGCGAACACGTGCGCCCGGGCAGCCCACGCGGATTCTATCCGGCGCAGCCGGGTAGGGGAAGGTCAGGGGTCGTCCCTCGTCCCTCGTCCCTCGTCCCTCGTCCCTCGTCCCTCGTCCCTCGTCCCTCGTCCCTCGTCCCTCGTCC
>CAYMRB010000368.1:0-10293 GCA_964392615.1 uncultured Planctomycetia bacterium | reverse complement strand
ACCGAAGTCACTGCGACAGCTGCTGCCGAATGATCGGTCCGAGGACATTGGCGACGGGCAGAGGCAGCCGGCTCCATATCTTCACGATCGTCTCATGGTCCGTCGGGCGATAGGCCTGAGCGGCCTCCGGCCGACCGGAGGTGTCGAAGCTCGCCCACGACAGCGCGTGCGGCTTCGCCCCCCATTGCTTCTTGAATCGGTAGGTCCCGGCTCCGATCCACGATCTTCCGAAATCGAAGCGCTTGGCCTCCGAGCTGGCGGCGTCCTTGAGGATTTCCCAGTAGAGCGAGTGGTTCGGACACTGCGAGAAGAACTCCCGCAACGACGACGCCCAGGGCACCGTGATCATGTCCTGCGCCTGAATCGCGATCGCCCCGCCGACGATGCGTCCCTCCGAGCTCGCCGTCACCCAGAGCCGGGCTGCGTCCCCGAACTCGTCGAGGACACCTTCCAGGAAACTGCGCGCGTGGACGGGCGAGCCGAGATCGCGCATATTGCGGCAGAAGACGCGGTAGAACTCCGTGCGATCTTCCTTCGTCCCGATGCGTGTGACGAGCCCGTGTTTCTTCTCGGCGTTACGAACCTGATTACGCACCTTGGGCTTGAACGACTTCCACAGCTCTTCATCGCTGTCGGGGAGGTCGAGAATCATCGCGGCACGCGAGTCACCGCCGACGCCCTCTGGAGCCAGCCTTCGCAGCTCGACCCCGCGTGCGCCCATACTCCTGGACAGATCGATCGCCGTCTGAGTCAGAACCCCCGCGACCTCGTCGGAGTCCGCGAGCACGCCAGCATGGTCCAGAAACGGCAGCGATACGAGCTGACGCGAGCTCAGGAAGCCCCGCATGCGAACGAGCGGCAGAACGCCGACCCAGCTCCCGTCGCGGGTGGCGACGAGATACGGGCAGCGCTTGCGATACGCGCCTTCGAACACGTTGCGCCATTCGAAGCGATGACCGAGCTGCGCCTGCGGGTGGGAGTCGACGTACGCGTTCCACAGCGCAGCCTCCGACGGCTCGACAGGGCGACACTCGATCAGGTTCATCGTCGATCGCGCAGCTCCCGACAGTTCTCGCTGCCTCGGGCTCTGCGTCCGCACCACGGACATACTGGGCTCCTCCGATGCCGGACGAAACCTCGCCCGCATTCGCGGGCGTGCCGGGTTCGTAGGCCTCTCCGTGCGTGTGGCGGCACCGGCAAAATCGGATCCGATGGTGTAAGTGTCGGACGTCGAGCGCCGAATCCTGAGTATCGCTTCGCCGCGCCCGTGCGGCCCCGTCCGGGACGCGCAGCGGCAAAACGCGAGCGAACCGACTTCCAGCTCATGGCTGGTAATCTATGGAGGATCATTCGGACGGTGATGTCCAACCCAAATGTTCGACACTCGTCTCGGGGAAACCCTGACGGCTTGTTGAAGAAGGCGATTCGGCGCGACGGCGGCCAACGGGCGCCGTCTCGCTCTCCGCGAACTTGATGGGACTCTCGGCGTACCTCTACTCGTTATCGGCGATCACGACGATCAGCGTCAGCGTGTTGGTCCTCTTGACCGGTCGCCTCGGCCCCTCGTCCTGGCGCCTGTCGCTCTATCTTCTTCCGATGGGCCTGTCGTCGGTCGCGGTCGCGTGCGGCGGCGCACTGCCCGGCTGGCCCGCGGAGAGCGGGACGCTGGCCGCCGCCGCGTTGGTCGTCCTGGCCGCACCCGCGGCGCTGGCGTACACGCACACACTCTTGCCGCCGGCTCACGGCACGCGACGCATGATCCGACGCGCGGTGGTCGTCGCCACCGTGATCGCTTCCGCCGTGCTCGCGCTCGTCGCTCTGCGCAGCCCGGGGACGCCGAGCTCTGACCTCCACACCGTGCTCCACTCGCGCCGCGGGTACTGGGTCGGTCTCTATCTCCTGGCCGTCTCGGTCGCCGTCCTCTCGAATCTGGAGCGATCACTGCGCGGAGCCGAGGAGCACCACCGCTGGCAAATCAAGTTCCTCGCGCTCGGCCTCGCCGCTCCGTTCGCTGCGGGCGTCTACGTGGCGTCGCGACTGCTCCTGTACGCCGCGGCGCCGGATCGACAGCTGCCGATTCTCGGGCTCGTCCTGCTGCCCGGCTCGCTCCTGATTCTCGTGTCATGGCGGCGCAGCGCGCTGCGCGGCGGGCTTCGCGTATCGCACGGCCTCGCCACCAGCACGCTGACGTTCCTCTGCGTGGGGCTCTTCCTCGTCGCCGCGAGCGTGGCCGCCCGATTGGCCGGAACGCTGCTGGAATCGACGACGGAGGGGGCTTTCCTCCTGTTCGTCGCGGCGACTCTCGCGCTGGCGACCGTCCTGCTGTCGACCCGCGTTCGACACCGATTCCGAGCCTGGATGCGAACGCACGTGTTCGCGGGGCGATACGATTACCGGCGCTTCTGGCTCGAGGCGTCCGAACGCGTGCGAGGCGAAGACCCGCCGGAGACGGCCGCAAGCGCGCTGGCCGACCTCATCCACCAGGCCCTGGGAGCGCTCGACGTCACCGTCTGGATCAAGGGGACCGGGCCGGGCGTCTTCGAGTGCATCGCGGTCTACGGCGAAGGGCCGACTCGCGTTCCGGAGGGCGCACTCGACGGAGTCCGTGCGCTCGACGGCCCCACGACCATCGACGAGGGCGCGCAGCTCTCACCGGAACTGCGCGACCTGGCGCGGGCGACGCGGGCAACGCACATCGTCCCCTTGCTGGTCGGCAGCGAATGCCTCGGCGTGGTCACGGTCGGCCCCGATCGCAGCGGCCGTCCGCATGCGCCGGACGCCACGGAGTTCCTCCGCGTGCTCGCCGGGTACGCAGCCCGCGAGTTTCACTCCCGCGAGCTTCTCGAGCTGCGGGCGCAAGCGCGCGAGGACGAGGCCTTCCGCGCGTTCTCGACGTTCCTCCTCCACGATCTCAAGAACTTCGCGACGACGCTGTCGATGGTCGCGAAGAACGCCACGAAGCACGCGGACAATCCGGAGTTCCGCAGAGACGCGCTGCAATCGGTCCTCGAGACTGCCGATAAGATGACGCATCTCTGCAATAGCCTGCGGACCTTCTCGTCGGATCTGCCCACGGAGCGCAGCCCGAGCGACCTGAACGACCTCGTCCTCGACGTTCGCGACGAGCTCGACGCGTCCGCAGCAGCGCGGCTCGAACTCGACCTCGCCGATCTGCCACTCGTACAGCTCGATGCGAGCGAGATGCGCAGCGTCGTGAGAAACGTCGTGATCAACGCGGTCGAGGCCACGGAGTCCGGAGACCGCATCGAAGTCGCGACGCACCCGCTAGAAAACGGCGTCGAGCTCGTCGTGCGCGACGAGGGTTCCGGTATTCCACAATCCTTCATCGACGACGAGCTCTTCGTGCCGTTCCACACGACGAAGAGCGGCGGCCTCGGCATCGGCCTCTTCCAGTCCAAGCGCATCGTCGACGCGCACGGCGGAACGATCCGCATCGACAGCTGCGAGGGCGAGGGAACGACCGTCGCAGTGCGCATTCCCGGAACGTCTGAGGAGAGCGCCTAGCAGTAGTCGCCGAACACTCGGTCCGGGTATACTGCCTAGGGCAGGCGCGATGCGAGTCGGGGGAAGTCCGTACGGAGAGAGCGCACGGAGAGAATCGCTTGGCCGCGAATCACGAATCCGGGCTTCCGCACGTTCTCGTCGTCGACGACGACGAGCAGATCAGGAAGCAGTTGCAGTGGGAGTTGTCCGATCGCTTCGTCGTACACGGCGCGAGCGACCGCCACCAGGCGCTCGAGCTGTTTCGCGACGAAGAGGTCCACATCGTGCTGCTCGATCTCGGCCTGCCGCCACGCCCGCGGGACGCAACCGAAGGCCTGCAAGCCCTCGAGGAGATGCTGGCGATCAGCCCGATGACGAAAGTCATCGTCGTGTCGGGCAACTCCGACCGCCGCAACGCCGTCACCGCTGTCGAGCGCGGCGCGTACGACATCTTTCCCAAGCCGATCGATCTGGATCAGCTCCAGGTAGTTCTCGATCGCGTCCAGCAGCGCATCGAGCTGGAAGGCGAGAGCGTCGAGCCAGGCGACGCGTGCGAGCCGGTCTTCGAGGACATGATCGGTTCGAGCCCTCGTATGCAAGCGGTCTACAGCACGGTCCGCAAGGTCGCCACGACGGACGTACCGGTTCTGATCACCGGCGAGAGCGGCACCGGAAAGGAACGCGTCGCGAACGCGGTCCACCGCTTGAGCGCACGGCAGGACAAGCCGTTCGTTCCGATCAACTGCGGCGCGATTCCGGAGAGCCTTGTCGAGAGCGAACTGTTCGGCCACGAGAAGGGAGCTTTCACCGGCGCTGCACAAGGCCGCCGGGGGAAGTTCGAATACGCCGACGGTGGCACGCTCTTCCTCGATGAGATCGGGGAGCTCGTGCCGTCGGTTCAGGTCAAGCTCCTGCGCTTTCTGCAGGAACAGGTGATCGAGCGCGTCGGCGGGCGCGAGGCGATCCGTATCGACAGCCGCATCGTCGCCGCGACGCACGTCGATCTCGAAGCCGCCGTCGCGGAAGGGCGCTTCCGAGAGGACCTGTACTATCGGCTCGCCGTCGTGCGCGTCGACGTGCCCCCGCTGCGGGAACGCGGCGACGACGCGTTCGAGCTGGCCGAGTACTTCACCCGCGTCTTCGCCCAGGAATACGGCAAGCCGCCGAAGAAACTCTCGCGTCGAGCGCGGACGGCCATCGAAAGCCACACGTGGGCCGGCAACGTGCGCGAGCTGCAGAACCGCGTCAAACGCGCGGTCGTGCTCGCTGAAGGCTCGACGATCGGTCCGACCGAGCTCGATCTCGCCAGCGCGTCGAACGACCCGACGACACGCCCGCGAACGACCCTTCGGGAAGCGCGGGAGGAGGTCGAAAGAGAGATTGTGGCGCGCGCGCTCGCCGAGAATCGGGGCAATATCTCGCGCACGTCTCGCGAGCTCGGCATCAGCCGACCGACGCTCTACGACTTGATCAGTCGCTACGGCTTGGAGATTCGCTGAGACCGATAATCGGCGGCGATAACACGAAGCCAGACTCTCGTTGCCGGCGGACCACCGATTCTCGGGCCGGGGATTCCGACGACACGCGGGACGAGCGCGTCCCGCACCGGCGCATTTCACGCTTCTGTCATAGACTTGTGCAGGCTGTAAGGCGCCCATGGCGGTGCCGTGTCGCCGAGTTCTCGAACGATCGATGTCCGCACCTGACACTCCGACCACCGGAATCGCCGATCGCGCCGTTCCCGCGCAGCGTGGAGCCGCCACGACGGTGCTGCAGGCCATGCGCCGGGACCGCCTCGCGCTATCGGCGGCCGCGGTCGGCTTCGTCGTCCTCTTCTGGCCCGCGCTCGTCGAGCTTGTCAGCTTCTGGAACGAGGACCCCGATTTCTCGCACGGCTTTCTGATCGTCCCGATCAGCGCGGGAATCCTGTGGGCGAACCGCAAGTCGATCGGTCAGCTCGAGACCCGTCGCAGCGCGTGGGGCCTGGCTCTCACCCTGACCTCGCTGCTCGTGTTCTTCGCGGGCCACCTGACGCGGACGAACGTCGTGCAGCGCGCCGGTCTCTGGGGCACGCTCGTCGGCGGAACGTGGTTCCTCTACGGCTCGATGCTTCCACGGCGGCACCCGTTTCCGTTCCTCTTTCTCCTGTTCATGTTTCCGCCGCCCCACCAATGGCTCGTCGCGATTCGCCTGCACTTGAAGAGACTCGCGACGCAGATGTCCGCGGACTCACTGCCACTCTTCGGAGTCGACGCTCTCGAGCAGGGCAACGTGCTCGTCGTCGCCGGACGGCAACTCGAGGTGGCCGACGCGTGTAGCGGCGTTCGATCGCTGATGGCGATCGTCGCGACCGCCGCCCTGTTCGCGTATCTGTTCCGAACGGGGACTCCGCGCGGCGTCCTGCTGATCCTCACGGCGATCCCGGTCACGGTCGTGATCAACGTCCTTCGGATCGTCGTCGTCTCGGTCGCCCTCGTTCGAGCCGACATCGACCTGACCGCCGGAACCCCGCACGAGATACTGGGCTTCGCCGTCTTCGCTCTGAGCCTCGTCCTGCTCTTCGCGAGCGCGCGGTTCTGGGCGTGGCTGTTCCGCTGGCGCACGAAGGAGCCTGTGCCATGAGCCGCGGCGCGTGGATTCTCGTCGCCATCCTGTGGGCCGCGGTCGCGACGCGCGTGAGCTACGACGCGGTCTACTCCGGCGGGGCCGCCCTGCCCATCGCGCGTCCGCTCGCAGAGCTGCCCATGGATACGGTCGGCCCGGGCTGGAAGGGCTCCGACATCGAGCTCACCGAAGAGGTCATCCGTCGCACCGGCACGGATGATCGGCTGCAGCGACGCTACCGCCGTGGTCGCGACGCCTTCACCCTGTACGTCGGGTACGTCGCCGGATTCCGCGAGAATTCGATTCACCACCCGCTCGTCTGCTTCCCATCGCAGGGTCTGATTCTCGACAAAGATCTCGTCGTCGATGTGCCTCTGGACCACGGTCGTACGACCGCGGCGTTCAACGAGTATCGGTGGACGTCGACGCTGCCGGGCGGTCCGCGTGCATATACGCTGTCGACCTTCATCTACAACGGCGAGTACGAGCCGAGCGAGGTTCTGCTGCGCGCGAACGGATGGCGCGCACGGTACTGCGGCGTGATCACGCTGCACGGTCGGTTGGTCGGGGACCTCGAAGAAACGAGAGCCGCGTACTTCAAGATCCTCGGCCGTCTTCTTCCGATATTGGCGCGGGATCACTTCCCATCGCAGAACGCGTTGGACGGCGAACGAGTCGGCACTGCGTTTCCGGAACCCAAGCGCCGCTCGGATGCACAGACATTCGCAGAACGCGCCACGAAGCGTTATCGGGCCGCAAACGACCGCGTTTGCGACTTTTCAGATATCAGGGATGGGGGTACCATGCTTTGGGGTCTGGTCGAAAGAGCGCCCCCGAAGTACGAGGGAGGCGTTTCGGTCCGGTGCGACACGGCCCGGAACGATAGACCAGAGCGAATAGGAGCCCTATTCAGCCCGCTAGTGGGCTGCAGGAGCCGAGTTCCAAGTTACCCGAGGCAGAGGGGAGCCCTCTGGTCGGACATCCCGACGCATGCGGGGGAGCACGAGCTGCGGGCGGGGATGACCGGCGAGAAGTGGAGAGGGTCATAACACTATGTTTCTACGCATCGCCGCTATTCTGGCTCTGGTCGCGATTCTCGCGGCAGGAGCCTGGTACTTCTTCCGCGACACCGCGCAGAAGCGGCTCGTTCGTCTGCAGCGTGCTGTCGACATGCTCAGGGAAAGTGGCAGCGCCAGGGACCGGGACGTGGCCGAGCGCCTCGTCAACCGCATCCTGACGATCAGTCCGGGCTCGGGATACGCCCTTCTGTCGAGGGCGCTGGTGAACGAGCGCAAGGGCACTCCCGAGGGCTTCGAGACGGCTCTCGCGACATACGATGAGCTTCTCGCAAAGGGAGGCCGACGCGGCAGCTCGGCAGCCCTGCGCAAGGCGCTGCTCCTGCGCCGGCTCGGAAGAGCGCGGGAAGCCGATCGCCTCTGCCTCACCGTGATGGACTCGTACCCGCTCGCGGCTACGTTCCTCATGGCGGAAACCGCGCTTTGGGAGCTCGACACGCGACGCGCCTTGATCCTCTACAGGCGCGTGTTCGAGAACTTCGCCGAGTCCGGTGAAGAACGCGCCCAGGCGCTCGAGGGCATGGCCGATTCGTACGTTCGCGCGATCGATGCGAGCTCCACGAGAAGCTTGCCCGATAATCTCGACCCGGACACCCGACGCGAAATCGAGTTGCGCCTCGAGGACGTGCGCGACCAGGTGCGCGCACTCGCCCGGCAGACTCTGAACCGGGCGATCCGGGAGGTCGGATCCGAGCTCCCGGATTCGTTCGGAGGCGCGAAGTGGCAGTGTCGGTGGCTGGCGCAGCTATACCAGAAGCTGTACCGCGTCCGCGGCCCGGACGGCCCCGATAGCCGCCCGAACTACACGGGCTTCGTCGCGATCGAGGGTCGCGTCAAGAGTCTCAGCGAGTTCTTCCCGGCGACTCCGGCCGAGGTTCTGGTCGACCTGGCCGCTCTGCGCCTGAACGCGGCATACCTCGAACGGGACACGCTGCCCGACAAGACCGAGGAGATGCGCAGCGATGTCCTCGCGGTCGCCGATAGCCATCTCGCCGAAGCGCTCGGCGATCTCGACGCCGCCAACGAGCTTCTTGCCGGACCGCTCCGTTTGAGCATCGACGAGGGCGTCGACGAGAACGGCGAGCCCCTCGTCGCCGACCAGGACGCGGACATGGAGCGACGGCTGCAGTACATTCGCAACCTGGCCCGTGTCGCCCGCTCCTATCTCGCCGTCGATCAATCAGAGCGCTTGCTGGACGATTCGTCCGAGCTCAGGCTCTCAGAGCGCATCGAGGCGGCCAGGAAGGTCGAAGAGACGAGCGTCGCCGGGCTGTTCGGACTGCTCGTCGCGTTCGCGCACTGCAAGGCGGACGACCTCGACGCCGCGCGCAAGACGTTCTGGGATTACGTCGACCAGCTCGAGCCCGAAGCGCGCGACAGCGCGATGATCGAGCTCGCCATCCAGTGCCACGATGTCGTCCCGAACGCCCCGCTGGCGCTGGAGTTCCTCGATCGGTTCGCGACCGTCGACGGCGCCTCGGCCCTGCTCCTCGGTCGAGCGATCGGCGCGTTGACTCGAGTGCGACAGGTTCCGGCGCATGCTGAGAGAGCAGCCGCTCTTCTCGACACGTTCATCCGCAAGGCCGTGGCGGGTGCGAAGGACGTGGACGAGCGCCTCGACGCGGCGCGCCTCGTGTCCACGTTGCATGGTCGCGACAAGGGCATCGCGATGCTTCGCTCGATCTGGGCGGAACACCGCGATTTGCCCGAGGTCGGGCAGAGCCTGACGCGCGCCCTGTTCAGCGACGCGGACGCGCGCATGCGCAACGACCGGGCGGCCGCCGTCGCGGCTTATCGCGAGGCGTTCGACATCCAGCTCCGCCTGCTGGTGCAGAACCCGGCACGCGATACCGACACGCAGATCGTCCTCGGCGAGCTCGTTCCGGTTCTCGCTACGCTCGACGCGACTCCGGACGTCGGGGCGACCCTGCGCGACATCGATCCTGCGCTGGACGCGGCGAAGAGCGACGCGATCGGCCCCGCGGTTCTCTCGTACTTCCGAGGCGAGTACCCGGCGACGCTCGACGCGCTGTCGCGGGCCGACACGACATCCGGTATCGCGCCGTTCCTGGCCTACCTGCGCGGCCAGTGCCATCTACAGGCAGCAGCGCAGCACTTCGAGGCTGCGCGCCTGTCCGACAGCGCCGACCTCTCCGCTTACAAGGCGGCGCTCGTCGCGGCGAAGTCGGAGTTCGGCAAGTACGGCGAGTACGTGACCAACGAGCTGGAGCTCCTTCACCTGGGCCTCGACGAGATTCCGTCGACGACCGACATCCCGGAAACGTTGTTCCAGCGCCTGAACGAGTACAGCAAGAAGACGAATATCGACTACCTGGGCGACTGGCTCTACGCCAAGGCGCTCCACCACCGCCTGGTCGTGCGCTACCGCGATCCGGCGTACATGAACTCCGAGATCAACACGCTCTACCACAGCCTGCAGCGTGCGCTGCGGCGCGTCGTGGCGCGGAAGCCGCGATTCACGCCGGCGTTCGTCGAGCTGGCTCGCACCTACACGCTCGGCGCTCTCGACGAGCAAGTCGAAGAGAGACGCCAGCTATTCGAGGTCGAGTACGACCGGGCCGCACAGACGCTGCAGGGCGTCCCGATGCAGGACGAAATCGTCCTCTCCGCGCTCGTGCGCTACCTGCGCTTGCAGGCGGCGGCCGATCTCGCTCGAGGGGACGATGAGATCGCCGCGACTCGACTCGAGACCGCGCAGGAGTACCTCGAGACGCTCGCGTTGCTCCAACCGACGGAGAGCAACTTCAACCAACTCTTCGGCTGCTACTACGACGCGGGGTCGCTGAACACGGTCGTGAAGATCCTGTCGCCTGATGAGCGCGTCACGGTGGAGAAGCTCTCCGACGCCGAGAGGGACGCGTACGACCGCCTCCAGAAGCTGCTCGAGCGCATGACTCACACGATCGGCCACCGTGTCGTCTACGTCGAGGACGCCGTCAAGAGTCTCCGATCAGGGCAGGACGACCAGAACCTGTACAACGCGTTGATCGCGACCCTAGGTGAGAAGTTCGACGCCGTGCCCGTCGCGGACGGAGTCCGCCACATGCAGCTCGGGCAGGTCGAGCAGCTCGCCGCCTCGGGCACGTCG
>CAYMRB010000367.1:0-10305 GCA_964392615.1 uncultured Planctomycetia bacterium | reverse complement strand
GAAGCGGCAGGATTCCAGCCCGCTGCCGGCGACGTATGCGCTCGCCTTCCGCCACTTCAAGCGGATCGCCTCGCACGCGATGAACATCACGACCTCGGTGTTCATGCCGCTCGACAAGCTGGACTACTACGACGAGAAGCCGCGCCCGCCGATCGAGTAGGCGTTGCGGGCATCGCGGCGATCGTGGTCAGAGAGTGTTCTCCGCACGCGTCGGCCCGGACGGAGGCAAGACCGTGCCCGCGGCTTCTCGCGACGGGCAGCGGCATGGCCTGAGGGAGCGAGGGGCTCGGTTCGAATAGGGTGAAACCCAGCGGGGTCGTATGATGAGGCTCGGCCCCCTCCGAGCCCGTCCGGCGACCTTCGCGGCGTCTCTCCGACCATCCGGCAGCCCGGAGCCTTCACCTTGAGTGCCGGATTCCTCTTTTACCTTCACGCTCCAGCCGACGACATCCCTTCGAGAAGGGATTGCCGGCGCGAGGTCACGCGGTGGACCGTGGATGACGACACTCTTCAGCGAGCGCGACGGGGCGACAGCGTCGCCCTCGAGATCGTGCTCCGAGAGGTCGCGCCACGGCTTCTCGGCGTCGCGCGTCGGTTGACTCCGCACAACGCAGAGGCCGAAGAGCTCGTGGAGGAAGCCTTGTATCGCGGCGGGATGAACATCGCCAAGCTGCGGGATCGCAGCGCCCTCGGCGCCTGGTTTCGCCAGATTCTCATCGCCGCGTGGCACGATCGGCTTCGGCGGCGCGAGCGTCGGCGGTCGTCGCCGCTCGACGACGTGCCGGAGCCGGCAGCTCCCGTCGGCGACGACCCGATCGAGCTCAGCGTCGCGTCGGAGACCCGCGAGCGGCTCGGTCGCGCCGTCGCCGCGTTGCCACCGATTCAGCGCGCGGTCGTGGCGCTTCACTACGGTGAGGGGTTGGGCGTCGGCGAGATCGCGAGCGCGATGAGCTCGACGCCGGATCGGGTCAAGGCGAACCTCTGGCACGCGCGGAAGCGCTTGCGCGGACTTCTCGGCGAGACGGCCGATGACGGAGGTGGCGCATGATCTTCCCGGCACCGTCGGACCAGCATCGCGACGATCCCCTCGCGAAGAGGAGGGCGGCGGATGACACGGACGACGACGTGGCGGCCCGACTCGCCACGAGAGCGCTGCTTCGCATCGAGCGGACGCGTTCGCGCCGTCGCACCGCGCTGCGCGCGTCGTCAGCCGTCGCGGCGGCGGCGGCGGTGATCGCGGTCCTCCTGTGGGCTCTTCCTCGGATGCACGACGCGCCATGCGTCGTGGAGGCACCGATCGACTCGGCTCCTCCGGACTCCGGCGACGGCGATGCCGTTGACGTAGATGTCGATGCCGACGCTGACGCGATCGCCGGCGTCGATGCGGTCGTTCCCGAACGTTCTCTCACGCCGACCGAGCGGCTCGTCGAGCTCCTGGACGGAACGAGTGCCGGAGATTGGCGCGAGCTGCGTCGCATGCTGGCGGAGCCCGCCGGTGTGCGGATTCTCCTCGATGTGGCGGCGACCGCGCACGGCGCTCGCCGCCTCGAAGAGTCTCTGGTCTACGTCAGCCGATCCGCGCCAGCGCCGATCGCGGGGGACGCGGTCCGCGAGCTTGCGGGTCTGTCCGCGCGCATCGCGACGGGCGAGCTCTGGCGCGGATGTTCCCGCTTCGAGGACGACGGACTCGCGCGGCACGCGTTCTTGCTCGCCGCTCTGCGCGGAGCACCGGCCGCGTTTGCCGAGAGTCTCGGGTCGAGTCTCCGGCGCGCCGCGCCCCGTCTCGACCGGCGTCTCGCGGTGCTCTTCGCACGCGCGGTAGCCCAGGAGCGTCCGGACAACGGCTGGGCCGTGTTGGAGCCGCTCCTTCGCAACCCGGGCTCGACCGTCGCCGCGATCGACGCGGCAGGAGCGCTCGGCGATCCCCGCGCGTTGCCGCACCTGGAGCGATTCGCCGTTCTCGCGGACGAGCGCGCGATCGCCGCGGTGACAGCCATCGGCAGGGTTCCCGGCGAGCGAGCGGCCGGCCTGCTCGTGTCGATCCATCGCCATCTCGGTGCACCGCCGGAGTTCGAGCCCGGCTTCGAGGTGCTGCGCGCCACCGTCCGCGCGATCCGATCGCGGCAGGACGACACGCTCGCGGAGCTGCGACGCCGCGCCGAACTCCGCCTCGATGCCGTGACGATCGACGCGGTGGTCGCGCTGTTTCCCGAGATCGCTTCGGCAGAGCTCGCGCGTTGGCTGGAGAGCGCCTCGCGACGTCAGAGACCGCAGGTCTGCCGCGCCCTCGCGATGCTCGGTGACCGCGAGTCGTTCGAGACTCTCGTGGCGGCACTCGACGATCCGGCGCTCGCGCGCGTCGCTCGGAAGTCGCTGGCGCGGCTCGCGCGCCGTGACCTCGGGCCGCGCTCCGAGCGCTGGCGCCGCTGGTGGCACGATACGAAGACGAAGAAGAAACCCCTGAAGGACCGCGCCGGCCTGCTGCCTCGTGCTATCGAAGCGGAGGCGTTGGCGCTCGCTCGCGCTCTGTGAGAGCGCAAGGAGGAAACATGACTCGGATCGCTGCATCGCCGGCGCATCGGAACGGTCTGGTCGCGTTCGCTGCTTTCGTCGTGTTCGCTGTACCCTTCGTCGCGGCGGTAGAGCCCGACGACAAGGGCGACGCGGGGAAGAAGACCGTCGTCGAGTACGACGTGCGGGACCTGCTGCAGGCTCCTCGCGAGTGGGAAGGTGTCTTCGACATCCCGGCGCTCGGTCTGCCGCTCGTCCCGAGGCTGCCGGCCGAGACTGACGACGTCCTCGTCTCGCTGGAGGAGCAGTTCACCGACCTCCACGAATCGGAGCTCGGCCCTGCTGTGGGCTCCGAACAGCTCGTGAGCGAGGCTGCCGGCCTGATCCACCTCGCCGGCCTGGACGAGCCCGGCGCTTCGGGCCCGACGGCTGGCCTACGCGCGTCGCTGCGGCTCGAAAGCGAAGTGCTGCGCGCCGAGCTGACGCCCGCCGCACATCAGGTGGTGCGAGGCCTGCTCGCGAGGCTGCGCCGCGCGGTGACGGAGACCGTTCTCACCGAGTGCGTCCTCCTTCCGTGCGAGGACTGGACGCAACTCGCCAGTGGCGCCGACGTGGATGTCGACGCGACGTTCGTCGGCGACGCGGTCTTCGATCAGGCAGCTCTGATCCGCGGTTCGCACATCCTCGTCGTCGAGGGATTCGAGAACCAGCTCCGCGTCACGGGGCCGGTTCGAAGGGAGCTGGCCGTTCAAGACTACGAGGTCAGTCAGACCGGTGTGGTTCCCGTGGTCGATTCCATCGTCGCGGCCGTCGACAGCGGCGTTCGGCTCTCCGCCCGCGCCTTCGGGGTCGGAGCTGACGGTCGGACGCTCGTCGACGTGACGGTCGCGAAGCTGCGGGCCGAGGCGAGCAAGAACCACGAGCTCGGCGGTGCCTACGGCGCCCTCGACCTACCGGTGCGGAGCGAGACGCGATTGGTAGCGACGGTCGTGTGCGACGGTCGTGCCGTGCGCGCCGGCCGGATCGACGGGCCGAGCGGCGGCATGGTGGTGTTCCTGCGTGTCAGCCGGGCCGGCCTGAACGAGCCCGTCGAGGTGGGAGACCTCGATGTCGTCGGCGAGCTCTACCAGGTCTATCCCGCGGCGCTCCTTCTCCGCCAGCCGAGCTGGCCCGGGTTCGTCGCACCGTCGTCGGGGGGCGGTTTTGTCGCAGGTCTCGACGAGGAGGAGCGAGAACCCTCTTGGCAGGAGCGGATTCAGTTCGCCTTCGAGGCACGGCTCGGCGACGCGCCGCGCGGGAAGCTACGTCCGTCGATCTACTCCGTCGGGGGGCGAGCGATCGCCCTCCTCGGCCCGGCAGAGGCGCACGAGTGCGTGCAGTCGATCCTGCGGGTCGAGGCCGAGCGGAAGGGCCGGCGCGCGACGGTCGATCTCGAGATCCTCGATCTGCCGCGCGCGGCGTACGTCGAGCTGCGCCGCCGCTCGACGCGCGGTCTGCTGCCGGCGGATCGCAAGCAGCCCCTCGCAGATCGCGAGGACCTCCGTCGTTCGCGCTATTCGGTTGCCGGCGCGTCGGGAGGCGTCCACACGGTGTGCGACACGAAGGTCGAGAAGTTCGTTCTCGGAGTCGAGCAGGTCTCCGGCGGCACCGGCTACGCGATCATCGAGGTCGGCGATCCGATCACGTTCGACGTGGGGAGCGGTACGGAGCTTCGCGTCCAGGCGACCCTCGATGTGGAGGGCGCGACCGCGCGACTGCGCGTCGAAGGGACACAAGCCGAGATCGTCTCGCGGCGCACGGTGCAGGTCCGCTACCCGACGGTGTTGGCGTCGAAGAAGGACGGAGGGGACGCCGTGCCGCGCGCGGACGTGCAGCTCTACCTGCCGAGTCAGGAGGCGGTCGGCTGGCGGGCGACTCGCAGGCTGCCCGTCGACCGGTGGGCGATTCTGCAGACCGAGCCCGGGCCGGAGTCCGGGCCGCCGGGGCGGATCCGCGTGCTCGTCGGACGCGTGCGCACCGACTGACGCCGCGCGTCATCGACCATGCAGTATACTGTGCCGGCTCTTCCCGGGTGGCGCCCGTGCGCCAACTCGCCAGCGGCGCGGTGCGCGTGCATCGCTCCTGCCGCCAGGGAGCGTTGCAACGCGGTACAAGGAACGGATGGCATGGGGAGAATCCTGGACCTGCTCGAGCTGACGCCCTCCTCCGAGTCGTCGGACTACGTGCGACACAAGGGGCAGTTCCACCTTCACGGCCTGCTCACCGAGCAACGCCACCCCGGGACTTGGGACCTGGGCGACGTCGTACGCTCCGACACGGCAGCAGGACTGGCGAGCATCCTCTCGGTGGACCGTGACATCGTCCGACGGCTCGAGGAGCTCGCCAGCGATCCCGCACCGCTCGAACAGGCGGTGCGGGCGGTGACGGATTGCGTTCGCGCGGGGAGGCGGATCTACGTCTACGGCTGCGGGGCCACTGGCCGCCTCGCGAAGCAGATGGAGAGCACGTTCTGGCGGCCCTTCTGGAGGAAGGTGCAGGCACACGCTTGCTGGGAGACGCTGTCCGAGCACCTGCCGCAGGACGTCGCGGAGCTGATGGTGGGAGAGATGACGGGCGCCGACCGGGCGCTCGTCTCGTCGCTCGAGGGGTTCGAGGACCTGATGCTCGTGGGGAAGCTCCAGCTCGCGGACCACGCCATTCGGCGTGGGGACCTGGTCTGGTGCGTGACGGAAGGCGGCGAGACCTCGTCGGTGATCGGCACCATCCTGGCGGCCCTCGACGCGTACGGAGAGCTCGACGAGGCGCGCTGCCGCGAGGCCCGCCAGAGGCTCTTCTTCGTCTACAACAATCCGGACGAGGTCCTGCGTCCGTTCGAGAGGAGCGCGAGGGTCCTGGACTCGCCGGGGATCACGCGCATCCGTCTGGCCACGGGGCCTCAGGCCATCGCCGGCTCGACGCGCATGCAGGCGACGACGATCGAGACCTTCGTGCTGGGCGCGATCCTGGAGGAGGCCGTCGGCAGGTTGCTGCGCGAGCACCTGAACCGCGAGGATCTCGAGGCGCTGGGCTTCGCGAGAGACTCCGGGCTGTCGGATCGGCTGCGGAGCTTCCAGGGGATCCTCGACGCTCTGGGCGACGCGGTCGAGCAGCTCGCACTTTTCACCGAGCTGGAGTCCGCCACCTACCGCGGCGGGGGCTTCTCGACGTATTTCGCTCGTGCCGCATCGATCACGGTATTCATCGACGGTACTGAGCGCAGCCCCACCTTCCGGCTCCATCCTCTGGACCGGGTGAACGATCCGGAGCGCCGCTGCTGGGTCCAGGTTTGGACGGACGGCGAGGACGCGGCCTCGGCCTGGCGCAACTTCCTGGGCCGGCCCTTCCGGGGGCTGGATCCGGACTTCTACGGCGGGCCGCTGGCGGCCGAGGTGGACGATCTCTGGTTGCGGAAGGCCGCCCTGACCAGCCTCGAGAACGCCGGCAACGACCAGGAGCAGGCCTACGACTTCTCGTTTTCGCAGGCCAACGCAGCGCGCCGCGGACCGGGAGCCGGCGACCTCGGGGTGGCGGTGCTCGTCGACGAGGAGATCGAGGAGATCGAACGGGAGGGCTCCGCCTTCCGCCGCTTTGTCGAGCTGCACCGTCGGCGCGGCCTGCGAACGGCGACGATTCACGTGACCGACGCCGATGGAACCGAGGCTGTGGACGCAGGGGAAGATCCGTTCGTCCAGGTGTGTCTGCCCGGCGACGAGGATCCCCTGGGGCTCCGCCGCCAGATCGCCTTGAAGATCCTCCTCAACGCCCATTCGACCGCCGCCATGGCGCGCCTGGGTCGTGTCGTCGGAAACACGATGACCAGCGTGAGTCCCAGCAACCTGAAGCTCGTCGGGCGGGCCACCTTCCTGATCCTGTCCCATGTGAACGACGTCCTGGATCGCGGTGCCTGGGCCGAGTCTCTGGAGCCCATCGCCTACGAGGAGGCGAACGCCGTGCTGATGGACGCGATGACCTGGGTGCGCTCGCGGGAGATCGGCCAGACCGCCGAGGTCGCCCTGAGCATCATCCGCATCCTGGAGGCACTCCGCCGCGACGCGCCGCTGAGCTGGGAGGAGGCACGGGCGATTCTGGAGGCGGAGGGGCTGGCGGGATTCCTGCGGCGGTGCATCGGGTGAGGAGCTCCACTCGCGGCGGCGTCGGCCGTGCTATCGCGAGCCCGACGTCGGCGGCAGATCGAACAGATCGAGTTGCACGACCCGCTCGCCCTCTGCCCTCGGCGCCTTTTTCCGCGGCGGCGGTGGCGTGGCCTCGCCCTCCGCGAAGAACCACTCCCATTCGTCGCCGCTCTTCTCCGGCGCCTCCGCGTACTCGACCTCCCACGCTGCATCCGCCGTCTGCGTGACAGACTCGAGTCGATGGATGCCGAGCTCCTTCTCCTGGCGCGTGACGACGGGAAAGCCGTGCGGCGCGTTGCGGTAGCCGAACGTGCCCTTCGTCTCGTGGCGCTCGCGGACGAACTCCTCGTGGCACTGGAGCCTCTCGCCGATCCGCGCGTTCGCCATGTCGGTGATCCGCGGCACTTCGGCGGCGATGGAGGGGCCGAGGCTCGCGTCGATCTCGAAGCCGACGCTATTGCGCGCCGTCGCCATCGCGGCCTGCATCGTCGTGCCGACGCCGAGAAACGGATCGAGCACCGTGTCGCCGCGCACCGAGAACATGCTGATGAGCCGGTACGGCAGCTCGAACGGGAACGCGGCGCTGCGGTCGCGCGCGTCGTCGTCCTTCACCCACTGCCTCGTTCCCTTGAGGTCGAGCCAGACGTCGGAGAACCACTCGTTGCGCTCCTCCCAAAAGAACGCGCTCGCGCGGCGATTCGCCTTCTCCTCGGCCGTCGAGAATTCGCGCTTGCCGCCCTTTCGGACGATCAACACGTACTCGTGCTCGAGCGTCACGTACGCCCCCGCCGGCAGCATGCCGGAGCCCATGAACTTGTTCGGCGCGTTCGTCTGCTTGCGCCACAGGATGGCGGGCAGCACCATGAGGCTCTCCCGACGCTCGCGCCCGGGGCGGACGGAGCGGCCGATCTCGAGAAGACCCTGCAGGATGCGGGCGTGATTCGGGAAGAGCGCGAACTCGTCGCCGATCGTCCGCGTCGCATCGCCGATGTTGATGCACGCGAAGCCTCCCGGCACGAGCACGCGCCAGACCTGACGCCACGTCGCGTCGAGCAGCTCGTGCATGCACTCGAAGGCGGCGGGGCCGTCGTCGCGCTCGAGCGCTTTCGCGACGTCTCCGCTCTGCGACGAGAACACGTCGTCCCACATCTCGATCATCGGATAGGGTGGCGATGTGACGACGAGGTGGACGCTGCGTGGCGGCAACGCTGCCATCTGTCGCGCGTTCGCGAACCGGACTTCGTGGTGCGTCTGCAATCTCCTCACCTCGCCAGAGCCGCCGGCGCTCCTTTTACTTCGCGCTGCGTCCGTGGAACTCGAGCACCCAGTCCTCGAGCGTCATTCCGTCGCGCGCCCTCTCGAAGTGCAGCCGCAGCTTGCGCTCGATCGACCCGCCGTTCGGACCCGGCAGGCCGAGGTAGTTCCAGAGCCGCTGCGAATGCCCGCCGAGCGGACGACGGCTGAAGATCGAGAACTCGTCGCAACGTCCGTCGAGCAAGTCGGTGATGTTGTTCGCCCAGTAGTGCTCGTCGGGTTCTCCGTCGGGCGGTAGCGAACGGAACCCCCAGCGCTCGAAGCCCACCCGCCAGTCGACGTCCGTGTACTTCGCGGTCGTTCCGAAGCGTATGCGTATACGGTACTCGCCGCCGTTCTCCGCGAGCAGGTGCTCGAAGGGCGGCGTGCGCGAACCGTGCAGCCACGGCAGGAAGCGGTGGGCGAGACAGGCCGCGATCTGCTGGCGCTGGGCCGGCTCGTCGCGCTCATCGTCATAGAGCGGATCCGTCGGGAACGAGTCGAAGAGCGCGAGCTTCGGATCGAATGTTCGATCCTCCTCGCGATCCAGGCAGCGAACCGCCGCCTCGTCCGTGCGCTCTACGAATTGCCCTCCCTCGACGCGGTGACGAGCGCCCGGGACGAGCGCCTCGATCGCGTGCGCGCAGCCGTTGCCGGCGGCCGTTTCGCGCTCCATGCGGACGCGGCCGGCGATGCGAATCGGGAAGAGGACGCGGTTCCACTCCGTGCCCAACGCCTGCGGATAGGCGATGCCCTGTCCGCCGATGAACCGAACGACGCGCGGGTCGAGCCACACGTCGACCTCGGCCTCGTCGAGGCCGGAGTAGATGCCCCAGATCTCCTCGTAGGTCGTCTCGACCGCGGCGGACAATCGCCTCTTGCGGTCGTCCGTATCGCTCGCCGCCAGCATCGACATCGTCGCGTGCCCTTCGTTCTTCGTCGTCACGAAGCACGCGCTTTCGATCTCCTCGCCGAGGAGCAGCTCGACGAGCAGCTCGCGTAGCTCGGGGGCGTAGAACGGCAACAGCGCGTCGGCCTCGTTCAGGAGCACTTCGCGCCCGTTGCTGACGACGAGGACCATCACGTCGTCCTCGTTCGTCACCTGGGCTTCCGGGTTGAAGAAGGCGCGCAGCTCGACGCCGCGGAACTCGACCGGGCGGTGCTGCTCGAGGAACAGAATTTCGACGTCGGTGAGGAACTCGCGGAAGAGATCTTCGAGGTAGCGAAGGCTCTGCGGCAGGATGAGCGCCGGTGCCGGCGATAGCTCGCGCCAGAGCCAGAGGAGCGACTCCGGATCGAGGTGGTCCGTATGCGAATGGGACAGCCAGACTGCGTCGATCGGCCCGAAGGTGTCGGGGTCGATCCGCAGGCGTGGATAGCGGCCGAGGAGGTCGCCGATCAGGTAGTCGCCGAGCCATGGATCGACGAGAATGCGCACCGGCAGCGTGTCATCACGCGACGTCATCTCGAGAAGGAACGAGCTGTGTCCGAGGCCGATGATGTCCATTTTCGTCTTCCTGTTCGTGACCGTTCTCAATCGCCCGACGCGTCGGGAGCGTCTGCCCTCTTCTTCTCTTCGTCCTCGCGCACCGGCCAGATGGCCCGCAGCTCCGCGACGGGCAGAACGAAGCCGATGTCGGAGGCGATCTGTCCTCCCGGTACCTGCTGCACCGCAACGACGATGCCGACGACGCGGCCGTCCTCGTCGACGGCCGGCCCGCCGCTATTGCCCGGATAGACCGCCGCCTGCACCTGCAGGTACGAGCCGACGCGTCGGCTGACGATGCCGGCGAAGATGGACGCATGAAACGTCTCGTCCTCCTGCATCAGATGGCGGCCGAGCGGAAAGCCGAACAGCCGCACGGCATCGCCCGCTGCGGGGCCGGCGATGTCGATCGAGAACCCCGCGAAGAACGGCAGGCCGTCGAAGGGATCGATCTGCAGTACCGCCAGATCGCGCGTGCCATCGGCTATCGACTGCAAGACTCGCGCGACGCGGCGCTGTGACGTTCCCGAGAAGACGATCTCGATGCGCGACTCGCGGACGAGGACGCTCTCCTCGAACGGGATCTCCTCGCCCTCTTCCGCCGTGGTGACGACGTGCGCGTTCGTGACGATGTGACCGCGCTCCGAGATGCAGAAGCCGGAACCGCTCTCGATACTGCCGAACGCGAGATTGTCTCGTCCCTCGAGGGGGCGCAGCCGCGGCGCACCGTCGGCCGGAGCGTGCAGGTAGCGGTCACCGCCCTTCTCGCGGAAGAGGACGCGCTTCTCGATGTAGACGATCGCCCTGACGGCTTCGCGCCGCGTCGCCGCGCGCCGGGCCTCT
>CAYMRB010000366.1:0-10321 GCA_964392615.1 uncultured Planctomycetia bacterium | reverse complement strand
CGCAGAAGACGGCTCGTTCGAGTTCGCGGGGCTGCCGCCGGGCAAGTACAAGCTCATGGCCTGGCACGAATCCTACTCCGAGCCCCAGATGCTGCGAATCGAGGTCGCGGACAAGGACGTGAAGGAAGTCGAGTTCAAGTTCGAGGAGCTCTGATGAGCAGCGAGAACGGGGAGCGATCCGTCGGCGGCATCCTGCTGGCCGTGTTCTTCGCCCTCTTCATGGTGGCGACCGTCGCCGGGTTCCTGCTCAGAGACTGGCGGCCGGTGGTGGCGTCGAGTCATGGCGAGATGGTCGACGAGCTGATCACCTACCTGCTGGTCACGGCCGGCGTGGTCTTCGTGATCGGGCACGTAGTGCTTCTGTGGTTCGTCTGGCGGGGCAGCATCCGGGCAGGGCGGCCCGCGTCGAAGACCGCCCGTCCGAGCCGCAGAGCCGAGTGGATCTGGGCGCTGATTCCGGTGCTCGTCATCGTCGGATTGTTCGAGGGTGGCGTCCTGTTCCTCGGGCATCCGGCATGGCAGGCGATCCACGGTGAGGTTCCGGACGACGCGATCGAGCTCGAGGTCGTCGGGAAGCAGTTCGAGTGGATCATGCGCTATCCGGGCAAGGACGGCCAGTTCGGCCGCACGGATCCGAGCAAGGTTCACGAGACGCGCAATCCGCTCGGCCTCGACAAGAAGGACCCGAACGCGACGGACGACATCGTATTCCGGGGGCAGCTGGTCTTGCCCATCGATCGTGTCGCGGCTGTCAGGCTGCGATCGCACGACGTGACGCATTGTCTCGCCGTGCCCGCGCTTCGCGTCAAGCAGGATGTCGTGCCCGGTTTCCCCGGCCGGACTCTGTTCAAGCCGACGCGACTGTCTCCGTTCATGATCGAGCCGCGCGTCAGTCCGGCGCAGCCGGTTCACTTCGCGACCCGGGCCGATGCTCAGCGCTGGCTCGACGCGAACTCGACGCCCGGGGAAGGGAGCGCGCTCCATGTCATCACCGAGGGGTTCGACCTCGCGTGCGCGGAGCTCTGCGGGGTCGGCCACTACAGCATGAGGGGCAAGGTCATCGTCAAGACCGCAGCGGAGTTCGACAAGTGGCTCGGCGGACAGCGCGGCTGGTTCGAGCCGGGAGCCGAGTAGAGCAGTGAGTCGCGTTCACGAGCCCAAGGGCTTCATCTCGAAGTATGTCTTCAGCCTCGATCACAAGGTCATCGGGATCCAGTACATCGGCACGGCGATGTTCATGGCGATTTTCGGTGGCCTGCTCGCCGGCATCATCCGCTATCAGCTCGCGTGGCCCGGCAGCGACCTGATCGAGCCGGGAACCTACCTCAGCATCGTGACGATGCACGGCACGATCATGGTGTTCTTCGTCGTGTCGCCGGCGCTCGTCAGCGGACTCGGGAGCTTTCTGGTTCCGCTGATGGCCGGAGCGCGGAACATGGCTTACCCGCGCCTCAACATGCTGTCGTACTGGGTGCTGGTACCGGCCTGCTTCATCGTGCTGGCGTCCTTTCTCGTGGACGGCGGCGCGGCAGCGGCCGGGTGGACGTCGTATCCGCCGTTGAGCGCCGTCGCGGACGCGGCGCCCGGCTCGGGCACGGGGCAGACGCTGTGGATTCTCGCCATGGCGCTGTTCGCCGTGTCCCTGTCGCTGGGCTGCCTCAACTTCCTGGCGACCATTCTGAGGCGCCGGGCGCAGGGGTTGTCGATGATGCGCATGCCCCTGACCCTGTGGGCGTTCCTCGTCGCCGGGATCCTCGGCCTGATCTCGTTCCTGCCTTTGAGCGCCGCGACGGGAATGCTGTTCCTCGACCGTGTCGCGGGCACGAGCTTCTTCCTGCCCGCCGGCATGATCTTCGAGGGTGAGGTCCTGACGCAGCACGATGGCGGCACGCCGGCGCTGTTTCAGCACCTGTTCTGGTTCTTCGGGCATCCCGCGCTCCACATGCTGGTGCTGCCGGCGATCGGCGTCGCGTTCGACGTCATCGCGACGTTTGCGCGGCGGCCGCCGTTCGGGTACCGCTCGTCGGTGTTCTCGATGCTCGCGGTCGGGCTCCTCAGCACGATCGCGTGGGGCCAGCACATGTTCGTCAGCGGCATGAATCCGTATCTCGCGACCTACTTCTCCTTCGCGACAGGGCTCGTTGCCCTGCCGTTCGCCATTCTCGGATTCAACCTGATCGCGAGTCTTCGGGGTGGGCGGATTCGTGCGACCGTCGCGATGCTGTTCAGCCTCGCGATGGTCTCGGCCATCAGCGTCGGCGGCCTGGGCGGCCTCGTCCTCGGTGCGGCGTCGGCGAATATCCACTTCCACGAGACGTACTTCGTCGTCGGGCACTTGCACCTGATGGTCGGTACCGTGACCCTCTTCGGGCTCTTCGCCGGCATGTACTACTGGTTCCCGAAGATGTTCGGCAAGTTCCTGAACGAGGGGCTCGGCAAGCTGCACTTCTGTTGCACGGCGATTCCGATGTTGAGCATCTTCGTCCTCATGCACTTCCAGGGGCTCGGCGGCACGCTGCGCCGAACGTTCGACACGAACGTCTACGGCTACAACCCGGACGGCGGAGCGTTTCACCCGTGGATCACGAGTCTCGCGTTCGTGGTGACGGGGGCGCAGATGATCTTCCTGATGAACCTCCTGACGAGCCTCGCGTTCGGCAAGGAAGCCGAGAAGAACCCTTGGGACGCGGGCACGCTCGAGTGGACGACCTCGAGCCCGCCGCCGCGCGGGAACTGGGCGGACAGCCCGCCAGTCGTGACGGCCGGCCCCTACGACGATCGCGACGACGGCTCGGACGCCTGACGCCGCGCCCGGTCGACGACAGGCCTCCGGATCGTCTCGCAGCGACCGATTCAGCGCGTTCGTGGCGGATCGCGCAGCTCGTCGTCTTGACCGGCATTCGTGGGGGGCGGAGAATAGCATGGTGCTGCCGTTCGGTCAGCGCGCAGGAATCGACACGCGGAGTCAACGCCATGCTCTTCCGAAGGATCGCCGCTGCCAATCTGCGGCGCCTGGTCGTGATCGTCTTGATCGTCGGACCCGCGACGGGTGCGCGCGCCCAGATCTCCGTCGACGGCATCGACGATCGAGACTTCGTCACCGACCGCGCGTCGTTCGAGATCGAGAGCGCAGCGGGGTGGACGTATTCTGCGACCTTGACCTCGGCGACGACGGGCGAGTTTGCCGTTCCGATCGACGAGGCGGTCGTCATCGACCAGCCCGAGTACTGGGAGCTTCGGGTCGAGCGCGTCGAGGACGGCACGGGGGTGACGGAGGAGGAGCTGGTCCGGTTCATCATTCGCTCCGGCGAGCGCGGTTCGTCCGAGTCGGGCCTGCCACCGTGGGTCTCGCACCCGCCGATCGACTCGGCCGCGGCCGAGTTCGAAGGTGCGACGCTGGATGTCGTCGCGCCCGTCTCCGTGCCGGTCGGTCTGCCCGTCCCGGTGATCGCCACGGTTCGCGATGCGGACGGCGGTCGCCGCGGCGTCAACGGCGTGGTCGACGCACCGGGCATGCCGGGGCTGCGGCTTCTTCGCGGCGTCGGATCCGTCCTGCTGCCGGCGGCGACGACGGGGGGAGTGCGTCATTGGGAGGGCAGCGTAGCGGCGCTCGGCGCCTCGATCGACATCGTCGACGAAGAGGCGACCGAATGGACGGAGGTCTCGGGAAGCGTCGACGAGGCGATCGACTGGGGCGAGGACGCGCGGGTGCGTGTGGTGGAGGACTTGACGGTCGAGGCCGGAGTCACTCTGACGATCGGCGCGGGAAGCATCGTCCTCATCGATCCAGAGTTCGAAATCCACGTCGACGGCGCGGTTGCGGTGACCGGCTCGACGGAGCGCCCTGTCCTCTTCACGGCGGCCTCGCACGACGATCCGTGGGGCGGGTTCGTCGCGCGCGGCGAGGATGCACGCGTCGTCATGACCGGCGCGATCATCACCGGCAGCGGTGCCGATCCCGATTGGTTCGACAACAACTCGGATACCGGATCGAGCCACCGCCACGAGCAGTGCGCGCTCTACCTCCACGACGCGACGGCAGAGCTGACGAGCTGCTGGATCGTCGACAACACGGGGCAGGCCGGGCATGGCGAGGACGCGAACCTGACGATGACCGACTGCCTCGTGCAGCGCTGCATCACCGCCGGTCAATATAACCGCGGCGCGGTCGTGCTCGATCGATCCGCGCTCGTCGAGTTCCCCGCTTGGGACGCGCCGTTCGACGACGAAGACAACGACGGGCTCTACCTGACCGGCGGCGCACACACCTTGACCGACTGCCTTCTCGGTTGGGCGCTCGATGACGGCATCGATGCCGGTTCGGGTTCCGGCGGCTCCGTAGACGTGACGCGCTGCTGGTTCGAGTCGTGCTACCACGAAGGCATGGCGTGGTCGGAGTCCCGCGAGGCGACGGTGCGCGATTCGGTCACGATCGACTGCGGGCAGGGAATCGAGTGCGGCTTCGATGACCCGAACGTCCTCGTCGAGCGTTCGCTGTCGACGGCCAACCTCGTCGGTACGCGATTCGGCGACAACTACGACTGGGACTACGAGGGCTTCCTGCGCGTCCGCGACTCGATCATCGTTCACAACTTGCGGGACGTATGGGGTCAGGCGTGGGACGACTGGAGCTTCCACCTCGATCAGATGGACATCCAGGACAACTTCCTGACGGCGCCGAACGCGAACCACGCGCAGAACTCGACGTGGGACCCGGTGGCGGATGCAGCGCTTCTCGAGCCGTTCCTCCCGACGCCGGCGACCGAGGTCGGCGTCGGCATCGCGACGTACTCGGACGAGATCCCCTCGACGGCGCTGACAGGCGGCGTTCCGGTGCGGTTGAGCACGTTCACGATGCACGAGGTGCGCGTCGAGTTCTCGGTGACGGCGGATGGCGCGGTCCTCGCCAGCGGAACGCTGGTGTTCGAGCCGGGGGAGACCCTCGAGCATGTGCGCGTCGATTCGGACGGGGTCGCCGAAGCCTCGACCATTCGCGTCGTGATCGAATCACCCGTCGGCGCGGAGCTCACCGGTCGAAGCGAGGTGTTCTCGTTCGGCGAGCGCGAGTTGATCGCGCTCGGGTCGGCCTGGCGCTACCTGGACGACGGAACCGATCGGGGCTCGTCCTGGCGCGAGCCGGGCTTCGACGATAGCGGTTGGGCCGAAGGGGCGGCGCGGCTCGGCTACGGCGACGATGGCGAGGTGACCGAAATCGACGGCGGCCCGGACGACGAGCGCTACCCGACCGCGTACTTCCGTCGACACCTCGAGATCGCGGATCCGGCGTCCGTCGCCAGCCTGCGGCTGCGCCTGCTGCGCGACGACGGCGCGTTGGTCTGGATCAACGGCGAGGAGGCCTTCCGCAGCAATCTGCCCGAAGGCGTCGTGACCTACGATACACTGGCCGAGGACACGCAGAGCGGCAGCGAGGAGGACGAGCTGCACGCGGCCGACATCGATCCCGGCTTGCTCGTCCCGGGCGACAACGTCGTCGCGGTCGAGGTGCACCAGGTGAACCTGACGTCGTCGGACCTGAGCTTCGATCTCGAGCTCACCGCTCGCATGCGCGTGCCGGTTCCGGGCAGCTTCCTGCGCGGCGATCCGAACGGCGATGGGGCGCGCAATGTCTCGGACGCGATCACGATCCTGCTCGTGCTCTTCGGGGGCGAGGAGAGCGGCTGCCACGACGCGCTCGACGTCAACGACAACGAGAGAGCGGAGATCTCCGACGCGGTCGTCCTGCTCGATTTCCTCTTCCGAGGTGGCGCGCGCCCACCGGCGCCGTGGGATGTCTGCGGGGAGGATGCGGAAGGTTCCGATCTGGCCTGCGAGGCCCACGCCTTCTGCGGCGGCTGACAGCCTCCTTCTGGCGAACCGACAGCCGCTCAGCGAGCGCTCAGCACAGCCCGTGCTCGCTCTTGAACCGCGCCCAATCGCGCTTCAAGGCGAGAAAGTCGTCGACGCCGCGCTCGGCCGCGAGCAGGAACGGATTGGTGGCCTTCTCGAGGGCGATCGTCGTTGCCGGCCGGCAGCCGTAGTCGTGGCCCGGCCAGACCGTCGTGTCGTCGGGCATGTCGCCCAGGACGCGCTCGAGACTGGCGAGCTCGCTGCGAGCGGCATCGTCGGACGGAGTGCCGCCGATCTTGCCGACGAACAGGAGATCGCCGGTGATCGCTACCTTCTCGGTCGGGAGCCAGACGACGATGTGGTCGTCGAGGTGCCCCGGGGTGTGGAGGAAGCGTAGGCGCAGCGCGCCGACTTCGAGCTCATCTCCATCGTCGACCGGCATCGCGGGTTGCGTCGACGCGTCTTTCCACGCGACGAGCCGTGCGCCGGTGCGCTCGATCGCACGCGCGTTGCCATTCGTGTGGTCGTGGTGACCATGCGTGTTGATGATCCAGCGCACGTCGAGCCCCTGCGCGCGGGCGCGCTCGACGACGGCGTCAGGATCCCAGGACGGATCGACGATGGCCGCGACGCGAGCGTCGCGGTCGCCGAGGAGGTACGCGAAGTTGCGGTCGCCGCCGGTGCGGACTTGCTCGAAGACGAACTGCATGCGCTCATGCTATCGCGGCATAGGAGTCCGTTGAAAGAGGGCTTCGAGCGTTTTTCAACGGGCTGATAGGGCGACCTGGAAGAGCCGATCAGGAGATGTGCGCGCCGCGCGTCTCGACGTACACCGCATACAGCGACTGGCTTCCGGTCATGAACAGCCGATTGCGCTTGCGGCCCCCGAAGCAAACATTCGAGCAGATCTCCGGCAGACGGATCTGCCCGATGCGGTCACCGTCGGGGGCGAAGATGTGCACGCCGTCGTAGCCGTCACCGGCCCAGCCGGCGCTCGCCCAGATGTTGCCGTCGACGTCGGCGCGGATGCCGTCAGCGAGGCCTTGCTTGTCGTCGAGCTGCATCGATGCAAACTCGCGGCGGCGCGCGAGCTTGACGCCGTCGACGACATCCCAGACGTGAATGCCCCTCGGCGACGGGCCGCCGGTATCGGCGACGTAGAGCTTGCGGTAGTCCGGCGAGAAGCACAGTCCGTTCGGCTTGTGGAGCTCGTCGGTGACGACGGCCAGCTTGCCACTCTGCGCGTCGATCCGGTACACGGCCTCCTTGATCCACAGCTTTCCCTTATTGCCCTCGTAGTTCATCATGCTGCCGTAGCCGGGATCGGTGAACCAGATCGCGCCGTCGGCGGGATGCACGACGACGTCGTTCGGGGCGTTGAGCGGCTTGCCTTGCCACTTGTCGGCCAGCACGGTGAGGCTGCCATCGTGCTCGTACCGCACCACGCGCCGATTGCCGTGCTCACACGCGATCTGGCGGCCCTGGAAGTCGAACGTGTTGCCGTTCGAGTTCCCCGCCGGCTGCCGGAACACGCTGACGTGACCGTTCTCGTCGAGCCAGCGCATCTGGCGGTTGTTCGGGATGTCGCTCCACAGCAGGTAGCGGCCCACCGCGCTCCACGCCGGACCTTCGGCCCACAGGGTTCCCGTGAAGAGCCGCTGAATCGGCGTGTTGCCGAGCTTGTACTTCTCGAAGCGAGGATCGAGCGCGACGATGTCGGGATCCGGATATCGCACAGGAGGGGCCCCAGGGCCGTAATCGCGGCCGAACGCGGCGGACGTGAGCGACGCGGCGGATGCGGTGGCGGCCAGTGCGATGAACGAGCGTCGGTCGAGTCGCTGAGGGCCGTGGCCGCTCGTCGGGCGGCATGAGTGGGGGCGTTGCGGTTCCATCTCTCTCCTCGACGGGGCTGGGTGTTACTCGAACGATTCTATCAAACGATCGTCCCGCGCGCTGGCGTCGCGAGTTTCCCGTTCGGCGTCGCGGTCCGCCCCATAGTAGAATCAGCGCGTATTATCAGAAATGGAGGTTCATGACGATGATTCGCAGTACGCTTCTCGCCTTGGCCGTTCTCGCCACGCCTTTCGCTGTCGCCGGTGACCCGTGGGTGGTCTATGACGGCGGCGATGGTCCGGGCAAGGGCAAGCACATCGTGCTCGTGTCCGGAGACGAGGAGTACCGCTCGGAAGAGGCACTCCCGCAGCTCGGCAAGATTCTCGCCAAGCACCACGGCTTCAAGTGCACGGTGTTGTTCGCCGTCGATCCGGAGACCGGGCTGATCGATCCGAACAACCAGCGCAACATCCCCGGGCTCGAGGCTCTGGCCACCGCGGATCTGATGATCGTCGCGTTGCGCTTCCGCAACCTCGAGGATGATCAGATGGCGCATATCGACGCGTACGTGCGCGCCGGCAAGCCGATCATCGGCATGCGCACAGCGACGCATGCGTTCAACATCCCCAAGAACCGGAAGTACGCGCGGTACAGCTTCCGCTCGAAGAAGTGGGAGGACGGCTTCGGGCGTCAGATTCTCGGCGAGACGTGGAGGAATCATCACGGACACCACGGTCGGCAAGCGACCGGCGGCATCATCGTGAAGGGGCAGGAGAGTCACCCCATTCTTCGCGGTCTCCGCGACCGCGACATCTTCGGACCGACCGACGTGTACGGCGTGCGACTGCCGTTGCCCGGCGACTCTCAGCCGCTCGTTCTCGGCGCCGTCCTCGAGGGGATGAAGGCGGACGACGCGCCGGTCAAGGGCAAGAAGAACGAGCCGATGATGCCGGTGGCGTGGACCAAGACGTACGAGGTCGAGAAGGGCAAGAAGGGGCGCGTATTCACGACGACGATGGGCGCATCGCAGGATCTTCTGTCCGAAGGCATGCGCCGTTTGCTCGTCAATGCCAGCTATTGGGCGGTCGGCCTCGAGAGCAAGATCCCCGCGAAGTCGGAGGCGGGCATCGTCGGCAAGTACGAGCCGACGCGTTTCTCCTTCAACGGGTTCAAGAAGGGCGTCAAGCCCTCGGACCACGCGATGAAGAAGTGATGCAACGCGCCAAGGGGGGGCGCGCGGCGAGGCGGGCGGCCCCCCGCGCGGGGGGGGGATACGCGGGCCGCGACGCGCGAGTGCGTGCTTAAGTCACGGGCTCGGTGAACCGGAGCGCTCACGCCGTGACACGCGCTTCGCCGTGGCGAAGAGAGTCGTTGTGGGAGTCGGCGTTGCGCCGTAGCTAGTTCCGCAGCGACCGATAACAGTCGCGACAGTACACCGGGCGCTCGCCAGTCGGCTTGAACGGCACGGTCGTGGTGATCCCGCAAGCGGCGCAGATCGCCTCGAAGGACGGGCGATCACCGCCGCGGCCGCCGCCGCGGCCGCGGCCGCCGCCACGTCCGCGACCTCCGCCGCCGCCGCGTCCACGGCCGCCGCCTCCGCCGTATCCGCCGCCGCCGCCGCCGTATCCACCGCCGCCGCCACCGCCCTGCTCTTGCTGGCGGGCCTTGCGCTGCTCACGGCACGGGCGGCAGCGCTTCGGGTCGTTGAAGCCGCGCTCAGCGTAGCGAGACTGGTCATCGGCCGAATGGATGAAATCTTCACCGCAGTCCGAGCAGACAATCGTCTTGTCTTCGAACATCCTCTCTCTCCGTTGCCCGGATACCGACCGGGACTCGTTTTCGTGCGCCGCGATTCGCGGCGCCGGTTCGCACCAGCAACGCGGCCCGATGGCACTCGCGGTGGCGAGGCGTCGAGCCCTGCCTCAAGAATCGTATGTGGGGCTCCTCCTGAGCGAGAGAGGTGGCGAAAGCGGGGATCAGCTTCCCGCAAGCCAGGGAAAGGACAGTAGGGATTGACACTGGACTCTATCCGCGCGCCTTCCCCGCGTCAAGGGACGGTGAGCCTCCCGCATTCCGACATCGGCCACCTGTTCGTCACTCAATGCACTTCGACCACGCGGACGAGAGGCGGCCGGAGATGGACGGCGTCGAGGTGCTCGCCACAGCGCGGGCCGTACTGGTGTGACTCGGCGCTGAGCGGTTTTCGCGAGCGTCAACTCCGCCACGCGGGATGTCGCCAGACGCGGGCGATCGGCCGCCCCGGGCGCGTGAAGCCGTCGAGGGAGTTCGTCCGAGGATCACCGTCCGCGGCGTACGCACGTCGACCGTCCGCATGGCGGAACTCGCGCAGCGGAACCGTTCCCGGCGGAGAGGGGGTGGCGTCGGGCGGCAGTGCCCAGAACGCGGCCGGCGAGTCGCGCTCGCCCGAGCTTGCGACTCGAAGCATGGGGCGCCCTGCCGCATCGCGCGCCGCGAGGATCGGCACCGCCGAGTCGTTCGGACGCTCGAGCGCCCAGAACGCGATCGGACCGGGAGCGTCGTCGTCTCCCCGGCGCGTCGAGAGCGTGAGCAACGCAGATCCCGGCTCCGTCGCGTCGCGATAGACAGCGACTGGCAAGTTGACTCGAGGGTCGTCGAGGTC
>CAYMRB010000365.1:0-10326 GCA_964392615.1 uncultured Planctomycetia bacterium | reverse complement strand
CTCCTCGCGGAGAAGAGTCCGTACCTCCAGCAGCACGCGCACAACCCGGTCGACTGGTATCCGTGGGGCGACGAGGCGTTCGCGAAGGCGAAGGCCGACGACAAGCCGATCTTCCTCAGCATCGGCTACTCGACGTGCCATTGGTGCCACGTGATGGAGCGCGAGTCGTTCGAGAACGACGAGATCGCCGCGTACCTCAACGAGCACTTCGTGTCGATCAAGGTCGATCGCGAGGAGCGCCCGGACGTCGATGGCGTGTACATGCTCGCGGTGCAGGCGATGACGCGCCAGAGCGGTGGTTGGCCGTTGACGGCGTTCCTGCTGCCGGACGGCAAGCCGTTCGCCGGCGGCACGTACTTCCCGCCACGGGACTTCCTCGCGGGGCTCAAGAACATCCTTCGCTACTGGAAGGACCGCCGCGGCGATGTGAACAGTACCGCCGGCGCCATCGCGGAGAGGCTCGATCTCCTCGCGCGTCGCGACCTCGGGCAGGTCGAGCTCGCCGCGTCGGCGACGGACGGCGTGTTCGACTATCTCGACAAATCGCACGACCGAGCGCTGGGCGGTTTCGGGGCGCCTCCGTTCGCGCCGAAGTTCCCGCGCACGTCGACTCTCGACTTCCTGCTGCGATACGCGCGGCGGACGGGAAACGACGCCGCAGCCGCGATCGTATTCAACACGCTCGATCGCATGTCGGCCGGTGGCATCCGCGACCATCTCGCCGGCGGCTTCCATCGCTACTCGACGGATCGCGAATGGCTCGTGCCGCATTTCGAGAAGATGCTGTACGACAACGCGCTGATCGCGCGGACGCTGCTCGACGCGTACCGCTACTCGCAGCGCGCGCGCTATCTCGACGTCGCGACGGAGACCCTCGACTACGCGCTCGCGCGACTGCGCAGCCCCGAAGCAGCGTTCTACTCGGCGGAGGACGCGGACACCGAGGGCGTCGAGGGGTTGACCTACGTGTGGACGCGCGCCGAGATTCTCGACGTGCTCGGCGCGGCCCGCGGCGCGACGTTCGCCGAGTACTACGGCGTGTCGGCGGCCGGGAACTTCCACGAAGGCCCGGCGCGGAGCAACGTCCTCCACATCGCGTCGGCGCTCGGCCCGATCGATGACCGCGATCGACTCGACGTGTACGCCGAGAAGGTCGGACGGTCGGTCGGCGATCTGCGCGTCGAGCTCGCCGCATCGCGAGCGGCGCTCCTCGAGGTCCGCGACAAGCGGCCGCAGCCGTTTCTCGACACGAAGATCCTCGCCGGCTGGAACGGGCTGATGGTCTCGGCGCTTGCGCACGCCTATCAGGTGACCGGAGACGCGAAGTACCTCGCCGCGGCGCAGGAGGCGGCCGGGTTCGTCCTCACGAAGATGCGCACGGGCCCCGAACTGCGATTGCAGCGGCGTTGCCGTGACGGTGCCGTCGCGATCGACGGCTTCCTCTCCGACTACGCATATGTCGTCGAGGGACTGCTCGACCTCTGGGAGGCGGACTTCGACCGACGTTGGCTCGACGCCGCGGTCGCTCTCGGCCGGCAGATGGTCGCCGGCTTCTGGGACGACAAGCGCGGCGGGTTCTTTTCGAGCGCTGCGCACCACGAGGAGCTGATCGTGCGTCAGAAGGAGTTCTATGACGGCGCGCTGCCGGCGGGGAACTCGGTGGCGCTCGGCGATCTCCTCCGCCTGCAGGAGCTGACGACTGACGCGCAGATCAAGCGCCACGCCGAACGGTTTCTGCCCGTCGCCGCGTCGCTCGTCGTGCGGTATCCGCAGATGCACCCGCAACTCGCCGGCGCGATCGAGTTCGCGCTCTCGAAGCCCCTCGAGATCGTCATCATCGGCCCCCCCGAGGCCACCGCGACACGCGACCTGATCCGCGAGGTGCGGCACCGCTTCCTGCCCGGAAAGGTCGTCGTCTTCGCGCCCTCGAGGGAAGCCGCCACAGCCCTCGGGGATCTCGTGCCGCTGGCGGCGGGCAAGCTCGCGATCGGCGGCGAGCCGACGGCCTACGTGTGCCGAAAGCAGGTCTGCCAGCTGCCGTGGCGCGGTGTGGCGTCGGTGCTGGGCCTGCTGTAGGCGGCGTTGTAGGGGTCGGGGGCGGGGGCGGCGGCGGTGGCGGTGGCGGTGTCGGAGTCGGAGTCGGAGTCGGTGTCGGCGTCGGAGTCGGAGTCGGGCTCGAAACCGTGAATGCCATGCAACAGAGCGTCGGAATCGCAGTGGTCGTGATCCTCGCGTTCGCCGCCGGTTGGTGGATCGGTCGCAGCGAGACGCCGGGCTCGGATGACGCGCCGGGTCTGCGCGAGAGCGGGCTGGAGGAGGTCGCGCGCGGACTGCACGAGCAGGCTTCCCTTCTCAAGCGGCTGGCGCTTCTGGTCGACAGGGATCGCAAGCGGCTCGACGAGCTCGAGCGTCGCTTGCCGGCGACGTCGGGGGTGTCGTCCGATCCTGCGTTAGCTTCAGTGGAGCTCGATATCGCGACGTCGCCGTCTCTCGGTCCGGACGACGCGGCGGTGACGATCGTCGAGTTCTCGGACTTCCAATGCCCGCACTGTGCGACCCTCGCGACGGCGCTGACGCGGTCGGTCAACGAGTATCCGGGTGAGGTCCGGGTCGTCTTCAAGCACTTCCCTGTCGCGACGCACAAGCAGGCGCTCGGCGCGCACAAGGCCGCGTTCGCTGCGTCGGTGCAGGGGAAGTTCTGGGAGATGCACGACTTCCTGTTCGGGCATCAGGACCGGCTGGACGACGCGAGCCTCGTCGAGCACGCGCGCACGCTCGGGCTCAACGCGGAGCAGTTCGAGGACGACCGTCAGTCGCGCGAAGCCGCAGCGGCGATCTCAGCCGACCTCTCCGAGGCGCAGAGGCTCGGCATCGCGCGCGTCCCGACGTTCGCGATCAACGGCCGCCTGTTGGTCGGCGCGCGAACCTGGGAAGAGCTGCAGCTGCAGATCGAGGCGGAGCTCGCGCGAAGTCGCGAGTCTCGCGCCGATACGTCTGCTCTCGAGTCGCGCTGAGGGCCGCGCGAGAGGCGGGAAACTCAGAAGCGTTCCGGCGACAGAATCCGCATGCGCTCGGCGATGTGCGCGAGATGGCTCGCGACGTGGAACAGGTTGTCGAACGCCTGCTGGTAGATCAGCGTCTGCAGGTGGACGATGATCTGATCGCCGGCGTCGCTGGCCGCTGCGTCGTCCTCGGCGGCTTCCTGCTCGATGCGCTGGCGCCAGCCCACCTCGAGGCGCGAGCGGAACTTCGCGAGGCGTTCGACCATCTTGATCGCGTTGTCCTGCACGCGGCTGTCCGCGCGGCGCAACAGGACCAGGATGTTGTCGAATTGCGCCATCACGAGGTCGTAGACCTCGCTGAGGTCGCGGTCGGTTTCCTCGCTCGACTCGAGCTTCTCCTCGATGCGTCGCGCGGTCAGCTCTCGCAGCCCCTCGCCGCATTCGCCGATGCGCGCGAGGCAGCCCGCCGCGGTCTGGAGTCCCTCGATCGTGCTCGCGTCGCCTCGGGATAGCTGGTTCTCTCCGACGAGCGTCAGATATCGGCCGACGTCGCGGTGGATGCCGGCGATGACCTCGGCTCGGCGCACGACCTGCTCGGACAGGCTCATGTCGCCGTACCGGAACGAGTCGAAAGCCTCCGCGATCGTCTTGCGGCATAGCTCGGTCAAGTACGCCGACTCTTCGACGGCCTGTCGCAACGCGAGCGACGGCACCTCGATCAGGTTCTCGTCGAGACGATAGGGCTTGAGCTCCTCGCTGCTCGCTCGGCTCGGGACGATTCGGTGCGTCACGCGTTCCAGCAACGCCGGGAATGTGAGGAAGAAGACGCTGCCGAGGAGGTTGTATACGGTGTGCGCAGCAGCGACGTGCTGTTCGACGTTCTCCGGCAGCGGGTGCAGCAGCACGCCGGGTGCCGCGTACTCGACGAGCCACAGGAAGAGCGGCGCACCCTGATAGGGAATCAGCGACAGCGCGGAGAACACGAGTAGACCGCAGAGGTGGAGCACGAAGCTCGCGGCGCCGACCCGCTTCGCTTCGCGCACCTTGAAGAGCGCACGCAGGAAGCTGTTGAGCGCCGAACCGGCATTCGCCCCGAGGATCAGCGGCATCGCCGTCGTCGGGTCGATCGTCCCCTTCGCCGCGAGCAGGACGGCCAGGACGACGATCAGGTTCGAAGTGCGCAGCAACATGCCGCCGACCAGCCCGATTCCGAGCCACGCGCCGAAGCGCCGCGCCATCTCGGGCCACTCGGCGACGCTGTCGACCGAGCCGACGAGGGCCGGACGGACGTTCGCCACGAACGCGTCGCTGAGCGCGAGCTGGCCGATTCCGGCCTCCAGCAGGCTCCAGCTCGCGAACACGAGACCGGCGCCGAGGAATACTCCGGCCCACGATTGTCTGCCGGCCCGACGCGGCAACAGCAGGCAGATCAGGCCGATCGCCAGGAGCGGCGCGACGAGGAAGTCGAGGTGCAGCGACAGGACCTGCGGCAGGACCGTCGCGCCGACGCTGACGCCGAGCAGGATGCCGAGCGCTCCCCGACCGGTCAGCAGCCCGCCGTTCGCGAAGCTGACGAGGTACGTCGTGACGCTCGAGGACGATTGGAACGTCACTCCCGACAGCACGCCGCCGAGGTAGCCGAGGACGCGGTTCGACGCGAGCGCCCCCGTCGCGAGGTGCAGGTGCGGGCTCAGCACCAGCAGGAACCCGTTCGCGAGGATTCGTACCCCGAGCAGGAAGAGGAGCGCCCCGCCGGCGATCTTCACGACCACGACGAGCCAATCGATCGCCCGGACCGTGAAGAGCACGCCGCGGATCTGCGGGTCGCCGTCGTGCGCCTCGATCTCCGCGAGCACCTCGTACGTGCCCGGTCGGTCGCCGACCGTCAGCGTCGAATCCGTGCGCAGGCCGTCGGGCAGCGTCTCGCCGCGCTGGTTCCGGATGCTGGCGCCTTCGCCGGGTCCGCCGGGTTGTCCGACGACGCGGAAGTGGACGACGCGACCCTCGAGCGGATCGTCGGCGCCGCCGGGGCCCGTCAGGCGCAGCTCGAGGTCGACGTTCTCGCCGACCCTCGCCTCGGTCTTCTCGGGCAGGGCCTCGACGCCGCTGACGACGCGAAAGTGCTCCTTCAGGTTCTTCTTTTCCGGACGGTCGACACGGGCCTCGATGCGGAAGTCGCCCGTGCGATTGCCGAGGCGGATGCGGACCCGAGCCTGGCCGGACGTGTCCGTGACGACCTCGAGCCGCCGCGGCGCATCGCCCTCGGCGGCGGGCCGGTTCGGGTCTTCGAGGACCGGGTAGCCGCTGCGGTCCGGCTCGCCGTCTTCGCCGGCTGGCGGATCGTAGTCGCCGACGGCTCCCTCGACCTCGAAGCGCACGGTGACTCCGCCCATCGGCAGGCGCGCGCCCTTACGGCCGAGAAAGTCGCGGTGGCGTTGGCTCATCACGCGCACGACGAGGTCTTCGAGTCGGGCGCCGGCGAGGCCGGCCTGGTGGTCGCCGCTGACCTCATCGATGCGGGCCGGGTACGGCGTCTCTCGTCGGCTGCTGCACGACACAAATGACGTGGCTGCAAGAATTAACGCGCCCAGCGCTGCCCGTCGGCGCCGGGCCCACGGCTGCCGCCAGCACCGTTCGCAACTTGCCGATTTGCGGTCCTTCATGCAGGCTTCACGGGAGATTGGCTGTGATTTCGCAGGCGCGACAACCAGCCCGGCGGTCGAATCTCGACGCGTGAACGGGTTGGTGTCGGGCACGAGGATGCGCATGAGCGATTATACCGGGACGAGCGATGAGTCGGCCTACCTCGAGTTCGGCTCGACATCGATCAAGTTCTACATCGTCCCGTCGTCCTCATCGTCGGACGACGAGGGGCGCGATCGCGAGCACAAGATTCCGTGGGATCTGGGCTACGACGTGTTCGAGCACCAGCGGATCAGCCCGCGGACGATCTCCCACTGCGTCGCGACGCTCGAGCGCCTCCAGGCCGATTTTCCGCACATTCCGTTTCGCTCCGTCACGGCCGTCGGTACCGCCGCCCTGCGCGAGGCGCAGAACGCCGAGATTCTCCGCCGCCTGCTCGAGGACAAGCTCGGCCTGCGCATCCATATCATCGAGGGCGGCATCGAGGCTTTTCTGCTCGAGACGGGCTTCCGCGACCTGGTCGATACCTACCCGACAGCGCTATTCGACCTCGGCGGCGGCTCGAACGAGCTGATCGAGTACCTGACCCCGTCGTCGACCCGCAAGACGAGCGTCCCGGTGGGGGCGATCCGGCTGCACTGTCTGCTGCGGCGGACGAGGGATCTGTTCGACTACGTTCGCGAGGGCCGGCAGCTCGTCGAGATGCGGCACCGCGAGCACTTCGTCGAGCCGCTCCCGGTCTATCGTGAGCTCGTCGGCACCGGGGGCACCGTCCGCGCGATTGCCCGGTGCGTCGGCAGCGACTCCTTCGGCCTCGACGAGGTGCACGATCTCATGCGGCGCGAGATCTCGGGCGACGTCTGGCACGACGTCCCGCGGCATCGCCGCCCGCTGCTGCTTCCTGGCCTGATCGCGGTCGAGGGGATCATCGCGACGCTCGGCGTCGAGAAGGTCACGCACCGCTCGGCGTCGGTGAAGCGCGGTCTCGTCTCGTTCACGCGGATGATGCCGAGCCTGAGCCACGAGGCGGCGGTGAGCACCTGAGTGCCGCATCTCACGAATCTCGGCGCATTCGAGCGGCCTCTCCGCCGGCTGACCTCGTTGCGCTCAGTCGACGACAGGCCCGTGAGGCGCCCGCAGGGCAAAAAAGAAGGGCCGCCCTGGCGGAGAGGGGAAACGCCAGCTTGGCCCTTGGTGAATGTTCGGTGGTGAGGTCGGCGGGGCGGATACCCTCGCCGACGGTCCAAGTATCGGCGCAGCGGTGCCGGAGGTTTAGCAGTCCGTCGAAAAAGGGCCGGCCGCAGCGGTTCCGGGAATGGCGTCCGATCGCGGCAGCACGCCGGCTGGCGCCTGATCCGTGTTTCGCGCCGGCGGGGCCCGGCCGCTCTCGATGCGCGAAGGCACCAGGAATGCGGCCCGGAGGCCCGATCAATCTGACGGGCCGACGTTGACATCCGGCCCCCAGAGTCGATGATCTGCCGAGCCCATCCGCGGAAACACGCGGGTGACGTGCTGGATCACTAGCTGCCCAACCGCGAAAACGAGTTGAAGGCCATGCTGTTGCCGAAGGCGCCCGAGACGCATCCCGGGGCCGATGTGGACCCCGACGAGACCGCCGAGTGGCTCGATTCCCTGACCGACGTGCTGCGCCGCTACGGCCCGGAGCGCGTGCAATACCTGCTCGAGCTGCTTCGCGACAAGGCGTATCGCAGCGGCGTCACGCTGCCGTTCAGCGCGAATACGCCGTACATCAACACGATCCCCGTCGACCGTGAGCCCCGCTTTCCGGGCAACCGCGAGATCGAGCGGCGGATCAAGAGCATCGTCCGCTGGAACGCGATGGCGATGGTCGTTCGCGCCAACCGCGAGAACGACGGGATCGGCGGCCACATCTCGACATTCTCGTCGGCTGCGACGCTGTACGAGGTCGCGTTCAACCACTTCTTCCAGGGACCGGGGGGCGGCCACGCGGGCGACCAGATCTACTTCCAGGGCCACGCGTCGCCCGGCGTCTACGCGCGAGCGTTCGTCGAGGGGCGCCTGGATCGCAAGCAGCTCGAGAGCTTCCGCCGCGAAGTCGGCGGGGAGGGCCTGAGCTCGTATCCCCACCCGTGGCTGATGCCGGATTTCTGGTACTACCCGTCGGTGTCGATGGGGCTGTCGCCGATCATGGCGATCTACCAGGCGCGCTTCAACCGCTACCTCGAGCACCGCGGCCTGATCGACACGTCGCAGTCGCGCGTGTGGTGCTTCATCGGCGACGGCGAGACCGACGAGCCCGAGACGCTCGGAGCGTTGACTCTCGCGTCGCGCGAGAAGCTCGACAACCTGATCTTCGTCTGCAACTGCAATCTGCAGCGCCTCGACGGTCCGGTGCGCGGCAATCACAAGATCATCCAGGAGCTCGAGGCCGCGTTCCGCGGCGCGGGCTGGAACGTGATCAAGGTGGTCTGGGGCCACGATTGGGATCCGCTCCTCGCCAAGGACGAGACCGGCGAGCTCGTGCGCCGCATGGGCGAGGTCGTCGACGGCCAGTATCAGCGCTACACGACGCAGAGCGGCGCCGCGACGCGCGAGGAGTTCTTCGGCGGCTCACCCGTCCTGCAGCGTCTCGCCGAGTCGCTCTCCGACGACGATATCCGGCGTATGTCGCGCGGCGGGCACGATCCGGAGAAGGTCTACGCGGCGTATCGCGCGGCGGTCGATCACACCGGTGCGCCGACGGTCATCCTCGCGAAGACCGTCAAGGGGTACGGCCTCGGCGAGGCCGGCGAGGGCCGCAACGTCACGCACCAGCAGAAGAAGCTCAACGAGGTCGAGCTGCGCGAGTTCCGGTCGCGTTTCGGCATCCCGATCTCCGACGATCAGATCGCCGATGCGCCGTTCTACCTGCCGCCGGCGGATAGCCCCGAGATGCGCTACCTGCGCGAACGCCGCGAGGCGCTCGGCGGCTCGGTGCCGGCGCGCAGCATACGAGCCGAACCGCTCGTCGCGCCGACGGTCGAAGAGTTCGCGGAGTTCTTCCGCGGCAGCGTCGGTCGCGAAGCCTCGACGACGATGACGTTCGTGCGCATGTTCGGCAAGCTCCTGCGTCATCCGACGATCGGCTCGCTCCTCGTGCCGATTATCCCCGACGAGGCTCGCACGTTCGGCATGGAGGCGCTGTTCCGTCAGATCGGTATCTACAGCTCGTGCGGACAGCGCTACGAGCCGGTCGATTCGGACACGCTCCTCTACTACCACGAGGCGAAGGACGGCCAGATCCTCGAGGAGGGCATCAACGAAGCCGGCTCGATGGCGTCGTTCGTCGCCGCAGGGACCGCGTACGCGAGCCACGGCGTCAACACGATCCCATTCTTCATCTACTATTCGATGTTCGGCTTCCAGCGCATCGGCGACCTGATCTGGGCCGCCGCCGACTGCCGGACGAAGGGCTTCCTGCTCGGAGGCACGGCGGGACGCACGACGCTCAACGGCGAGGGGCTGCAGCACCAGGACGGCCACAGTCATCTGCTCGCCGCGACGGTGCCGTCGCTCGTCTGCTACGACCCCGCGTACGGGTACGAGACCGCCGTGATCGTCCAGGACGGCATCCGGCGCATGTACCAGGAGCAGGAGGACGTCTTCTACTACATCACGCTCTACAACGAGAATTACGAGCACCCGGACATGCCGGAGGGCGCCCGCGAGGGCATTCTTCGGGGCATGTATCGCTTCCGGAGCGCGGAGGCGACGGGCGCTGCGGCGTCGGAGGCGCCGAGGGTGCAGCTCTTCGGATCGGGGCCGATCCTGCGCGAGGTACTGCGCGCGCAGGAGATCCTCGCCGCGCGCTACGGCGTCGCGAGCGACGTCTGGAGCGTGACCAGCTACAAGGAGCTGCGCCGCGAGGCGCTCGACGCCGATCGCTGGAATCGGCTGCATCCGAGCGAGACACCGCGGAGCTGCTATCTGTGGGATACGCTGCGGGGGGTCGAAGGGCCGTTCATCGCTTCGTCGGACTACATGCGTCTGGTCGCGGAGCAGATCGCGCCGTGGATTCCACGATCCTGCCCGGGGGGGGCCCGTGCATACCACACCCTCGGGACGGACGGCTTCGGCCGCAGCGACACGCGCGAGGCGCTGCGGCGCCACTTCGAGATCGACGCGGAGATGGTCGTCGTCGCGAGCCTGAACGCCCTGCGCGACGAAGGCCGCCTCGACGCTGCCGCGGTCCGGCGCGCCATCGACGAGCTCGGGGTCGACGCTGACAAGACGAACCCGCACACCGCGTGAGAGACGGACGATGACGATCGAGTTCAAGCTTCCCGATCTGGGCGAAGGCATCGAAGCCGGCGACGTGGTGAACGTGCTGGTCGCCGAGGGCGACACGATCGAGGCCGACGCGCACGTCCTCGAGCTCGAGACCGACAAGGCGGTCGTCGAGCTGCCCTGTCCGCACGCCGGCCGAATCGTGCGACTGCACGTCGGTCCGGGTGACCGAGTGCGAGTCGGCGAGACGGTATTGACGATCGAGGCAGGAGCCGCGGCGAAGCCGAGCGCCAGCGCCAGCGAGCCACAGAGCGCCGCGCCGAGTCCGACACCGACACCGAGTCCGACTCCGACTCCGACTCCGACTCCGACACCGACACCGACACCGACTCCGACACCTCTCATTACGTGGTCGACACGGTCGCCGAAGTCC
>CAYMRB010000364.1:0-10336 GCA_964392615.1 uncultured Planctomycetia bacterium | reverse complement strand
ACGAGATTGGCGACGGCATCCTCGCGTTGGATTCGCCGCGCTCGCAGTCGGCAGAGGCGAGCGTCGAGGCGGACGTGCCGGAGTTCTGGACGCGCACCGCCACGTGTCCCGATTGGCACTTCCGCTTCGAGGGCGAGCTGACGCCGCGCATGTTCTCGTTCAACAGCTTCGAGGGTGCTTGCCAGCGCTGCGGAGGCGTCGGCGTCGAGCGTCGCGTGGATCCGGCCCGGGTCTTGTCACACCCTGAGCGACCGCTGCCCGGCGCTCTCGACCCGAATCTTCAGCGCCTGCTGTCGACCTCGCGACCGTCGGTGCTGCGAACCGCGATGGCGCTCGTCGCCGAGCACGGCTTCGGTCGCGAGCCGATCGGCGACATCCCCGAGTCGCTTCGCGACGCGCTTCTGTACGGCACCGAGACCGGCACGGTGTCGGTGAAGATGCGCGGGGGACGGCGCCACGAGACGAGCTGGCGGGGTCTCGCCGTACTCCTCGAGGAGTGGGCGCTGGATTCCGATCCGGTTCTCGATCGGCATTCGCTCGACGTGCTGTTTCGCAAGCAGGTGTGCTCGGTCTGCGGTGGGCGACGCTTGCGTCCGGAATCCCTGGCGGTCGAGGTCGGGGGCTTGCGCATTCACGACGTGCTCGAGTCGACCATCTCGGCTGCGCGCGAGTTCTTCGCTTCGCTCGTGCTTGACGCCCGGCACGAGGAGATCGTCCGCGACGTGCGCCGCGAGATCGACAATCGCTTGCGATTCCTCGAGGACGTCGGTCTCGGGTACTTGACGCTCGACCGCAGCGCGCGCACGTTGTCGGGTGGAGAGGCGCAGCGCATCCGGCTCGCCTCGCAACTCGGCAATCGTCTCGTCGGCGTGATCTACGTGCTCGACGAGCCAACGATCGGCCTGCACCAGCGGGACACCGGCCGCCTGCTTCGCAGCCTGACCGAGTTGCGCGACCAGGGGAATACGATCGTCCTGGTCGAGCACGACCGAGAGACGATCGAGGCGGCCGATTGGCTGATCGATCTCGGACCCGGGGCGGGCGGCCGCGGCGGGCAGGTCGTCGCCGAGGGCACGCCGAGCGACGTCGCGAACGATCCCGCGTCGGTCACGGGACCGTGGCTGCGGGATGACGCGCACGGCGTCGAACGCGCACCGCGCCGGTCGCCAGGAGACGCGTGGATCGAGCTCGACGCCGTCACGTGCCACAACATCCGTGACGTCGACGTACGCATTCCGAAGGGGCTCCTCACAGCGGTCACCGGCGTCTCGGGCTCCGGGAAATCTAGCCTGGTGATGGACGTGCTGGCGCGAATCGCCAAGGACCCTTCCGGCGACGGCGATGACCCCGGCGCGTCCGGGCTGGCCACGCGCACCGTCCGCGCGGCTCGCGGCCTGGACGACTTCGCGCGCGTCGTCGTCATCGACCAGCGTCCGATCGGTCGCTCGCCGAAGTCGACGCCCGCGACGTATACGGGCGTCTGGGAGCGCGTGCGCGCGCTCTTCGCCTCGTTGACTCTGTCGAAGACGCGGGGCTACGGGCCGGATCGCTTCAGCTTCAACTCGCCGACCGGCGCGTGTCTCGGCTGCGGCGGGCAGGGGATGCGCAAGATCGAGATGCGTTTCCTGTCCGACGTCTGGGTACGCTGCGACGAGTGTCGCGGGAAGCGCTACAACGACGCGACGCTCGACGTCCTGCTCAAGGGCGCGTCGGTCGCGGACGTGCTCGACATGGAGGTCTCGCGAGCGATCGAGTTCTTTGCGAACCAGCCGGGCATTCTGCGCATCCTCGAGACGCTCGAGTCGGTCGGCCTCGGTTATCTGGGGCTCGGCCAGGCGGCGACGACGCTGTCCGGGGGCGAGGCGCAGCGCGTCAAGCTCGCGGGCGAGCTCGTCGACTCGCGGCGTGGCGACGCGCTCTACATCCTCGACGAACCGACGACCGGGCTGCATTTCGATGACGTGCGGCGCCTGGTCGACGTCTTCCAGAGGCTCGTCGATCAGGGCCACACGATGGTCGTCATCGAGCACCAGCTCGACGTCGTCGCAGCGGCGGACTGGGTCATCGATCTCGGCCCGGAGGCCGGCGACGATGGCGGGCGGATCATCGCGGCCGGGACGCCGGAGGACGTCGCGGCGGTCGACGCGAGCCACACCGGGCGGTATCTCGCACGACGAGCGCGCTGACGCGCTCGTCAGGACCCCCTTGTGATCGGGGCTGCGAGAAGGGAGGATGTGCGCACTCGGGAACGGGCTTCGTCGGGAGAGAGGAGCCTCGACGGTGAGCGGCATCTTGGAGCGTGCTTCGGCCGAGCACGCAGGAGGGAACGGGAGGGACTCCGCGGGGGTGTCGTCGGATGGGGTTCTGTCCCCGCGTTGGCGTCGACTGTTGCTGTTGATCGTCACCGGGATCGCGACGATCGCCGTGGCGCGCGTCTCGTTCAAGTTCGCGCGCCATGCGGGACTGGTCAGCGCCCACTGGGAGGATCTCATCGTCCTGGTGCTGTCCATCGGCGTCTTCCTTCCGCTCGTCATCTCGCTTCTGCGGGACTTCGCCGGGGAGAGCCTTCGCTTTCCGTTCCTGTTCGTCATCGTCTGCATGCTCGGCGACCTCACGCTCGATTTCACCGAGGAGCTCGACGCGCTGGACGATGTGTGGCTCATCGGAAAGGAGAGCCGTGCGCTGGACAAGGCTCGCGACCTTCTCGGCGTCGCGTCGTTCGTCGGGCTGGCCGTCGGAGTCTACGTGCTGGCCGGGCGGCTCGCGGCGGTGCAGCGCGACCGCGCTCGGGAGATCGAGGAGAAGGCGCGGCTGCGTCATCTCGTGGCCATGGATCGCGTGCAGCACGTGATCGCGGGCGCCGACAGCGTCGAAGACATGCTCGGCGGCGTGTTGAGGGAGCTTCTGGACATCCTCGATTCCGATCGCGCGTGGCTCAGCTGCCCCTGCGATCCGCAGGTCGCCTCGGTCGGATTGCCGTTCGAGCGAACTCGGCCGGAGTTCCCGGGAATCGGTGGGAGACCGGACGTCGCGTTGCCGCTCGACGCGCCGCGCCGTGGCATGATCGAGAAGGTCTTGCGTACGGGTGAACCGCTGACGCGTTACGGCGAGGAAATCGAGGCGTCGCTCGGCCGAGAATTCGCCCTCGAGTTTCAGATTCGCGGCATGATGGTCCAGGCCGTCCGTCCGCGGAAGGGGCCTGACTGGGCGTTGGGCCTTCACCGGTGTGCGCACGAGCACGAGTGGACGGACGATGACAAGCGGTTGCTCACCGAGGTCGGACGTCGGGTCGAGGACGCGCTCACCACCCTGCTGACGCTGCGCGATCTGAGCGAGAGCGAATCGGTGCTCCGCAACACCTTGGAGGAGCTTCAGCGGACCCAGGAGCAGATGATCCAGAAAGAGCGGCTGTGGGCACTCGGTCAGCTGGCGAGCGGTGTCGCTCACGACTTCAACAACGTCCTGACTGTCATACTCGGGAACGCGGAGCTGCTGCGCCTGTCGACGGACGACGGGGTTGCGCGGCGTGCCGATCAGATCGGCGATGCCGCGAACCGTGCTGCGGCCCTCACACGGCAGCTGCTAGCCTTCTCTCGCAAGCAGGTCTTCGAGCTCGCGGACGTCGACCTCTGCAAGCTCGCGGCCGAGGCCGTCGAGCTCACGCGGCATCTCCTCGAAAAACACATCGAGCTGTCGTTCTCGTGCGACTGCGACGAGGGCGACCTGCCGATTCGTGTGGACGTCGCGCAGCTGAACCAGGTCGTCATGAATCTGGCGGTGAACGCCCGCGATGCGATGCCGCACGGCGGGGCGCTGAAGATCGCGGTGTCGCGAGAAGATGTCGACACGGACCGAGGCACCGTGTCACACGGCGTGCTCGCTGTGAGCGATTCCGGCACGGGGATTCCGGCGGAAATCCGGCCGCAGATCTTCGAGCCGTTCTTCACGACGAAGGGCCCCGGTCAGGGGACGGGGTTGGGGCTGTCGATGGCGCACGGTACGATCGAGCAGCTCGGCGGTCGGATCACGGTCGACAGCGAGCCGGGGTGCGGGACCACATTCAAGGTCGCTCTGCCCCTCTGCGAAAGCGCTTCGGAGCCCCGAGCCGCCATCGAGCCCGGAAAGAGGCGCGAGAGCGGTGGAGCGGGCGAGACGATCCTCGTCGTCGACGACGACCCGCAGGTACGGACGCTCGTCAGCGATATCCTGAGTCGGCACGGGTACGAGGTCCTCGAGACCGACTGTCCGCGTGACGCTCTGGAGATCGGCGCGTCGCACGACACGGTGATCGAGCTGCTCATCACCGACGTCGTCATGCCGGGAGCGAGCGGTCCGGAGCTGGCGGTGCGCATGAGGCAGCGCCGCCCTCGCCTTCGTACGCTGTTCATGTCGGGATACGCGGCCGATTGCGCGAAGACGCTCGGTCTGGACGCGACGGACTCGGCGCGTTTCCTGCAGAAGCCTTTCGCGCCGAGCGAGCTCCTGGACCGAGTCCGCGCGCTTCTGGATACCGAGCCGGACGGATCGGCATCGCCCTGATCGACGCCGCTCAGGAGCAGAGCAGCACGAGCTGACGACACCACCCCCTTGTCAACCGACCGCGATGTGTGAACGATACCCAACGGCAGCGCGTCAACCGGCTAGAGAGGAGCGGTGATGGCGAGAACGTGCGCAGACGAGGGCGTCGCCGATACGGCAGGCCCCGAGGCGAGAGACGTCCCGTCCGAGAGGGAGACGGCGTCCAACCCGCCTTGGCGTCGTCTGGTTCTGTTGGTCCTCATCGGGACCGCGGTGATCGCCACGTCCAATGTCGCGTTCAGGTTCGCGCGTCACGGGGGGCTGATCACCGCCTACTGGGAGGGCCTCATCGTACTGGCGCTGTCCGTCGCCGTGTTCCTGCCGCTTGTCGTGCTGCTCCTGCGGGACTTCGGACGTGAGCGCCTCCGCGCTGCGTTCCTGTTCGTCATCGTTTGCCTGACGGGCGACCTCGCCCTCGATTTCACCGAGGAGATCGACGCGCTGGACGACGTGTGGCTCGTCGGAAACGAGAGCCGCCTGTTGGACAGGGCGCGCGATGTTCTCGGCGTCGCGGCGTTCGTCGGTCTGGGCATCGGCGTGTACCTCCTGACCGCCCGGCTGGCCGCGGTTCAGCGTGATCAGGTGCGAGAGGCCGAGGAGAAGGCGCACCTGCGCCGGCTCGTCGCGATGGACCGCGTTCACCAGCGGATCGTCTCCGCCACTTGCGTCGAGGCGATGCTGGGCGGCGTGCTGGACGAGTTGCTAGAGGTCCTGGGCGCCGATCGCGCCTGGCTCTGCTACCCCTGTGCGCCGGAGGCGAGCTCGGTCTGTGTGCCCATCGAACGCACCAGGGCGGGGTTCGCCGGCCTCGGCGGCACGGACGCCGAGATTCCGATCGAGGTGCCGCTTCACGTGCTGCTCGAGGAGGTGGGTCGCGTCGGTGAGCCCTTGGTGCGCTGCGGCGCTGACGTTGCGGAAATCGTCGGCCCGGATCTGGCCGAGAGGCTGCAGATCCGCGGCCTGATGGCCGTGGCCATTCGCCCCCGAACGGGCCCGCTCTGGGCGCTGGGGCTCCACCGTTGCGCGCACGAGCGCGAGTGGACCGACGGTGAGAAGCGACTGCTGACCGAGATCGGTCGTCGCGTCGAGGATGCGCTCACGACATGGCTCGCGATGCGCGAACTGAGCGAGAGCGAGAGCCGTTGGCGCGCGCTTTTCGAACACGCTCCCGAGGCGCTGGTGATCCTCGACGCGGAGTCGGGGCGCTTCGTCGACGTCAACCAGAACGCGGTCGATCTCTTCGGGCGAGATCGCGAAGCGCTGGCCGAGGTCGGGCCCGTCGAGATCAGCGCGCCCGTGCAGGCGAACGGAGTCTCGTCCGCGGAACTCGTGCGTGAGCTCAACGAACGGACGCTCGCCGGCGAAACGCCGTTGTTCGAGTGGAAGTTCGTCGATGCGGCCGGGCGCGAGGTCCTGACCGAGGTGCGGCTGTTTCACCTCCCGGCCACGGACCGGCAGTTGATCAGGGGCAGCATCACGGACATCGGCGACCGCAAAGCGGCGGAGCAAGCCCTGGAGCAGTACGGGCGCCAGCAAACCGCGGTCGCTCGGCTGGGCCAGCTGGCCGTCGGCTGCTCCTTTGCTCTGGACGAGCTGTTCGATAGCGCGGTCCGCACGATCGCGGACACGCTCGACGTGAAGTTCTGCAAAGTGCTGGAGCTCCTGCCGGGGGGAGAGGAGCTTCGATTGCGCGCGGGCGTCGGGTGGCAGGAGGGACTGGTCGGGTCCGCGACCGTCGGCGCGCAGCTTGACTCGCAGGCCGGCTACACGCTGGCCGCTGGTGAGCCTGTGCTGGTCGATGACCTGCCGACGGAGACCCGCTTCAACGGGCCGGAGCTGCTGCACGAGCATGGCGTCGTCAGCGGTATCAGCGTGGCCATCATCGGCGAGCACGAGGCGCCGTTCGGAGTGCTGGGAGCCCACTCGCGGCGCAGGCGGCAGTTCAGCGTGGACGACGTTCACTTCCTGCAGTCGGTCGCCCATCTGCTCGCGGACGCGATCGCGCGACGTTCCGGCGAGCTGGCGTTGCGCGAGAGCGAGGATCGGTATCGCAATCTCCTCGAGAGCCACGCCGATGCGGTCGGCATCCAGATCGACGGGACGATCGCCTACGCGAACGAGAGGCTGTGTGAGCTGACGGGGTACTCCCGCGACGAGCTGATGGGAATCGTGTCGGTGGAACTCTTGGTGCCGCAGGATCGTGAGCGCGCCGCAGCCCGCGGCGCCGAGGTCCTCGCCGGCGGCCCTCCGTCCGTCCGTGAGTACGAGCTGGCCAGGAAGGACGGGTGCGTGCTGCCGATCGACGTGCTGTCGCGGGCCATCCACCACGATGGGAAGGCCGCGTTGCTGACGGTCCTGCGCGATATCACTTCTCGCAAGCGAGCCGCCGCGGAAGCCGAAGAGAGCAAGCGGCAGCTGGAGAGGACCGTCGAGGAGCTTCGTCGGACGCAGGAAGAGGTGATTCAGAAGGAGCGATTGTGGGCGTTGGGGCACCTGGCGAGCGGCGTGGCCCACGACTTCAACAACTTCCTGACCGTCGTCCTCGGAAACGCGTCGCTGCTGCGAAGCTCGCCCGATCGACACATCGCACGACCGGCCGAACAGATCTGCAACGCCGCGACGCGAGCCGCGGCCCTGACGCGCCAACTGCTGGCCTTCTCTCGCAAGCAGGTCTTCGAGCTCGAAGACGTCGACCTGCGATCGGTCGCGATCGACGCGTTCGAGCTAGTCCGCCATCTCGTCAAGGAGGATATCGAACTCGTCTTCTCGCAGGAGGAGGACGACAGCTCCCTGCCGGTCCGGGTGGATGTCGCGCAGCTCAATCAGGTCATCATGAACCTGGCCGTGAACGCCCGCGACGCGATGCCGCTGGGCGGCGTGCTGACCGTGACCGTGTCCCTCGAAAAAGCCGGCGACGACGACCGGGGCGCGCGCGGGGTGATCGCTGTGAGCGATTCCGGAGCGGGGATCCCGGCCGAGATCCTCCCGCAAATCTTCGAGCCGTTCTTCACTACCAAGAGCTCGGGGCAGGGGACGGGGCTCGGCCTATCGATGGCGCACGGGACGATCGAGCAGCTCGGGGGCAAGCTCAGTGTGGAGAGCCAGGTCGGGCGTGGGACCACGTTCCGAATCGCTCTCCCCCTGCTGGAGGATTCTCGCGCGCCCGCCTCGTCGGCGAGGGAGGTCACGCGAGGGAGCCGCGGGCGCGAAGGCGACGGCGAGACGATTCTTGTCGTGGACGACGACGTTCAGGTGCGCTCGCTCGTCTGCGAGGTCCTCAGTCAGAGCGGCTACGAGGTTCTCGGCACGGATTGCCCTCGTGAGGCGCTCGAGCTCAGCGGGTCTCACGACGGTGCGATCGATCTCCTCGTCACCGACGTCGTCATGCCTGGGGCAAGCGGGCCGGAGCTGGCGCAACGCCTCCGGCAGCACCGGCCCCGCACCCGGACGCTCTTCATGTCGGGATACCCGGACGGGTACGAGGAGACGGTCGACGTGGATTCAACGGATCCGTCGCAGTTTCTGCAGAAGCCGTTCGGCCCGAGCGAGCTCCTTGACAGAGTGCGTGCGCTCCTCGATTCGCTACCCGCCGAATCGGAGTCGCCGTCAGAGACGTCGGCGGTGAGCCAGACGGTGTTTCTGATCGATGACTCCGAGGACGTGCGCAACACCGTCGAGAGCGTTGTCGAGGCCGTTGGCGTGCGGTGTCGGTCCTTCGCGACCGCGCGAGACTTCCTGCGCGTCGACGAGCCGATGCGGTCGGGGTGTGTGCTTCTCGACGTGGAGCTTCCGGATATGAGCGGCCTCGAGCTTCTGAAGAAGCTTCGGTCTCTCGGCGTCGCCCTTCCGGTGATCATCGTCTCCGACCATGGCGATACGGATATGGCCGTGATAGCGACGAAGCTCGGCGCCTTCGATTTTGTCCGCAAGCCCTTCGACGGGGAAGACCTGCTGCGACGGATACGCCAGGCTCTCGCGTCCGCTCCGCTCGCGGCGACCGTGCCGTGAGAACGAATCCGCACGACGACCTACACCAGCTACTGGTGACGGCCAGCACCTACTCGTCGTCGACGCCGTTCAGACGCGCCCAGAAGGCCTCTTCCGCCTCGCGTTTGCCGCGCAGGCTCGCCTCGACGCGTTCGAGGGCTGTCTTCAGCGCCGCTTGATACCGGGCGTCCCGCTCGTCCGAGGTTCCGTCGGCAGCGGGGGAGCGCTCGAGGTGCGCTGCCAGATTGCGCGCGCTCTTGTGCAGCTCGGTGGCCGCCAGATTATACGCCCAGGCCGAATCGTACAGCTCGAGGGCCTGCATCTCCTCGACGGTCGGTTTGTAGAGGAGTCGCCACGGACGTCGCTTGACCTCCGAGGTCAGGTTCGCGGCGTTCGCGGCCGTCGTGTCGAGGTCGGTCAGGATCGAGTCGAGGTGCACGCGATTCTCCTCGACGAGATCGCCGACGCTGGCTGCGGCGCGTCGCACGACCGCGAGTACCTCTTGGATCTCCGCCGGCGTGCGCTCGAGCGATGCGATGAGCTTGTCGAGGCTAGCCGAGCCCGTCTCGAGGTTCGCGAGCGTCGCGCGGAGGCTGCCGCGGTTCTCCTCGACCGTCTCGCGAACCGTGACGAGCGTGCGATCGACCTCGTCGAGGCTCTCCTTGACCTCGGAGCTCAAGGTCGGCAGCAGCGCGCGAAGCTCGTTCGCTGCACCGGAGATGCCCTCGAGCGTCTTTGTGACATGCCCTTCCTTCTGCGTCTTGTCGACGATGAACTGAATCGCGACGATGGCTTCCTCGGCCGCCTGGAGCACGTCGGCCGCCTCCTGAGCGATCGCACCGAAGTCGGCGGCCGGCGTACCAGCGAGTTCGCGTCCCTCGGGCAGACGGGCGCCTCGGTCGATCGTGTTTTGCTGCACCAGGACGCTCAGATTGCCCGTCAGCGTCTTGTCGATGTAAACGCGCGTCGTCGTTCGCAGGAGGGGGCGGTAGGCCGACGGGATCGCCATCGTCACGACGAGTCGCGCATCGCCCTCGGCTTCGCCCTTGCCCAGCTCGATCGCTCGGACGTTGCCGCTCCGCATGCCGAACAGGTACACCGGATCGCCGGCCTGCAGGCCCTGGACGTCGTCGAACACCGCGCGGACTTCCGTCATGTCGCGGACGCAGCCGTCGAGCCCGCCCATCAGGAAGACGAGGAGGAGGAAGAGGCCGCCACCGACGACGGTGAAGCTTCCGACCAGGACTTCGTTCTGTTTCTTGCGGCTCATCGTTCTCTCGTTCCAGCGGCCCTCGACGCCGTCGATTCGCTTCGTGGCAGCCGGCTGCGAAGAACCTGGGCGAAATGGCCGCCATCGCGCCGGATTGTCTTTTTCATCGGGCTGCTAAGCCAAAAGGTCCTCTTCGTAATCCGTGCTCGAGCGGCGCAGCGGAATCGGTCCGTCGGGCTCGCCGTTGACGAACTGCCGCACGAGGGGATCGTCCGTCGACCGAAACTCCTCGGGAGTGCCGCAGGCCACCATGCGACCGTCGTAGAGCATCACCATGCGGTCCGCTATGCGGAACGCGCTCTCCATTTCGTGCGTGACGACGATCGAGGTGACCGACAGCTTGCGACTCAGATCGTGGATGAGCTTGTCGATGACGCCTGCGGTGATCGGGTCGAGCCCCGCGCCGGGCTCGTCGTAGAACATGATCTCCGGGTCGAGCGCGAGCGCGCGTGCCAGGCCGACGCGCTTCTTCATGCCGCCGGAGATCTGCGCCGGCATGAG
>CAYMRB010000363.1:0-10372 GCA_964392615.1 uncultured Planctomycetia bacterium | reverse complement strand
GACCGTTCCCGCCGCGACGATCGTGCCGCCCTCGCTTCCTGATCCCGGGCCGATGTCGAGCAGCCAATCCGCCGCACCGAGGATGTCGGGGTCGTGCTCGACGACGACGACCGTATTGCCGCGAGAGCGCACCTGGCGCAGGATCTCGAGCAGGCGATCGTTGTCGCGCGCGTGCAGGCCGATCGACGGCTCGTCGAGCACGTACAGAGTATCGACGCGCCGAGAGCCGCGGTCAGGTTGACGCGCTCGACTTCGCCTCCGGAGAGCGTGCGCGACTGGCGATCGAGCGTCAGGTACCCGAGCCCGACCGACTCGAGATAGCGCAACCGCGACGCGACCTCCTCGGTCACGAGGCGCACGGGCCGGGGAAGTCCATCGGCGAGGAGCGCATCGACGCGAGCGAGTCCGTCGCGTACGGGCAACGCCCAGAACTCCGGCAGCGTCAGATCGGCGACGCGGAACGATAGCGCGTCCGGCCGCAGTCTACCGCCATCGCACGCGGTGCACGTCGTGAACCCGCGGTATCGCGAGATCAGGACGCGCACATGCATCTTGTACTTCTTCTCCTCGAGCTTGCGGAAGAAGCCTCGCACGCCACCCCAGCCGGCGCCGCCTTCGAGGACGAACTGCCGGTCCGGCTCGTCGAGCGACTCCCACGGAGTGTCGACGCTCACGCCGCGCTCCTCGCACGCGCGGATGCACTGGCGAAGTCGCTTGCGACGCGACGGGCTCGTCCACGGCTTGATCGCGCCGCCGCGAATCGTCTTGCGCGCGTCCGGCACGACGCGGCCCCAGTCGATCTCGATCACGCGGCCGAAGCCGCGGCACTCGGGACACGCGCCGTACGGCGTGTTGAACGAGAACAGGCCGGGCGTCGCGCGCGGCAGGTCGATCTCGCAGCGCGGGCAGCGCAGCCCCTCGGTGAAGGACGCCTCGCCGGCGCCGAAGACGATGCGAGCGCGCCCGTGTCCGATGCGGAACGCCTGCTCGATCGAATCGGCGCGTCGCGCGCGCGACGAACGCGCCGTCAAGCGATCGACGACGACGTGCAGGTCGCGAGCGTTCACATCGTCGGCGTCGAGATCGTCGAGTCGTACGACATCGGTGCCGCGCAGGAACCGCGCGTAACCCTGGTGCCGCAGCGAGTGCGCGACGACGCTCGGATCGTCGAAACCGCCGAGATCGACCGGACCGACGACGAGTACGGGAAACGCGTCGCCGCCCAGCTCGTCGATGCTGGCGAGCACGCTGGCGGTATCCTCGCGCACGACCGCGTCGCCGCAACCGGGACAGTGCGCGTCCGAGGCGCGCGCCCACAGGAGCTTCAGGTAGTCATTGACGCCGGTCAGCGTACCTACCGTCGAACGCGAGGTCTTGATCGCGCCGGATTGATCGATCGCCACAGCCGGCGGGATGCCCTCGATCGAATCGGCATCGGGACGCGCGAGCCGGTCGAGGAACTGCCGCGTGTACGCCGAGAACGTCTCGATGTAGCGGCGCTGCCCCTCGGCGTAGAGCGTATCGAACGCGAGGCTCGACTTGCCGGAGCCGCTGACGCCGGTGACGACGGTCAACTTGCCGAGCGGGATGTCGACGTCGACGCCGCGCAGGTTGTTCTGACGCACGCCGCGCAGGCGGATAGCGCCCGGGTCCGGCCTGCTCGCGGATTCCGGGGGAGTCTCGTTCCTCGCGATCATGGACCGGATGGTGGAGATCCCCACCGGGATTGCAAGCGCGAAGGCGAAAGCCGGCGCTCTCGCGTCGCTCTCGGGAGCTGTCGAATCGCAACGACGCGGCCTTCTCCGTCTCGACATCGTAACGGGCGACTTCCCCACAACGACCCGAGTCTATTAGCGGTTACCATGCTCTTGTCGATTCCGGCTCCACCCGACGAAGAGCATCGGCAGTATCATGCGAACACGCTCGCTGGCCCCCCTAGTCCTGTCGTTTCTGACCGTCCCCCTCCTCGCGGACACTCCGAACACGCGCGACGGTCCGAGTCGCACGACGCGCCTCGGTTCACGAAGGGACTCGCCGCACGATGACTACGTCCAGGCCTCGGCGCTCGCCTTCGAGCCACGCGGCACGCGCCTCGCCGCCGGCTTCTTCCAGCCGGCGACCAATCATCCCGGAACGAACTGGAATACCTGGGTCACTCTCTGGAACCTCCAGAGCGGCAAGCGACAGACCGTCGCCCGCGCCACCGCCCCGATCCTCTTCAGCGACGACGGCAAGACGCTCGCTATGGCTGTGTGGGAGCGGTCGCGTGAACCTGGCGAACGAATGCGCCCGCAGAAGAAGATGGGACTCTGGCGCGCGGGCGAGCAGGAGCCGCACCGCGTGCTCGCCCGCGGCGACGAACACGACGACTCCTTCGCCGCGGCGACTTTCGCCTACGGGGGCCTCGTCACGCTGACCGAAGGGGGCGAGGTCATCCTCTGGGAAGTCTATCGAGACGGCCCTCCGATATCGATCGGCACGGTGCCGCGATCCGGCTCGCCCCGCTTCGCGCCGAGCTTGAGCTACGATCCGAACGGCATGGGAAGGATCATCGTCCTCGTTCCCGTACCCGTCGATGGGAACGGACAGAGCACGCGCGGTCGGCGCGCCGAGGACACGCTCTTCCTCGGGGTCTGGACCAGGACGGACGGCCGACGACGGAAGTTCAAGGAGGTCTACCGCGGCGAGCACGTGATCGGCCGACCGCCCTTCAGCCGGTTCGGCTGGCCGATCGGACGGTCGTCGCCGCTGACGGTGCCGACGGCGTGGCTACCCCAACCCGCTGCCGCTCTGAGCTCGCGGGGCCGACCCGCGGCGCTGCGCCAAGCCTTCCAGTGCCCCGGGTGGAGCGCGATCGGGGATATGGGTCGCGTGACGCTCTTTTCCGAACGAGATACAACACCGACGACGTTGCCGTTCGGCGGCCCAGTGGTCGCGTTCGACCGAATGGGCTCGCGTCTCGCCACGGCGAATCGGCGCGGCATCGTTCGCGTGTGGAATCTCGACGAACGGCGTATCGAGAAGAGCCTGCGCCTCGACGATCGCCCCGCGAATACGTTCCGCGTCGCAGTCGTCCAGGCGACGTCGCGCCTCGGCGAGCCGAAGGAGAACCGCGTCAACCTGGCGCACCTCGTGCGGCGGGCCGCGTCACGGGGGGCGAAAATCGTCGTTCTTCCCGAGACCGCGGTTACCGGCTACATGAGCCAGGACCTCACGAAGACCTGGCAGGTCGGCACGCGCCCGCTCAGTGGCGGCCTTACCGGCGTCGATCCTGGCTCGGCCGCGGAGACCGTTCCCGGTCCATCGACCCGCCACTTCAGCACGATTGCGCTGCAGGAGGGCATCTACATCACGGTGCCGCTCCTCGAGGTCGATCGCAAGGCGAGGAAGTACTACAACACGGTCGTCTTGCTCGATCCCGCCGGCCGCATCGCGCTGCACTACCGCAAGCGCAACCCGTGGCCGTGGGCCGAGCGCGGCTGGGCGAGCGAGGGAACGCTCGGCAACCCCGTCCTCGACACACCGTTCGGCCGCCTCGGCCTTCTCGTCTGCTTCGATATCCACCAGCAGTCGAAGATCCTCGCGGACCTGAAGGTCGATACGCTCCTTTACTCGATCGCGTGGGTGGAGGACGCGGGCAGCGATTGGTTCGACGTCCGCCTGCCGGCAATCGCCAAGAAGAACGGCTTCGACATCGTCGGAGCGAACTGGACGGTCACCCCGACGACGAACGCCGCCGGCGAGAGGGTGAAGCCGCGCTGGTTCGGTTACGGGCAGAGCCGCATCATTCGACGGGACGGGACCGTGCTCGCGAGCGTCCGCGACGATCTCTCCGAGGAGGTCGTGTACGCCGATCTGCCGCTGCCGCGATCGGAGGCGCCATGAGGTCGACCATGCGACGTACACGTTCTCTTCGAGGTTCCGGCGGGGCACGCCTCGCCGTCGTCATCCTGGTCGCCCTCGTCGCGTGCGGCGTCGCGTGCGTGGCCGGTTGGCGCTACCTAGAGCCGCGACGCGCGCCGGTCTTGCGCGGCATCGGCATCCACCGCGGCGGCTTCGATCGGACGGGCGTGTTCGACGGATCGGGCGTCGTGATGCCCGGGGACGTACGCAAGACCGAGCTTCTGCGCCAGGGATCGCGCCAGTGGTTCCGCACGTCCGGCTTCGTGCTGCACGGCGACCTGGCGATCTTCCACGCGTCGGAGCTCGCCCTGGAGTCCGGGATTCGATTCAACGCCCCGCCGCCGAAGCCGGAACCGCCGCACGTCTACGCGGTCGACGTCGAGACGGGAACCGTCGTGTGGAAGGTACCCACGCGCGTCCACTCGCATGCGCCGACGCCGCAGATCCTCGACAGCCACGTATTCTTCGGTGGCAAAGACGGCAAGCTGTACCGAGTCGACGCGCGGACGGGGCACATCGCGTGGACGCACGATTTCGGAGAGGAGGGGCGCCGGCCATCGACGGCCGTCGTCCTCGACGATGCGGTGATCGTCGCGAGCTCGGACGGCCACGTTCGCGCGGCGGATGCGCGCGACGGCGCCCCGCTGTGGGAGACGCAGTGCGGCGCCGGAACTCTCTCGTTGGCAACCGACGGTCTCGCGGTCTACTACTGCGGCTCGCAGGACCACGGCAACCACCTCGGCGCGCTGACCGCGCGCAACGGCCGCGAGCGGTGGCGGACGGACCTCGACGTGACCTCCGCGCCGGCGGTAGCGGACGACGTCGTGTACGTGCTCGGCTCTCCGGTGCGGCATCCGCAGGGCTACATCATGCAAAGCACGCTCTACGCGGTCGATTGCCGCGACGGGAAGGTGATCTGGGAACACGCCGGAGATTCGGGCCCGGCCCGCTTCAATGGCCCTTGGACGTCGGAGACGGCCGGCGTCGCGGTCACGCAGGATGCGGTGTTCTTCTCGACGTTCTACGGCGACGTCTACGCTGTCGACATCGCGACGCGCGAACGGCGCTGGAAGTTCTCGGCGACCGACTGTATCTCCGGCGCGCCGAGCATCGGCGGCGGGACCGTCTTCGTCGCGAGCTATGATCGGCACGTCTACGCCCTCGACGCAGGCTCCGGGGAGTTGCGCTGGAGCCGCGACTGCGGTCACCACCTATCGACGAGCGTCGTCGTGTTGGACGGCGCGATCCGGGTCATCGACCTCGGCGGCGGGTTTGTCGAGATCGACGAGGCCGAGGCTGCGGACTGATCACCGCGTCGACCGACGCTCCTCGGACGCGGCAACGAGAGACTCGACAAGTCCGCGCGCCTTGCGAGCCTCGACGGCGAGCTTCTTCAGATCGCCCGGCGCCAGGGTCTCGATCACCAACGGGCCGCCCTTGAAGCCCCCGCGGCGCAGTCGTGCGAGCACCCGCGGGAAGTCGACCTGCCCGTCGCCGGGCGTCACCAGGACGTTCTTCGGGTGCCGATAGTCCTTGATACACATACCGGTGACGATCCCGTCCACCGTCGCCGCGTCCGCCACCGGATCGAGCTTGCCGTCGGAGTAGTAGTAGATGTTCCCCGGGTCGTACCACAGCCGGAAGTTCGCGTGCTTGACGAGCTCGACGGCCTTGCGGCATTGCGGACCGGTCGCGTTCGTGCCGCCGTGCGGCTTCACCACGATGGCAACCTTCTTCTCTCGGGCGTAGCCCGCGCACTCGCGAATCGCCGCGTAGTAGCGGTCGTAGAGCTTCGCGTCGCCGATGCCGCCCATGAGGAGCGACTCGGCGCGCGCTGCGGCGCTGTTGTCGATCAAGCGGCGCAGGCCCGCGATGCCGTCCTCGAGCGACTTCGCGACCGGGATGCCCCCACCGTAGACGGAGGCGATCTTCAACCCGCGCTTGCGCGCCTCATCGCCCACCTTCTGTGCCTCTTCAGGCGTCGTCGCTGTCGAGATCACGAGCCGCGTCTTCGAGCGCGTGGTCATCAAGCCGACGTATCGAAAACCGGCATCAGCGATGCCGTCGAGCGCGACGCGGTAGTCGTGCTTGTCCCATGGACGCGTGTAGCAGCCGATCCTCCACGGTGACTTCGCCGCCGGTTTCGGTTCGTCCGAGCGCGGCACGGCGTGCACGGACGGCGCGGGCATACCTGCCGTGGCGAGTGCGACCCCGCCGACAACACCGTGCTTCAGGAACTCCCGGCGCGAGGTCGACCGCGAACTGTGCGAGGTGCTCATGACGTACCTGCTGTCTCCTTCTATCGGCCGCTGTGCGTTCTGCACAAACCCGATCTTCACCGTCGCCGCGTCATTCGCCGAAGTCAACTCTCGAGCGTCGTGTCGACAAAGCGCTCGACTTCGTCCAGGGTCCGCGCGACCGCGACGCGATCGGTATCCAGTCCAACGATCTCGCCCGACTCGCCCAGGAACGCGATGACCGGCCGGCCGTACTGTAACGCGAGCTCGACCTCCGATCGCGTGCCGCCGCTTCCGGGCAGCGCGACAACGATCGTGCTCGACAGCACGTTGATGGGATTGCGGCTCATCGCGATCGCCTCCCGTTCGTCGCGCAGCGGATCGCCGCGCGACGGCAGGTGCGTCAGTATCGGCAGATCGATGCAATCGTTCGGGTAGCCGGACGGCGAGCTGTATTCGCCGCCCTCCACGCGTCCTGGAACGACACCGATCGCGAGACCGCGGCGCTCCTCGACCGATACGAACGCGCGGCTGACGGCCTCCATGACGCCCCCCCCACCGCCGGTGAGCAGGTGAAAGCCCCGCTCGGCGATCCATCGCCCGAGTGGAGCCGCGAGGTCGTCGTGTGGATCGCGTCCCGATCCCATGACGCCGACGACGGGCTGGCGCATGCCCCCGGGCCTGCTATAGTCCTTCTTCATGGACGAATCCTCGCGGAACGAGACGCCATCTCTGAACGCTCAGGCACTCTTCTGGGGCGGCTTCGTGCTCGAGAGCTCGCTCGCCCTCGTCGGCGCGCTCATCGGCATCGTCGCGCTGCGGGACCGTTTCCCGCCGTTTTCGTTTTCCGTCGACGCAACGAGCCTGTGGCAGGGCGCGCTCGCAACGGCCCCGATGCTCGCCTACGCGCTGTTCTCGCTGTCTCCGTGGGGACGTCGGCTCGCGCCGATGCGCCGCATCTACGAGGTGCTCGAGCGCATCATCGGTCACGCGCTCTCCGAGGCCAAGCTCTGGCAGATCGTGCTCCTGGCGCTCGCTGCCGGCTTCGGCGAGGAGACGCTGTTTCGCGGCTTCTTCCAGCCTTGGATGGAGCTCCATCTGACGCCCTTCTCGGCGCTCCTCGTGACGGCGTTGGTCTTCGGTCTCCTGCACGCGATGACGTTGACCTACTTCCTGTTGACGTTCGTGCTGGCACTCTACTTCGGCTGGCTGATGGACGTGACGGCGGACAACCTGTTCGTGCCGATGTTCGCCCACGCGCTCTACGACGCCGTCGCGCTGATCATCCTGCAACGAGCCTTCCGCAAGCAAGCGCGGGCGCCATCGACGGGTCCGATCGAGCCGCCGGACGACGTGGCCTGACACGTCCGGAACGTCTCGACACTACCCCGGCGGCCACGAGAACGGCCGCCCCGCGAGCAGGTGCACATGCAGGTGGAAGACCTCCTGCCCGGCGCCCTTGCCGTTGTTGACGACGAGTCGATAGTCCTCGACCTCGAGCTGCGCGGCGACCTGCTGGGCCGCCCAGAACAGATGGCCGACGAGCTCGCGGTCCTCTGCCGACATGTCGCCGACGCTCGCGATGGGTTGACGCGGGATGACGAGAACGTGAACGGGCGCTTGCGGAGAGATGTCCTTGAACGCGAGAGCTCGTTCGTCCTCCCACACGATGTCCGCGGGAATCTCGCCATCGATGATCTTCTGAAAGATCGTGCTCATGATCGTCTCTCCGTGCTGTCAGTCGATCGTCGGGCCGATCTCGCCCGTGAACTCGGCGCGCGCTTCCGCACCGTCGCGCTGTTCGCGGACGACATCCCGCGCGCCGTCGTCGTCGATTCGCTCGAGTGCCAGGTCGTACTCGCGCACGGCGTCTTGCCACATCTCGAGGTCGTGGTAGACCCCGCCGAGGTGGTAGTGCGCGAGCGCTGCGCCGTCGCGATCCTCCGGCTGCCCCCGCGGACGGTCGTCGAGACGTCGGGTCAGTTGCTTGTACGCCTCGATCGATTCGTCGTCGCGACCGCCGAGCCAGTAGAGCCAACCGAGGAAGAACATCGGGTCCTCCTCGAGCACACCGGACGCCAGTCCCGGCCTGCCGAGCCGATCGATCTCCTCGTACACCCGCTCCGCCATCACGGGGTCTTCGACCGAGTCGACGTAGCAATGCCCGAGATCGAGCATGCGCAAGCCGTTCTCCGGCTCCTCCGCGAGCGACTTCCACGCGCAGTAGAGATGCGCCGCGACCGGATCGACGTCATCCGGCAAGCCGCCGCCGATCTCGCCCACGCCATGCGCCGCGACGTCCGCGTGACTGGCGCCGGAACTCTCGAGCCACGCGTCGACCTGCGCGGCGAGCTCATCGCGGAAGTCGGGAGGTTCGATCGAGAACGTGTCGCTGCTCATGTCGTCGGGCTCCGCTTCCGCCGGCACTCCACGTGAACATGGCCGGCTCTCCTCCGTCAGCGGCCCGCCAACGCGGACAGTCGCCCGTGTCACGTGTCGCTTCCCTGCTGGAGATAGAACCGCGCCCGGTTCGCGTGTGCAAGCACGTTCTGCTGTCTCGGCCGGCAGCTCTCACCAATTGCCGACGTCGTCGGACGCGTCGATCGGCGCCCCGCTGGCCGTATCGTCCACGCCGTTCGGCCCGAGCGAGTACAGATCGAACTTACGGTGCAGACGCATGAACTCTGCGACGCGTTGGCCGCGATTGCAGCGGTAGACGTACGGTTGACCGAAGGGGTCGAGGTAGAACTTCTCGACGCGGGCGTCGCGGATCTCACCGAGCGTTGCCCGCCGCCACTCCGTACCGTCCGCGCCCTCGTTCTCGCCGGCACGAACGACGATGCGCTCGAACTCCAGATCGACGTACGGCGCGCTGGTCCCGCCGTCGCCCTCCGGCGGTGGATCGTCGGTGAGCGCCTGGATCATGACCGGCAGATGATTCGTCGCTGCGTCGACGCGCCGACCGCTTCCCGGGTAGCGCCCCTCGTCCGTGCGGTACGACGTGATCGCCGTCGTGAGCCAGCGGATCTCGACCTGAGCCGCGGCGACGTGCGCCTCGTTGCGCGCCTGGAGCAGGGCGCTCAAGCCCAGTCCCGCCAGCACCGCGATGATCGAGATCACCACCAGCAACTCGATCAGCGTGAATCCGCGCGTACTACAGCGTCGACACGTCCCCATCGTCTGAGGCATGATCGTCCTCCTCTCGCGTTCTGCTGTGCAGCGCCCTGCAGGCGCGTCGAGAATCGCGCCGCGGTAGGAGAGACGTCGCGACGGCGTGCGCCGTTGCACCCGCGATCCCCCGCAGCCACAGAGGAGGACGCGCGTTGAGCCGCATCCTGCTGATCCACTGGAACGAGGCCGAAGCCGAGGCACGCGCCGCGCGCTTGCGAGCCGCGGGGCACGACGTCGTCGCTTGCTGGCGACCCGACAGCGCGGCGGTGAAGGAGGCGCGCGCGGAGCCGCCGGACCTGTTCGTCATCGACCTTGGTCGCCTGCCGTCCCAGGGGCGTGATATGGCGACCTGGCTGCGCCAGGGGAAGTCGACGCGCCACGTGCCGACCCTCTTCGTCGGCGGCGCGCCCGAGAAGGTCGAACGAATCCACGACGTTCTTCCCGACGCGGCCCACGCGGAATGGCGCGTGATTCGCAGCGCCGTCCGCGCGGCTATCCGCAACCGTCCCGAGGCCCCGGTGGTGCCCGGGATGCCTGGCTTCTATGCGAAGACGCCGCTCGTGAAGAAGCTCGGCATTCGCGACAGCGACACCGTCGCGCTGCTCGGCGCACCGCAGGACTTCGACGCGACGCTGGGCGCCCTGCCGGACGGAGTGCGCATCAAGCGTCGGGCGACGGGCACCGCGAATCTGGTGCTGCTGTTCGTCCGTGGCCAACGCGAACTAGACAAGCGGTTCGACGTCGCCGTTCGCACGATGGAGCCGCGCGGCTCCATCTGGTTCGTATGGCCGAAGAAGGCCTCCGGCGTGCCGTGCGACTTGACCCAGGCCGACGTGCGCGCGTACGGCCTGGCGCGAGATCTGGTCGACTACAAGGTCGCGTCCATCGACGACGTGTGGACCGGGCTGCGCTTCACGCGGCGGCGGACTACTCGTCGCTGAGCGGACGACAGCGAATCAGCACCGTCGCGAGCTTCCACGGCGGCAACGACAGCGAGAACTTCCGGCCGTCGAGCGCGATCGGCGCGATCGCGTTCTCGATCAGATCCGCGTGCACGACCT
>CAYMRB010000362.1:0-10395 GCA_964392615.1 uncultured Planctomycetia bacterium | reverse complement strand
CGACGGCGTTCTCCGAGCGCAAGGGAACGCTCGTCAACGAAGACGGCCGCGTCCAGCTCATGCTTCAGGCGACGCAGGCCCCGCGCGGCATCGCGGCCGAGCACGAGGTATTCCAGGACGCGACGCTGCACCTGGAGAAACGCGACCGCAAGGTGTGCGCGGGCGGCCTCTTCCAGGAGATCGCCGCGGCGGTTCCCGCCCTCGCCGGAAGGTCGCACCGCGACATCGCCGGCCTCGGCGCCACGATCGACGGAGTGAGAACCTGACGATGGAATTCCTGTACGACGCCATCCGAGTGGCCGCGATCTTCGGCGCGGCGATGAGCCTCGTCCCGATCCTCGTCCTCGCCGAGCGTCGGGTCGCCGCGTTCATCCAGAACCGCGTCGGGCCGAACCGCGTCGGACCGCAGGGCGTCATGCAGCCGCTCGCGGACGTGATCAAGCTCCTGTTCAAGGAGGAGATCGTCCCCGAGCGCGCCGACCGCGTGCTCTACACGCTCGGCCCGTTCCTCGCGTTCGCGCCGGTCGCGCTCGCGTTCGCGTGCATGCCCGTCGGACGAGCGCCGACGCCCGACGCCGGCAGCCTGCAGATCGCCGATCTCTCGGTCGGCGTCCTCTTCGTGCTGGCCGTCGGATCGCTCGGCGTCTACGGCATCAGCTTCGGCGGCTGGGCGTCGAACAACAAGTTCTCGCTGCTCGGCGGCATTCGCTCGAGCGCGCAGATCATCTCGTACGAGATCGCGATGGGGCTCGCCATCGTGTCGGTGCTCATGGTGTCACGGGACGTCCACCTCGGAAAGATCGTCGCGTCGCAGCAGGGCATCCTGTCCTGGAACGTGTGGTATCAGCCGCTGGCGTTCTTGATCTTCCTCGTCGCGGCGCTGGCGGAAAACAACCGGCTGCCGTTCGACCTTCCCGAGTGCGATGCCGAGCTCGTCGGCGGCTTCCACACCGAGTACTCGAGCATGAAGTTCGCGCTGTACTTCCTCGGGGAGTACCTCGCGATGGTCGTGATGGCCGCGCTGCTCGTCACGCTGTTCCTCGGCGGCTGGGATCCGGGCTTCTTCGAGCTTCCGGACGGCTGGCTCGGGACGGCGGTGTCGGTGCTGGCGTTCTCGATCAAGCTCTGCGCGGTGCTGCTCCTCTACATCCAGGTGCGCTGGACGCTGCCGCGCTTCCGCTACGATCAGCTCATGAGCCTCGGCTGGAAGGCTCTCATTCCGCTGGCGATCGCGAACATCGTCGTCACCGGTGTGGTGGTGTCGATCTGGGACCACGTGCAGCAGAGCGGGGGTTCACAGTGACGATCGCGACCGAGAAACCGAAGGGCTCGACGGACAAGGCTGCCGGCCGCAGCTGGGGGTTCTTGATCTACCTCCCCGCGGTCATCATGGGCCTCTTCAACACGTTCCTGCACCTGATCAAGGTGCGGGGGCACAAGACGTTCACCGTCCAATACCCCGAGGTCAAGAAGCCGATCGCCAAGGGATTCCGCGGCGAGCATCGGCTGAAGAAGGACGAGCTCGGGCGGGAGAAGTGCGTCGCGTGTCTGATGTGCCAGACCGCATGCCCGGCGATGTGCATCACGATCGTCGCCGAGGAGGCGCCGTGGGACGACCGCGACAAGCACCCGAAGAGCTTCGAGATCGACATGCTGCGGTGCATCTACTGCGGCATGTGCGAAGAGGCGTGCCCCTGTGACGCTATCGAGCTGACCGAGAAGCTCTACACGGTGTCGACGTCGCGGGCGAGCATGATTTACGACAAGGAGAAGCTGCTCTCGAACTGAGTGCTCTGCCATGGACGCAGTCGTCTTCTATATAGCGGCAATTCTCGCAGTCGTCGCCAGCCTGATCGTGGTCACGCGCCGCAACCCGGTCTATAGCGCGATCTGGCTCGTATTCGTGTTCACGATGGTCGCCGTGCAGTTCCTCGTGCTGCGCGCGCCGTTCCTCGCCGCGATCCAGGTCCTCGTCTACGGCGGCGCGATCATGGTGCTCTTCCTGTTCGTGCTGATGCTCTTGAACCTGACGCCGGAAGAGCTCGAGGAGTCGGTGAGCCGACGGCGCAAGGTCGTCGCCGGGCTCGGCTCGGCAGGGCTATTCGTGCTGCTCGTCGGCGCCATTCGAGGCTCGACGACGATCGGTGCGGTCGAAGACCTGACGGCGCCGGTCGAAGGCGCGAACGCGACCGCCGGCGAGGTGAAGCCCGTCGGCGAGGTGCTCTTCAGCGAGCACATCCTCGCGTTCGAGCTCACGTCGATCCTGATCTTCGTCGCGATCATCGGCGCGATCTACCTGACGAAGGCGCGCCGTGCGGGCGAATCCGCTGCGGCGGAGACGCCGGCCGAGCCTGTCGAGCCGACGAGCGCGTGAAAGGCCTCTGAGCGATGACTCTACCCCTGGACGTCTGCCTCTACTTCGCGACGGCGATCTTCTGCATCGGCGTCTACGGAGTCTTGAGCCGCCAGAACATCATCGTGCTGCTGATGTCGCTCGAGCTGATGCTCAACGCGGTCAACGTGACGCTCATCGCGTTCGGCCGCGCGTTCATCGGCGCGCCGGGCGCGGGCGACGTGTCCGCCGGCACGACCCACGCGTTCGTCGTCATCGTCCTCGCGGTCGCTGCCGCGGAGGCCGGTGTCGGCCTGTCGATCTTGCTCGCGGTCTACCGTCGCTGGCGCAGTGCGAACACCGGCGCGATTCATCTGCTGAAGGGATAAGCCGACGATGGAGAACTGGCTCGTCCTGATTCCGCTCCTGCCGTTCGCAGGCTTCCTGGTCAACGGCGTCCTCCGACGACGGCTGCCCGTTGGCGCTGTGGGCGTCATCGCGTGCGTCGGACCGATCGCGGCGTTCGGCATCGCGGTCGCGGCGTTCTTCGAGATCAGCGGCATGCAAGGCATCGAGGCGAAAGACGCGCGCCTCACCCAGACGCTGTGGACCTGGATGTCCGCCGGCTCGGTCGAGGTGCCGTTTGCGCTGTCGCTCGACCGCCTGTCTGTCTTGATGACCTTGTTCGTGACCGGCGTCGGCTCGCTGATCCACGTGTACTCGATCGGCTACATGAAGGGCGACGACGGCTACGGGAGGTTCTTCGCGTACCTGAACCTCTTCATGGCGGCGATGCTCGTCCTCGTCACGGCCGACAACATCGTGCTGATGTTCCTCGGCTGGGAGGGCGTGGGCCTGTGCTCGTACCTGCTGATCGGCTTCTGGTACAAGGACACCGACAACTGCAAGGCGGGCATCAAGGCGTTCGTCGTCAACCGCGTCGGCGACCTCGCGTTCCTGCTGGGCATCTTCGGCATCTGGGTCACCGTCGGCGACTTCGATTTCCTCGACATCAACAACTGGGCCAAATCGCCAGAAGGCGGCGCGTCCGAGAAGGGTGCGGCGGCGGCCTTCTGGATCGCGCTGTGCCTGTTCGTCGGCGCGACCGGCAAGTCGGCGCAGATCCCGCTCTACGTGTGGCTGCCCGACGCGATGGCCGGCCCGACGCCGGTGTCGGCGCTGATCCACGCCGCGACGATGGTGACGTCCGGCGTCTATCTGCTGGCGCGCCTCGGCCCGCTCTTCAGCGCCGCTCCGGAGGTCATGGCGATCGTCGCCACCATCGGCGCCTGCACCGCGATCGTCGCCGCCTTCTACGCGTTCTCGCAGAACGACATCAAGAAGGTGCTCGCCTACTCGACCGTCAGCCAGCTCGGCTACATGTTCCTCGCCGCCGGCGTCGGTGCGTACTCGATCGCGATCTTCCACGTCGTCACGCACGCGTTCTTCAAGGCCCTGCTCTTCCTCGGGGCCGGCGCAGTCATCTACTCGCTGCACCACGAGCAGGACATGCGGAAGATGGGCGGGCTCCTCAAGAAGATCCCGCAGACGTTCTTCGTCTTCCTCGTCGGAGCGCTCGCGCTGTCGGGCTTCCCGCTGCTGGCCGGTTTCTGGTCGAAGGACGAGATCCTGCACGAGGTGCACATCAAGGCCGGCGAGGCCGGCGCGGCGACCGGCTGGACCGTGCTATGGGTCGTCGGGCTCGTCACCGCGTTCTTCACCGCGTTCTACACGTTCCGGCAGATCGTCATGGTCTTCTTCGGAAAGTACCGCGGCGAGGAGGCCGAGGCGCACGGCGCCGGCGACGATCACGGACACCATGCCGTCAAGTACGACGACGTCCGCGAGTCGCCGCTCGTCATGCGGCTGCCGCTCTTCATTCTCGCCGCGCTGTCGATCGCCGGCGGGTACTTCGCGATCCCCCACTGGCTCGACCCGAACCCGGAGCACGTGGCGGACGATCACGGCAAGCTCGCCGGGCTCATCACCGGCGGCGCCCTGGCGATCGGCGGTATCGTCGCGTCGGTCCTCGTCTTCCGGATGCTGCCGAAGCTGGTGAAGGCCTTCACGACGAACCCGCTCGGCCGGCTCGTCTGGAACGCGTCGCGCGAGAAGCTCTGGGTCGACGAGCTGTACCACGCGGTCATCATCCGGCCCGTCGCGATTCTCGCGGAGGCGCTGTTCTATCTCGTCGATCGCATCGTCATCGACTTCCTCTGCGTGCACGGATCGGGTTTCTACGTGCGAGCTTTCAGCAACCTCTTCCGACGCCTGCAGAGTGGCCGCATTCCGACGTACGCCGTGTGGTTCCTCGTCGGCGCGCTCGGCGTGCTGGCGATGACGACGTGGTTCCGTTGAACGGCGCGGTGATTCTCGAATGACCGCTCTCGAATGAAATGATCACCCTCACAGTCTTCCTGCCCGCGATCACCGCCCTGGTCCTGCTCCTCCTGCCGACGGGGAAGGGTGGCGCCGCCGATCGATCGCTGCGCGCGGTCGCTCTGTTCGGCTCGCTCGTGACGTTCGGCCTCGCGATCGCCCTCCTGATAGGGTTCGATCGCGCGAGCGGCGAATTCCAGATGGTCGAGGAGCACTCGTGGGTGCCCTCGCTCGGCGTCGCGTTCAAGGTCGGCATCGACGGGATCAGCCTGTTCCTCGTCGTGCTGACGGCACTGCTGACGCCGATCGCGATCCTGTGCTCGTGGACGTCGATCTCGAAGGGCGTGCGGGGCTTCCACATCGCGACGCTCGTGCTCGAGACCGGCATGCTCGGCGTGCTGGTCTCGCTCGACCTCGTGCTGTTCTACGTGTTCTGGGAAGTCATGCTGCTGCCGATCTACCTCATGGTCGGCGTGTGGGGAAGCGGCGACCGGGTGATGGCGGCGGTCAAGCTGTTCATCTACACGATGGTCGGAAGCCTCCTGATGCTGCTGGCCATCCTGTACGTGTGGTTCCACCTCGACGCGGCCGGAGCCGCGACGATGGACATCCGCGAGCTGTACACGGCGCTGCGCGCGCATCCGCTCAGCGCGACGGAGCAGTTCTGGTGCTTCCTCGCGTTCGGCCTCAGCTTCGCGATCAAGGTGCCGCTGTTCCCGTTCCACACATGGCTCCCGGATGCGCACACCGAAGCGCCGACCGCTGGCAGCGTGATCCTGGCCGGCGTGCTGCTGAAGATGGGCGCCTACGGCTTCATCCGGCTCGCGATGCCGTTCTTCCCGGAAGCGGCCGCGGAGTTGGCTCCGTTCATCTCGGTCCTCGCGGTCATCAGCATCATCTTCGGCGCGCTGATGTGCTTCGTGCAGGACGACATCAAGCGGCTCATCGCGTACTCGAGTGTCTCGCACATGGGCTTCGTGATGCTCGGCATCTTCTCGCTGTGGACGCGCGATGCGGTCGGCGTCACCGGCGGCGTGCTGCAGATGATCAACCACGGCATCTCGACCGGCGCGCTGTTCCTTCTCGTCGGCGCGATCTACGAGCGCCGGCACACGCGCAAGATCGAGGACTACGGCGGTATCGCGACGCGCGTGCCGCTTCTGGCGACGGTGTTCATGATCACGACGCTGTCGTCCATCGGCCTGCCGTTCCTCAACGGGTTCGTCGGCGAGTTCCTGATCCTGCAGGGAGCGTACAAGCAGCACGTCGCGTGGGCCGGGTTCGCCGGCAGTGGCGTGATCCTGGGCGCGATCTACATGCTCGTCCTGTACCGCCGCGTCTTCCTCGGCAAGTCCGAGAACAAGGCGAACGACAGCATGACGGATCTCAACGGTCGCGAGCTCGGCTTCTTCGCGCCACTGATCGCGTTGATGGTCCTGATCGGCCTCTTCAGTCCCTGGTTCACCGAGGCGATCGGGCCGAGCGTCCAATCGTGGATGGATCTGGTCGCCGGAAGCGGCCGCTGAGCCGGAACTAACCGGAAACGGAAGAACCTACGATGTTCGCGAGCCTTCTCGCCCAAGCCCAGCCCGCCCCGCTCGTCACGGGAGCCGACCTCGAGGCGATCCTGCCGGCGCTGATCCTCTTCGGCACCGGCGCGTTGGTGCTGCTGATCGACGCGTTCCGACGCAGCCTCCTCGAGGGCAAGAAGGAGAGCTTCGGCGTCCACTTCCTCGCGCTTCTCGGCGCGGCGGCCGCCGGCGTGTTCGCTTTCGGATCGCTGCAGACGACGCTGTCGGCAGACGCAGCGGCGATGTTCTTCCAGGGCGCGGTGCGCGTGGACGCGTTCAGCGACGCCGTCAGCCTGCTGATCATCGTCGGCGCGTTCCTGTCGCTTCTCGCGGCCGTCGACTACCTGCGCCGCCACGGTGCCGATCACGGCGAGTTCCATTGCCTCGTGCTCTGGTCCGCCGGCGCGATGACGCTCTTTGCGCAGTCGAACAACCTCGTGATGGCATTCCTCAGCCTCGAGACGATGTCGATGGCGGTGTACGTCCTCACGGCCTTCCTGCGCGACGAGCGTCGCAGCGTCGAGGGCGGCTTGAAGTACTTCGTGCTCGGCGGCTTCTCGACGGGCTTCCTGCTGCTCGGCTTCGTGTTCCTGTTCGGCGCGACGCGACAGATCGAGTTCGGCCTGCTCGTCGACACGGTGCGTAGCGGCAACGCCGACACGAGCTTGCTGATCGCCGGGCTCGGCCTGACGCTCGTCGGCTTCGGGTTCAAGATCGGCGCGTTCCCGTTCCACTCGTGGGTTCCGGATGCCTACGAGGGCGCGCCCGCCGTGACGACGGGTTTCATGGCGGCGACGGTGAAGGTCGCCGGCTTTGCGGTGCTTCTGCGAATTCTCGTCCCGTTCAGCGGCGGCCTGGCGGAGATTCGCGATACGATCGAGCCGATCCTCGTGCTCCTCGCGGCGGCGACGATGATCTTCGGCAACGTCGTCGCGGTCGTGCAGTCGAGCGTCAAGCGCATGCTCGCGTACTCGGCGATCGGGCACACGGGCTATCTGCTGATCGGCGTCGTCACGGCGATCGCGCCGGAGGCGGGCAGCTCACATGCCGCGATCGTGTTCTATCTCCTGCCCTACTCGCTCGCGACGATCGGCGCATTCACGCTGCTCGGCTACGTCGACCGAGACGGACGTGACCGCGAGCTCTTCGAGGACTACCGCGGGCTCGGCAGCGAGCGGCCCGTGGTCGCGTTCCTGCTCCTCGTCATCATGATCTCGTTCGCCGGCATCCCGCCGACCGGGGGGTTCTGGGCCAAGCTGTACCTCTTCCGCGAGGCTGTCACGGCCGGCTATTGGCAGCTCGCCCTCGTCGGCATCCTGACGTCGATCGTGTCGATGGTGTTCTACCTGCGCCTGGTCGTGAACTTCTACATGCGACCGGCGGAGGAGGGCGCGGGGCTCGCGCCGAATGCCTCGAGGTTGCAGCTCGCCAGCGGCGTCGTGATCGCCGCCGCAGCGATCGCGATCGTCGTGCTCGGCCTCTTCCCGGACACCGCACTCGAGTGGAGCGCGCAGTCGGCGAAGGCGCTGATCGCTCCGTAGGGGCGATCCCTCCCACAAGCAGGCTCTCTCTTCTTCTTTGCGAGCTCGCGTCGCTGTCGCTCTCGTGCGACGCGAACTCGGTGAGCCATAGCGCGTTCCTCGTCGACGGCGGCCCGGCGCTGCCGTTCCCCGGTGCCTCCGCTTGCGGAAGGGATGTCGTCACGCCCGCCGATCGCCTCACGAGCCTGGAGTACTCGCCATGCGGCCCATCGCCCTCGACTTGCCCCTGATTCCGACTGTCCTGGCCACAGTCCTCGCGATCGGAGTCGCAGGCCCCGCGTCGGGTCAGAACTCCGTGTCGCTGCGCATCCTCGACACGGCAACGTCGGCGCAGGAAGTTCGCCTCGTCGTCGTCGCGGAGGGGCTGGACTCCGAGCCCTGGCACGCGGAGTTCCTGGCCTGGTTTCGCTGGAATCCTCAGCACCTCAGGCTCGTATCTGCCGATCGACACTCTGAGGTTCCTGGTGGCCTCACGTTGACGAGGGAGGCTGACGACGACTCGGTCGGGTTCGTCTACCACCGGACTTGCGACTTCGCATGTGCCGCGGCGATGTCTCCGCGCTCGTGTCAGCCGCTGGCCGTCCTCGTGTTCGAGGTCGTCGGCGAGTTTTTGGATACCGATGTCGTCCTCCTGCCGGAGTACGCGATCGCGCCGACACCACCTGCCGAGACGGTTCTCATCGACGCATCGTGGGAACGTGTCATCCCCGACCTCGTCGACGGTCGCGTCACCTCCGCGCCGTTCGTGCGCGGCGACGTCGACCAAAACGGCGACCACGATCTCTCCGACGCCGTGACGATTCTGCGCTACCTATTCGGCGGCGATGAGGGCGCCGCGGCCGAAGCGATCACGTGTCCGGATGTCGCCGATGTCGACGACGACGCGCAGGTCAACGTCTCTGACGCGGTGTCGCTGCTGCTCTATCTGTTCCTCGGCGGCGATCCGCCGCCGCCGCCGTTCGACGAGCCCGGGCTCGATCCGACCGCGGACGAGCTCGACTGCAGCGGCGAGCGGCCGGACTGCCTCTAACGCGCGAGCGAGCCTCAGGAATCTCCCCGCCTCGCCTGGGCGTTCTGCGCGCACCCGATCAACCGTCACGCCGTCAGGCTCCTGGCGGCGGCAGGGTCGCGAAATCGAGGGGCGAGCGGCGGGGGCGCGATACGAGGTGACCGGGGTTGTTGCCGACGAATCGGCGTTCGGCCTCCGGAAGGAGAGGAACCGCTAATGAACGCTGATAAACGCTAATCGGAGAGTCAACTCGACGGTCACGCGCCACCGGCCGTCGGGCTTCCCGATCGGGGGAAGAGCGGGAGGATGCCTCGAGGCGCGGGGGGCGCGCTCTTCGCAGCCCTGTGCTTCCTGAATCCGATCAGCGTTCATTAGCGGTCATTAGCGGTTCCTTCTTTTCTGCCAGCCTCGCGCTCGAGAGCTGGGCAGGCGAAAGCGAGCAGCCGACCGCCGCGAGGTCGAGCAGCGCGGTCACGGACGGTAGGCCCAGCGCGCGACCGAACAGGCGCAGCGCGTCGCGGTCGTCGCCGTCGAGAAACGCCTCGAGGTTGTCCTCGAGGTCGATGCCGGCGAGGTGATCTCTGCCCTGCTCGGCAGACGCGGGCGCCGGCATGTCGATGCCGCACAGCATGCGCGCGGCTCGCGGGTGATGGAGGGCGGCGAGCAGGAACGACGTCATGGCCTCCTCGCGGTCGTCGGGGTCACCGATCTCGACGAGAGCGAGCGCGACGATGAAGCCCTCGCAAGGGTGCGCCCCGACCTGCCCCCTGGCGGTCTCGGCCGCGTCGGCGTAGCGGCCGGTGTTGAGGTAGACAGCCGCCCGCAGCGTTTCGGCGCGCGCGATGTCGCCGCACTCCGCATCGAGTCGATCGGCGACCGCGAGCGCTTCGTCGAACTCGCCCGTGCGGTTCAGCACGAGCCCGAGATTGGCGAGCCCGCGGATGTACGACCGCGTGTCGAGCTCGCGCCAATAGTGCTTCTTCGCCAGTCGCTTCGGAAAGAGACGCCGACCGATCTCGACCGTGCGCCGAAAGTGCTCGGCTGCCTACTCGAGGTCGTGTCGCTCGAGCGCGACGAGGCCGAGCCAGCAGTGCCCTTCGGCGTAGCTCTCGAAGGTCTCGGTAGCCCGCGGCCATCTGGATCCCGTCGATGGTCCGGGGAGAGCTTCTGCTCGGAGCCTGGAAGAGCCGCCGTCGAGAGGACGTGCTCGACGCGGTCGAGGCGTTCCTTGCCCCGTTCGAGATCGTCGCGTTCGACGCGCACGCAGCGATCGTCTATGCGCGCATATCCGAGCGGAGCTGGAGGAGCAAGGCATGCCGATCGGCCCGAACGACCTCGTCAACGCCGCGACCGTGCTCGCACGCGATGGCACGTTGGTCACGCGCAACACGCGCGAGTTCGAGCGCGTCGAGGGATTGCGCGTGGAGGATTGGACGGAGTAGCCCGAGCGACGAGACAATCGCCGCGAGCGGGTCACGAAGGCGAAGCTCGAGGCCAACGGACGGGGCTGCTAGGAGCCCGTCCAGGAAAGGCGTTCGACGCGGCTGAGAGCTCTCCAGGGCG
>CAYMRB010000361.1:0-10419 GCA_964392615.1 uncultured Planctomycetia bacterium | reverse complement strand
GACCGAGCCATCGCGGCGTGAGACCGGCCTCTGCGGACTCGCGTCGAGCCTCTTCCACGAGGAGAAGTACGCCGACGCCGAGCGCGCGCTCGGGTCGTTCCGCACCGAGTTCCCGAAGAGCCGCCATGCGAGGAGCGCCGCCCTTCTGCACGCTCGCAGTCTGCTGAAGACCAACAAGCTGCGCACGGGCGCCAAAATCCTCATCGAGCTGCGCGACCAGCCGGAGGTCGGCGAGGAGGCGAGCCTGTGGCTCGCACGCGCATACGCATCGCGCGACAAGCACGAGACCGCCGTCAAGATCCTGCGCCGCGCGCTCGAGAAGCACGCGAATGGCCGCCATCGTCGACTGCTGCAGCTCGAGCTCGTCACCGAGCTTCTCGCGACGAACGGCGCCGACGAAGCCAGCAAGGTGCTCGGCGACGTCGAGGGCGGCGGCATCCAGTCGACCTATCTGCAAGCGTACGCGCTGCACCGATCGAAGAAGTACGCCGAGTCCGTCGCGCTGTGCGAGCGCACGCTCGCCGCGGCGCAGGGCGCCCAGCCGGCGCGCTTCACGCGCGAGCTCGCGTACCTCGCGGCCGAAAACCGCTTCTTCCTCGGCGAGTTCGACGTCGCCGCGACGCTCTACCGCGACTACCTCGGTCGATTCGGCGCCGAGCTGCAGCCGGCTGACCGGCTCGTCGCGGAGTTCCGATCCGCCGAGTGCGCATTCTTCGGCGGCGAGCACGAGAAGGCGCTGACGGCGCTCAACACGATCGCGCGCGGCCCGCTGGCATCGGAGCTCGGCCGCCAGCTCGGACGCGACGCGCCCGTCGTCGGCGCGTACTGGTTCCTCGTCGGCGACTGCCACTACCAGGGCCGACGTTGGGACAAAGCCGTCGACAGCCTGACGCGCTATCTGCGTCCGTCTGACGACAGCGCGACCGCCGGTCGCTTCGCGGCCGAGGCGCGCTTCAAGCTCGCCCACGCCCACCAGCTCTCCGGCGATCTCGCCGCCGCGCGCGACGCGTACGAGCTCGCGCTCGCGGCTGATGCTGACGGCCCGTGGAGCGCGCAGAGCCGCTTCGAGCTCGGTCAAATCGCGGTCGAGCAGGAGGATTGGGTCACCGCGCGCGAGGTGTTCACCGCGTTCGTCGCGTCGTCCGCCGACTCCGAGTACGCGCCGTTCGCGATGCGCTTCCTCGGCTGGATCGCGCAGAAGGACGGCGATCACGCGGCGGCGCAGCGCTGGTACCGCCGCATCCTCGAGGGCGCTGGCGATCGCGCCGGCGATACCGACGCGCGACGCGTCGACGCCGAGGCGCTGTGGCTGCTCGCGCTCAGCCTCGAGAGCTCCGGAAACCACGAGGAGACGCGCGACGCGCTCGCACGTCTGCGCCGCGAGTATCCGAACGCCCCGCACGTCGCCGAGGCGCAGCTCACCGAAGCGGTGACGTACTCGCGCGAGGGAGACTACCGCAAGGCCGCGACGCTGCTCGAGGCGCTGCGAGACTCAGCCGAGCGCCCGCAGCCCGCGACGCGATTGCACTACGAGCTCGCATGGTGCTACCGCAACCTCGAGGAAGCCGGCAAGGCCATCGCCGAGTACCGTGCCCTCCTCGCCGAGGTCGACGGCGTCGCGCTGACGGCGATCGGCAAGGACGCCAAGCTCATCGCGAGCGCCCGGCTCGAGTTCGCCGAGCTCGAGTTCGACGCGGAGAACTACGACGAGGCGCGCAAGCTCCTCGAACCGCTCCGCATGCTGCCGAGCCATTCGGAGAAGGCGCTCTACCAGCTCGCGTGGTGCGCATACCGTCTCGACGACGGCGCGGCCCTGCAACGCGCGTGGGAGGAGCTCGTCGCGGGACACCCGCAAAGCGAGCTCCTCGCACCGACGGCTCTCCTTGCTGCGCGCTCGCGTCTCGCGGCGCGTGACCACGAGGAGGCCGCGAAGCTCTTCCGCCGTATCATCCGCATGGACCCGACGCCGAAGGAAGCCGAGCAAGCGCTCGTCAGCTACGCCGAATGCCTGAACGAGACCCGCGACTTCCGCGGCGCGCTCGACGCGGCCAAGGCCTTCCGTCGCGACTTCCCGCAGAGCCGTTGGTCGAACCGCGCGGCGTTCGCGGCCGGTTGGGCCCACGAGAACCTGCGCGATCTCGACTCCGCCGAGAAGGAGTACCGGGTCGCCGCGGCGGCCGCGACCGCGACCGGTGCGCGCGCAGTTCCAGCTCGGCCAGTGCCTCGTGTCGCGACGCAAGCACGAGGACGCGATCGTGGAGTTCCTCCAGGTCCCGGCACGCTACAGCTACGCCGAGTGGAGCGCTCGCGCACTCTTGCAAGCCGCCGGCTGCTTCGAGGCGCTCGAGGACTTCGCGAAGGCCCGCAAGTACTACGACGAGGTCGTCGCGAAATTCGCCGACCGCGACGAAGCGGCGCTGGCGCGCAAGCGATTGCTGAGACTGCCCGATTGACGCCGCGCGCCTCCCGGCCCCCTACACGACCCTACGCACCTTGAAACTCCCAGTACGACGCATGATGAACCCGTTGAAGCGAGCGATTCCCCGCGCGACCCTCACGCTGTTGGCGTGCGGTATCCTGACGCTGTCCGCGGGCGTCGCGACGGCGCAGCCCGCCCCCCAGCCCGTCGGTCAGGCGGCCGCGGACGCTGGCGCTGCCGACGACGACGAGACGCTCTACTCGCTGCTCATGAAGGGCGGCTGGCTGATGGTGCCGATCCTGCTGGCATCGCTGGTCGCGCTGACCGTCACGATCGAGCGCTCGATCAGCCTGCGACGCCGACGCACCGTACCGCCGCGACTCCTCGAGCGCGTGTTCCACAGCTTGCCGCGCCATGACCCGTCGATCGACGATCGCGAGGAGGCCGCCGCGTTCCTCGCCAGCACGAACTCGATCCTCGGAAACGTGCTGCGCGCCGGCGTCCTGCGCCTGCATCGCGGCGAGAAGGTGACCGAGAAGCACCTCGAAGAGGCGCTCGCGAAGGAGATCCACCTGCTCAAGCGCCGCCTCCGACCGCTTTCGGTCGTCGCGTCGGTCGCGCCGCTGCTCGGGCTCCTCGGCACGATCTACGGCATGATCCAGTGCTTCTCGGACGCCGGCGCCGCCGACTCTTCGGCGCGCACCGAGACGCTCGCGAACGGTATCTACGCAGCACTGGTGACGACGGCGAGCGGCCTGACGGTCGCGATTCCCGCGATGCTGCTCTACCACTGGTTCCTGGGCCGCGTCGAACGCGTCGCCGACCTCGTCGAGGACGCGGCGATGGAGCTCCTCGAACACTTCCACGGCGACGACAACGGCATGATCGAGCCAGCGACGAAGAACGCAGAGGCGATCCGTGCCGGCGAGCCCGCTCGGCCCGCGAAGAAGAAGAAAAAGAGGAAGAACGGCAGGAAGGGGCGCGACGCCGCGAAGAAGACGCCGGTCGCGCCCGCGGGTGTCGACGACCCGGTCGCCGACGAGCCCGTGAAGCCCGAAGAGGTCTCGAGCGCGCCGTCGCCGGCGGCGGAGGGATAGCGGTGCGAATCCGACGCGACGACGAGGGCGGTGACGGGAGCCCGAACATGACGCCGCTCCTGGACATGATGTTCATCCTGATCATCTTCTTCCTCGCGACGAGCCGCTTCCAGCTCGAGGAACGCGACGCGGAGGTCAAGCTCGTCAAGTCGAGGTCCGCGACGCCGCTGGCGACCGTCACGGACAGTCTCGTGATCAACGTGCACGCCGACGGCACGAAGAAGGTCGACGGACGCAAGCTGGAGCTCGAGGAGCTCGAGGAGTTCCTGCGCGGATGGCGCCAAGACCACCCGGACGCCGAGGTCGTCGTGCGCAGCGACAAGCGCAGCTTGAACGTCCACACCTCCGACACGTTGGAAATCTGTCATCGCATCGGCATCAAGACGCCGAACATGAGCTACTTCGGCAGCGCGGAGTGACGGTCGATGCCCCGGCGGTTTGACGCGAACCAGATCCGATCCCTGTGGCGACGCGCCATCGTCGCCATGGTGCTGGTATGCGCCGGCATCGGGTTGTGGTACGCGTGGCGCAGCGGTTGGATTCAGACCGTGTACCGCGACGGCGGCTCGCTGCGCGTGGCGGGCGACACCCTCCACGTACGAACGGTCCTGTGGGAGCCCCCGCGCATCCTGCGCGATGCGCCGCCGAAGAAGAACGCCGACGACGGCAACGACGCGGTGGATGGCGACGCGCCGATTCTCGGCGAGCCGATCGTGCTGTCGCTCCTGTCGCCGATCGGCGATCACGACATCTTCATCCGCGAGCCGACGCCGGACGGCTGGACCGAGCCCCGCCTCATCGCGCCGCGCGTGGCGAACGGTGACGGCGACGAGGACTATGGCGCGGCGATCAACACGGAGTTCGAAGAGGTCACGCCGTGGCTCGATCGCTCCGGCCGCGTGCTGTACTTCGCGAGCAATCGCGACGGCGGCCTCGGCGGTTACGACCTCTGGTTCACGCGCCGCGACGGCGACGGCTGGAGCGCACCGCGCAACCTCGGCGTCCGCATCAACAGTCCGTACGACGCCCCCGGCCCCGCGCTCACGGGTGGTCCCACGACTCTGCCCGGCGGCGGCGGCGTCCTGGTCTTCTCGACCAATCGCCCTTCCGGCTTCCTGTTCTCGCCGCCGGAAGCGTGGGAGGACATCGCGCTCGATCGCTGGCCGGCGAGCGACGAGAACCTCGCGTGGACGTTTCGCGAGACAACGCGCAGCGGGGGCACGCGCTGGGCGACCGTGCGACCGCTCATCGAGGTCACCACGAGCGCCAACGAGCGCAGCCCGACCTTTTCGGCGGACGGGCGCTTCCTGTGGTTCGCATCGGACCGCGAAGGCGGTCACGGCGGGCTCGACCTATGGCGCGGTCGTCGCCGGCATCTCGTCGGTGCCGATGGCGGACCGAGCCTGACGATCGAGCTCGACGCCCCCGTCAATCTCGGCGAGCCGGTCAACTCGCCCGGCTCCGAGTCCAGCGCGATCCTGCGCGCCGGCGGCTTCCGCCTGATCTACACGCACCTCCCGGCGACCGGCGGCGATCCTCTGTTGATCACGAGCTTGTCGCGCGAGGTGGAGCGTGAGATCGAGGTCGGCTCGCTGCCACTCTCGGCGTTCTTCGCGAACTTCCGTCAGCTCACTCTCGTCGCCGCCGGAGGCATCGCGCTCTGCATTCTGCTGATCATCGCGTGGCGCACCCGTGCGCGTTGGAGCGGTGATCTGCGCGCCCGCGCCGGGGCGGCGGCCCTGGCGATCCACGTGCTGGCTCTGTGGGGTTTCGGCTTCTGGCATCTCGGCGTCGAGATCGTCGCGCTCGCGCACGAAGAGGAGCCCGAGCCGGTGACGCTCGAGACGTCGCTCGCCGCGTCGATCGCCGCGGAGATTCGCCGTGTGGACGTCGCGGTCGCCGAGCCGGACACGCCGGCACCGAGCGACGAGCAGATGACGCCTCAGTCGATCGCCGATCACACGCCTGACCTCGCGCCGACGCCTCCGAAGCCGATGGAGGTTCCGGACGCGCGCGCCGAGGACGTCGCCGATCTCGTCGAGGTCGCGATGCGCGAGGCACCGCGCGAGAAGCTGCCCGACTCGACCGTACGCGAGCTGACGGCCCTCGCGCCGACGCCGGTCGAGCGGCCGCACGACACGCGATCGCTGCCGCAGCCGGACGCGGCGCCGGCGGAGGCGACACCCGACCTGACTCCGGTCGACAGCCGCGCCCCGGCGGTCGCGGTCGACACCGAGGCGAGCCAAGCCTTCGCGTCTCGCACGGTCGAGCTGTCGGCCGACAGCCCGGTCGACCCCGGCAGCTCGAGCGCGGCGCGACTCGCCACGACGCCCGTGCAGGCGCCGGATCCGAGCGATCTGCTGCCGGCGGTCGCGCGAGCGGCACAGCGGCGTCCGGAGCGCGTCGAGCGGCTTCCGGTGCCGGCGCAGAGCCCGAAGGAAACGGACGTCGCCGCGCAGGATCCGGCGAAGGTCACGCTCGACGCACCGGGGCCGACTGCGCCGACGCAGCACAGTCAACCGGCGCGTCCGGCGACGCAGCCGACGGAGCTCGTGCTGCCGCAAGCGCGTTGGGAGTCGCTGCCGGTCGGCATGCAGCCGACGCCGGCAGAGCTGTCGGCCGAGGAGCTCCTGCCGGAGACGCCGCTTCTTCCGGAGAGCCAGCCCGTTCAGGTGGCGACTGCGCGGCCGTCACTTCCCGAGCGCAGGGCGCTCGCCGAACGCAGCGCCGAGGTCGATGGCGACGCGGATCCGACGACGGGCCCCGTACGCAACGTAGCGCAGCATTCGACAGCGACGACGCGTCCGGCGACCTTGCGCTCGCCCGTCGCGGCCGCCGAGACGCGTCCGTTGACCGCGGCCGACGACAACGCGCCGGCGGTGACGCAGGCGGCGATCGCGCGCCTCGATCGCCTCCCGAGCCCGGGCGTGCACGAGCTGCCGCCGACGCCGATCGCGCGCGCATCGACGTCGCGGCCACGACTGCCGGAGGGCTCGGCGCAGGATACGGGCGACGTGCTGACGCCGCCTGAGGAGGGCGATGCCGAGGAGCGCTTGCTCGCGCGCCACGAGCGGCCCGACCCGACGCCGCGCGCGGCCGGCGATCTGCCGGAGCTCCAGTCGCTGCGTCCGATCGAGCGTCGCGACGCGCCGCGACCGGCGGCGGGCGCCGCCGCCGCCCCGCCGGCCGTCGCCGCCGCGGCGCGCCGCTCCGCGCGCCGGCCCCGCGCCCCCGCCGCGCCGAGCGCCAAGCCTCTCGATTCGGCTGACGCCGAGCTCGCGCTGGCCGGAGCGCGAACGAAGACGACGGCGCGTGCGATGGCACGACGCCTCGAGCTGCCGGAGACCGACCCGAACGCCGAGAAGGCGAAGAAGGACTTGCGCAACGTGCGCTCGAAGCCGAGCCGCGAGGGCCTCGTCCGCCAGGGTGGTGGCACGAAGGAGTCGGAAGACGCCGTGCGTCTCGCGCTCGAGTGGCTCGCGGCCAATCAATCACCGGACGGTCGCTGGGACGTCGACGGCTGTCGCAGCCCCGGCTCCCATGTGCGTTGCGATCCGGCGATCACCGGCCTGGTGGTCCTGGCGTTCCTCGGTCAGAACCACGTGCCGGGAGGCGACACCGAGTTCGCGCTGACGGTGGAGCGCGCCATCACGTGGCTCGTGCGCCACCAGGCGTCGAACGGATTGCTGTCCGGACAGGACGGCCGCTACACGATGTACACACACGGCATCGCGACGCTCGCGCTGAGCGAGGCGTATCTGATGACGCGAAACTCGCGGTACATCGCACCGCTGCGCCGCGCGGTCGACGTGATCCTTCGCGCGCAGCATCCGGAGACCGGAGGCTGGCGCTACCTGCCGACCCCGCCGATCCGCGGCGACACATCGATCACCGGCTGGCAGGTGATGGCGCTGAAGAGCGCGGCGGCCGGCGGCATCGAGGTGCCCGAGCGCGTGTTCGATCTCGCTCGTCATTGGTTCGACGAAGAGGTTGGCGGCACCGGCCAAGGAAGCCAGGGAACCGGCGGAATCTACGGCTACAGCTCGAAGACCGAGCCGCGCGTCGCGATGGTCGCCGAGGGCCTCTTCGCGCGCCAGGTGCTCGGAGCCGGCCGCGGCCACGTGGCGATCGAGCAGGCCGCGCGCTACCTGAACACCGAGACGCGCGGCGGCAAGAACCTGCAGAACCTCTACCTCGTCTACTACGGCACGATGGCGCTGTACCAGTACCAGGGCTGGATCTGGGAGGACTGGAACGGCCAGGTGCGCGACTACCTGGTTCGCAGTCAGCGCCGCGACGGCAGCCTCGCCGGCAGCTGGGATCCGACCGGCCCGTGGTCGGAGGTGGGCGGGCGCTTCCTCGCGACGGCGTTCGCAGCGCTGTCGCTCGAGGTGTACTACCGCTATCTGCCGCTCTACTGGACGCCGGCGGCGGACGACGCGCGCTGAGGTCCATCCTGTCAGGCCGTCGAGAAAGGCGATCCGGCGCGATCGCGGTCGCCGCTGGCGCTGCTTCCCTCTTCCGCTGATGCGCTGATCGAGCTACCGGGGCGACTCTCCCCCACGCTCCCCGACGAGCCGTTCGACCACCCACTCGCAGTTCACTACCTTCTCGACGAGATCGAGCGGCACGTAGTAGTAGCGGTTCGTCGCCTCGAAGCCGATGCGCGAGTCCTCCTTCGCCAGCCGGTAGAGCTCGCGGGCCGTGGCGATCTCCTCCGCGACGAGTCGCCGGATCTCGTCCTTCTTGTCGGCCGCACCGGCCCGAAGGGCATCTCGCGCGAGAACGAACCGCGTCTGGTTCGCGACCGTACGGAAGTGGAGCCACGCTGTCCGAGCATAGCGCAGCTCGGCGAGAGCGTCCGCGCGCCGCAGCTTCGGGGCCGCCTGGACAGCAGCCTCGAGCTCTCCGAGGCCGCCTCGCCATCCCGTCGCGATCTTCTCGAACTGACGCACGTAGACGTCGGCGGGATACGGCCCCCGCCACCTCCTGACGTCGTCATACGGGAACCCGATCATCGAGGCCCGGTAGCCGGTCTTCTCGGCGTAGAGCGGGTTCGCCGGACCGTACTGCGTCGGGCACGTGTAGAGACCGCTGCCTCCCATGGGAAACTCGCGAAACGCATCGCTGAACGCGCGCCACGCACGACGCGCGTGAGGCGCGCCCTCGACTCCGAATCGAGCTCGCGCGACCTCGTCCAGAGCCTCGTCGACGGTCGGCGTCGGCCGCCGGCTGAAGCGCTCGGCGATCTGCAGGTTCGGCGATGGATAGCCGCCGAGCGTCCAGGTGAGCATCATGCCGTCGACTCCGGCCACGGCCAGATTGCGACAGTGCTGGGCGACCAGGTTCATGACCGGGAGGTACGGCACGGCCGACATCTCCCACGTGCTGTTCAGCTGCACCTTCGCGACCGTGCGCAGCCCGCGCTCCTTGGCGAGCTTCCAGTGTCGCTGCGCTCGTGGGCCGGGGCCGACCGCGGAGATCGAGTACTCGTCGACGACGGCCCGCACTCCACCGCGCGCGATCGGCAGCCCCCACTCGCTCACCGACATCAGCCACGTCCGCGCCGGTAGCTTGGCGATGGTCTCCGGCGCGTCCCCGTGTCCGCGCCAACCCCAATCCCAGGCGATCATCTTGGCGTCTGCATTCCCCGCGTGCACGCCGGCCTCGATCGCCGCGTTGACCTCCGCGATGATGTCCGCATCGCTACGCTGCCGGCATCGCGGGCACTGCTTCCACCGCCCGTGCGACGCGCAGTTCGTCAGGTTCTCCGAAGCCGTGATCGTGAACGCGCCGGCCAGGCCGGGAACCTCGCGAAAGACGTGCGCCGTCGCGCTGGTCAGCCAGCGTCGCACCGCGGGATGAGACGTGCACATCGCGATGCTCTCGCCTTCCCTCACGCCGGCCATGTCCGGACGCGCCGCGAAAAAGGACGGCGGCATCGCCCGCGGCTCGTTGAGGTACAGGTAGATGCCGATCCCTCGTTGCTTCGCTCGATCGACGAGACGCCGCAGGTTCTCGAGTCGCGCCTCCCAACCGTCGCCGAATTCCGGAAAGCCGTCGCCACCCGGCGCGAGCCGCCGCAGGACAACGTGCAGCCAGACTCCGTCCACTCCGACGTTCGCGAGCCGGTCGAGCAGGCCCGGAGGATAGGGATCGAGCCGCGCGTCGGCCAGAGGGTCGCCGTAGGACGCGAAGTAGCTGTAGATGAATCGCAATGCGAAGATCCGTTCGCCGGCGACGCGCTCCCGCGCGATGCGCTTGGTCGGCCGCGACAACTCGGCGACGAAGCCGAAGCGCGGCTGCGCCTTGTCGCGAATCGCGGCACCGAAGTGTCGTTCGACCACACGCCGTATCTCCGCCGCTCGTCGCTTCGCCGCGGCGCCCGGCGGCGAGTACCGCAACGCCTTGCACTGAGGCTTCAAGCGACCGAGCTTGACGAACAGGAAGTCATCCTCGCGCAGGTTGTACGCGAGCTCCTCCTGGCTCATGTCGAGCAGTACGAGCAACTGATCGTACGGCAGCAGATGCCAGTTGCGACGCAGCGCGGTGATGTAGCCGCGGCTGCGATAGGCCTCGGGAAACGGATCGGCGGCCGGCAATCCCATCGACGTCGCGATCGCCCGGACGTTCGCTACGGAAGTGCCGAGCACCGCGGCGATGCGATCGGTCGCGACGACGTCCCAGTTCCGCCACACGACGGCGTGCACACGGTCCGGGAAATGCGGCACGGGAACCGGCTCCGGCGCCGAGCCGACGGGAAGCTCCTCGGCGGCGGGATTCGCAGCGCCGAGAACGGCGACGAGCGAGGTCAGAAGGGCGATGGTACTGCGTCGAGTCATCGGAGTCGGAGTCGGAGTCGGGGTCGGAGTCGGAGTCGGAGTCGGAGTCGGGGTCGGAGTC
>CAYMRB010000360.1:0-10426 GCA_964392615.1 uncultured Planctomycetia bacterium | reverse complement strand
GGCGATGGTTGTCGAGAGCAACATAGCAGAGCCGCGGTCATGGTCCATCGAATTAACGTCGGCGAGATGCGTGTTCTCGCCAGCGCGGTCGACGTCGTCGCGTAGGCCGGATCACCCTTGAGCGCCGCCATCTCCTCGAGCCCGACCTGCGGGCAATCGGACGGCAGCGGGCACACCGGCTTTCGAAGAGCTCGCGCTCTGCATGCTCTGGAATCGCTGTCCGGGATGGTCCGGAGCATGCAGGTACCCCCAAGACGGCTGTCCTTGAGTTCGGCGGGGAGGAGTTGATCTCCGTCGAGTTCGAGCAGGGCCTCGTGACGTCCGTCGACCCTTCAGGGCATGTGGCGGATAGAATGGCCCACAGACCTGCCATGACCGGCCCGTCGGACTTTTTTCCAACACCGAGTACGGCCGAATCGAACGTCGAGCAGAGCCCAGGTGGTGAAGTAGCTGCTCGTCAGCGGGCTCCACGGAGGCCCCGACGGCATGTACTCGTCCTCGGCAGGCCCCACGATCCGGCCGAACGGCTCAAGTTCTGCGAACGAGGTCACCGCCTCGGAGAACAGCGACATGAATCTCTGGGCCGCGACGTACTCGGCATGCAGCGGATCGTGGCCTGCCCGAATCAACGACCCAACGCTCTCCTCCTCGTGGTCGTCCTCGGAGAAGCCCTGCTGAGCCAGGTCTTGAAGGCGCCCGGACGATCTCTTGCTCTGTCGTAGGCGTGCGTCGAGGCGGTTGCTAATCGTGCCCATGATAGGAGTCCTCTGCCGGTGGAGATCACGACGGGCCCGGGCAGTATCCAGATTCGCTCGAAGATGACAAGCCGCGTGGGTGCGACAGATGCGACGCCTTGACCGAGACGCAGTGAGCCGAGGCTGAAGACGGTCGATCTATCGGGGCGACCTCGCACAGCAGTTCTTGTACTTCCGCCCGCTACCGCAAGGGCACGGACCGTTGCGCGTGGGAAGAGAACAGCGGGTATTGGTGCGGCGAAGCCCGCGTGGACGTTTGCGCGGGTAGTGACCGCCACCCCTGCTCGCCGCGAAGTGCTTGCGCGGCTCACGAAGAACGTCGGAGACAAAGTCGTCCCAGGACTCTTCGCTCGAGAGCTCGAACGTGCGGACCTCGACGGCAGCCGCTTTCGCCGGGATCGCTGAAGCATCGAGTTTGCGTTCGGCGAAGATCTCGATTTCGCCGTCGGTCGCCTCGTGGAGCTCGAAAAGCGACTCCAGGGCACTGCGGACACAGCCGCGAAGCAGCTGGTCGGGTGTTGAGCCCTTCTTCTGCCACGCGTGTTCGGTCACGAGCCGGTAGAGCCTCGCGACTTCTTGCGCCGGGGCGCCGGACTCTTCGAGGATCTCCGCGAGCGAGTGCGCGCTCTCGATGTCGGTCGGATCGATCTCGAGGGCTCTTCGGTAGGACGCCGTGGCATCCTCGAGCTCGTCAGCGCGTCGATACGTGTTGCCGAGCCGACTCCAGAGAAAGACACTCTCAGGGTCCTCGGCGATCAGACCGCGCAGGTGTGCGACGGCCTGCTCGCCGCTCCTGGCGACCGTGCCGTCGAATAGCTGCGGACGGCCAAGGAGCACGGGACCGTCCCCTTCACCCGCCGCGGCGAAGGTGGCATGAAGCAGAATCATGGTCTCCGTGGGGCCCGGGATCTCCCACGGGCCGATGGCGTCGCACTGCTTGCAGCGAAAGCACGCCATGAAGCAGACGCGCTCCTCGATGGGTCGATGGGACGCGGCGGGGTCGAGCAGCACGGCGCCGACCGCGTACTTTGCGGTCGTTGCGCACTCCGAACACGTCAAGTCGAGCTTCGTTGGAAACGAACGCAGGTCGGCCGCCGGCGAGGTCCTCGGCTGAGGCTCCGTTCTCTTGCGAATCACAGCGGGCCCTCTCTCCTCACTTCGTGGTCTTCGGGTCGCGCGTGCCGCCGTCACGAACGCGCCGGCAACACCGAAACACGCGAGCCGTTCAGGCTGATCGTCTCCGACTCGGCCGACGACATCAACCTCCTCCGAAACCATCGGCAGCACCGCCCCACTATCGCGCCTACGCAAGCGCTGAGCACAGCGACCTCGGGACGGCGGAAGGGAGAACGCGGAGCGCAGGGCTACAATCTCCGCGTCCTCCGCTCCGCCACATCACGGGCACGCCGACTCCACGCACCCCAGCTCCGTATCCACCGCCAGCTCCGACGTCCCGCACTCCGGGAACGGCGCGACCGGCTCGGGGCCGCCGAGGAAGGGCCAGCTCAACGTGCACGAAGCATCGGGAAGGTCAGCCGTTCCATCGTCTTTGCAGTCGCCGCGGCTGAACCGCAGCCCTCCCGTCACGCCGTCGACGGTTGCGATGGTGGTTCCAACGGCGCTGCCCGGAGCGCTCATGGCGCGCGTTTCGGTGTGCAGTCCCATAGCAGCACCGCAGTTGTGTTGCTGTTCGTAGCTTCAAGGATCGCAGTTTCGGTCCCGATGGCGAAGAGCGGCGCCGCAGGCGGCAGGACGTGATGATCGAGCTCTCGCAGATGCACCGAACGCGGATCCGGAGCACGTCCGGCACCTCCTCTGCCTCCCGCGCTGCCATGCAGTCCCAGACGGGGCGCTCGGTCGTGTCAGCTCAGCGAGGACGGACGGCAACCGTATCGGGGTCAAGAAGCGCTCTTCGAACCAGCGGCACGCAGGATGTCCTCGTGACCTCGATCACCGCTTTGCCACGCGGCCGTGAGCGAGATGAAGGGTTCCTGGCTCGACTTCAGCTCCCCGGAGGCAAGCCTCATGTCCGATCCAGCGTCCGGCGTCCGGTACCGCCTCGCCATCCTCGGCCTGGCCCTGTGCCTCGGATCGTCGTCTCCGGCTTCGCCGGTCGAAGACTCCGCGGGCTCGGTCCCGCTGAACGTGCTCGTCATCAGCGGCCGCAACAATCACGACTGGCGACATACGACCCCGGAGCTGGTGAAGATCCTCTCGGAGGGCAAGCGTTTCCGAGTCGAGGTCACCGAAGACCCTGCGCGCTTCGACGCAGCCCGCCTCTCGGACTTCGACCTCGTCCTCAGCAATTGGACCGCCTGGCCGCAACAGAAGGAGAGGGCGTGGGGAGAGGCCTTCGAGACCGCTCTGCTGGATCTCGTCCGGAGTGGCAAAGGACTCGCGCTCGTCCACGCCGCCAGCACCTGCTTCGCCGACTGGCCGCAGTTCCACCGCATGGCCGGAGCCACCTCCTCCCGGCGGAGGCGACGGTGGCGGGAGCGTAGGAGTGAGCAAGAGGCGTGACCGGCGCAGAGGCCGAGCAGCTTTCGCGACGTCGCTCGCGTCAGACGGAATGCCGAGCGCAGACGAGACCGCCGGGCTATGTGTCACGACATTCTGGACTTTTCGCGCGGAACTCCGCCAACGTGCTCGGGGACCGTTTCGTCCTGCTCGGCGCGATATTCGAGCACTCGAGAGCGCAGGCAGCTCGAGCCGCGGGAGCCTTCGGCGGCCCCGACCACGCATCGCCCGGCGCTCTGACGATCGACTCGACACGTTGCTCCCTCCGTCCGTCTCCCCCACCGCACTTGGTCCTCGGTCTCAGTTTCCGATCGCACCCTCGCAAGCCCTGCACGTCACCGGTTCGTCGCGAGGCGTTTCGCTCGCGCTTCTCGCCTCTTCGCGTCGAGGTCATCGGGTATCTGCAGAGGCTTCCACTCTGCCCCACAGAGTGGAGATGGTTCGATCCCAGGACGTTTTGCACCACCACTCAGCACTCATCGAAACGCTCTCTGCCGCCCCGGTGGTCACCCCGCCGGGGCGGCGTGCGTTCGGGGCTGTGGGGCCTGTGGCGTAAGGGGTTGCGACGTCGCGGATGGGTGGACGTCGGGACGGGGCTTGGGACTGGGGGGCGAGTATTGGTGGCTGATTCCGGCCTTTCGCTCTCTCTTTCTCTGAGACTTCGGGACTTGGGCCTTCTCGTCCCGAAGTAGAGAATCGTTGAATGGCGCGGACTTACGAAAACGGCTCATCGGCCGGGTTCGATTCCCGTCCGGAGTAGCGGGCGATGCTGGCAGCGAACTTCGTCACGGTCGTCCCGATCGAGACGTGACGGGGCAACGATTTGTAGCAACGGAGAACGCGAAGCGTAGGGCGCGGTGGTGACGCCCTGCGCTCAACGATCACAACGTCACGGACCCGCCGACTCCACGCACCCCAACTCCTCATCCGCCGCCAACTACGACGTCCCGCACTCCGAGAACGGCGCGACCGGCGCGGGGCCGCCCGAGAAGAGGTGGTTCAGGAATCTCGACCGGTACGGAGCTCCAACTCGACGTCGCCTTCGAAAAAAGCGAAGAACCCGTGGCCGACCGTCGACAGCACCGGGCCGCAGATCGTCGGCCAAGGCCGGGGATGAACGAGACTCGATTTCACGGCTGACTGCGCTCAGGCCCTCACGATTCGATCGCAAAGCCCGAGCCATACTGTACTTCCACCCCGATGCACCAACGCCAATTCGGCACGCGGACGCCGTTTGCGGTTCGGCTGAGTATTTGGACAGGACGCCTCGTCGCGTACGAGTTCTTCGAGTTCCTGCCCCAGGAAGGGCGGGCTCAGCGCGGCCGAAGTCTCGAACGCCAATGGACCGCCGATCGCGTCCGGCTACCGTCGTCGCCCCCCGATGTCCTCGTGGTACGCCTGCAGGGACCGCACGGCCGAGTGACCGTTGCGCCGGGCGGCGATCCCCTCGACGGCGGCCTTCGCCGCGGCGACGGTATGGAGACAGGGGATCCGCTGCCGGATGGCCTCCTTCCGGATGTAGGAGTCGTCCGGCGCGGGCTGTACTGCGAACTCACCGAGGATGGAAGCGTTCACTGCAGTCCGCGGGCCGTAGAGCCCGGCGATCCGGAGGGACGTGTGGACGTGTCGGACGCGGTGTATCTTCTCAGCTTTCTCTTCAGTGGCGGCAGTCGAGATACGCCGCCAACCGCGGCCAGCGTCGAGTCAGACTCGCGAGCCTCTGTCGTTCGAATAGACGGACATCACGAGCACGATTGCACGGCTCGCCCCTTTGCGGCGAGGTCGCCTTCGACGCGTTTCGCGCCGCGATCAGACGTCCAGAAGAAGCTCGAGCGCACCGCTGTACTCGTCGTGTGGTAGGACGACGTAACCGTTCGCGGCCGCAAACGCGTCAAGGTGCGGCAGCAGGCGCCCGGGTTGGCCGAACGGGTCGATCTCGATCGTTCCGCAGCTGAGACTCGCCGTCAGCACCTCGAAGTCCTGGTACGAGACGAGGCCCCGCCGTTCCAGGTGATCGCCGAGTCGAGGGACGTCTTGGAAGAGCACTGTGTGGAATCGAGTCGTCATCGCAGGAGCCTCCGCCGGTTCGGATACCCAGGCGCGTCAGCCCGCCAGTCCCAGGTGCACGGGCGAAGCGAGCCGGACGGCGTTCGAGTTCGACGACGGCTTCGACGGCGTGAACGTGGCCGAAGAAGGCGACAGCGCGTTCGAGCGCGGCGATGCGAACGCCGACGGCACGGTCGACGTCAGCGACGGCATCTTCACGCTGGGCTACCTGTTCCTCGGCGCGCGGACGCCCGGGTGTCTCGACGCCCTGGATACGGACGACAGCGGTGCGGTCGACCTCTCCGACGCCGTCGGGCTGCTCGATCGCCTCTTCCTGGGTGACGGGACCCTGCCGCCGCCGGCGGCCTGCGGGCCGGACCCGACGCCGGACGACGGGCTCGATTGCCAGCACCACGCGCCCTGTCCATGACGACCGACCGAAGCGCCGCGACGCGGGGGTGACCGGCGTCGCGGCTTCATCGGGGTGACCCGCGTGGCCGTGCTGTCCAGGAACTCACCCACGCCGTCGGCGACCGGAGCAAACGCGGACGTCACCGGCGCTTCACGCCGCCGCTTTCAGCTCGACGATCGGCACGGTTTTTCCTGTCTCACATCGGTCACGGTTCCGGGATGCAAGGAGCTGGCGTCGTTGATTGCCCGGTCGTCCATCGTCGTGCCACTGCGTCGTGGCGAGACGCCGGATCGGCTCCGACCGGCGCGATGTCCCATCGGAGGGACTCCGTACGGATGGGATGGATGGGCCGGACGACGCGAGTCGTCGGTAGGGAGCCACGGACTCACGAACTGGAGGGCGAAAGCATGCAGGTCCGAAAGACCACGCGGACGGCAGGGTGGGGGCTCGGGATCCTCGGACTCGTCAGTGGGATACTCCTCGGGGGGACCGCGTCGGCGCAGTGGTCCGACGACTTCGACTCGTACGCCGCGGGGACGACCGTCATCGGCCAAGGCGATTGGGAGGGCTGGGACAACTTGAGCACCGTCGACGCCGATGTCACGGACGCCCGGGCGGCCTCGGCTCCGAACTCGCTGGAACTCCGAGGGAACAGCGACGTCGTGAAGGTGCTGCGTGGGGTCGACAGCGGCCGGTGGCGAATCCGGGCACGGGTGTTCGTTCCGGCGAACCACCGGGGCGGGTCGTGGTTCATCTTGCTGAACCGCTACAGCCATAACGGGGCCAAGAACTGGTCGAGTCAGATCCGCATCGCTTCGGGGAGGATTCAGTTTCACGACGGTGACGGCAACGAGCTCGGCGTCAGCCGGGCCGTGGCGGCCGACACGTGGAGCGAGATCCGTGTCGACATCGACCTCGAGCGTAACCTGCAGGCAGCGTTTCTCGACGACGCTCCTCTGATCGGATTCCCGTTTCCGTGGGAGACCAGCGGCATCGGAGAGATCCAGTGCATCGACCTTTGGTCTGACGGCGGCTCGGGAGCGCTTTACGACAACGTATCGCTCGAGCCGATCGCCGAGACGGACTGCAACGGCAACGGTACGGCGGACTCCGAGGACCTCGCGACCGGCGCCAGCGCCGACTGCAACGGCAACCTCGTGCCAGACGAATGCGACATCGAGTCCGGCTACTCGCCGGACGACGACGGAGACGGTGTGCCGGACGACTGTCTCGGCGGGTTCCGGCGCGGCGACGCGAACGTGGACGGCATCGTCGATATCTCGGACGCCATTTTCATCCTGGGCTACCTGTTCCTCGGAACGACCAGCCCGGCCTGCGTGAGCGCGGCGGAGGCCAACGGCGACGGCAATGTCGACCTTTCCGACAGCGTCATGGTCCTCAATTTCCTCTTCTTGGGCGGCTCGCCGCCCCCGGCGCCGGGCCCGTTCGAGTGCGGGCCGGGTTCCGGTCCCGCGGACTGCGACTCCTACGACGCCTGCTGAGAAGCGCGAAATCTATCCTCCGACTCGCCAGGGCGACCGACGATCTGCTGAATGATCGTCAAAGGGAGAAGGATCGTGTCGGCAGAAAAACTCAAGGGAAGATCGAATATGAGAAGCATCGTCGCCGGCTGAGGAGCGAACGAAATCACATCCACTCACGACGACGCCATAGATCCACCAGACGTCACCCAACCGCGTTAGCGTCCGCCATCGTCCTTCGTATTCGCTCCCAGACCCAACTCCCTCCCAGTAGTCGCGTTGATTCGATACCGTCCCGCAGCCGGAACAGGCCCCCAGGACGCGGCCGATCTCGCGCAAGATGCGGAACTCACCGATCAGACGGCCGGAGGCGTCGCGCTCGGCGATACGCCCGGAACCGGCATCACCGTCGCCCTTCGAGCCGACGTTCTCGAGGATCGCCATGTCCGGGAAGGTCGTGCGGATCTCGACGGCGAGCTGCGGATAGCGTTTCGCGTATTCCTCCACGTCGGGCTGTTCGCCGCGGCGGTGACGCGCGAGGAATTCCTCCGAGAGGTCGTCGAGCAGGACCCAGTCGCCGTCCTGCGTGCTGTCGCTGTTTCGCGTTTCGTCCATGCCCGCCTCCATGCCCGGCCTCACACCTCGTCGGACAGGATCCGCTTGATCCGGGCAAGCGCCCGGAAGTAGCGCTTGGATGCCGCGGAGCGTTCGATGCCGAGCTCCAGCGCGATCTCGCGATGGGTGAGCTCCTCGTAGTGGCGCAGGATCAGGACCTCGCGATCCATCGCGTCCATGCTGTCGAGCGCCTCCTCGAGACGCAGCTTGAGCTCGGCGCGCTGGGCGTGCTCGCTCGGAGTCGAGCACGTGCCCAGCAGATGGGCGGCCAAAGCCACCGAGCTCGCCTCAGGCGCGGGGCGGCAGCGCAGGCGCACCTCGCGGCGGACATCTCGCGCCTTGGTGTCCAGGTACTTCCGGTGCAGGTCGACGAGGGTCTGGATTCCCAGACCGCGCAGCCACAAGAAGAACGGCAGCTTCGGCGCGGCGAGGTACTCGTCGAGCCGGCGCGCGGCCGTGCAGTAGATCTCCTGCACCACGTCGTTGTCGTCGACGACGTGTGCGCGCAGCCTCCCGTCCAGGCGCGCGTGCACCATGCGCCGCAAGCGCTCGCGGTGCCGCGAGAACAGGTCCTCCAGCGCACGCGAATCGCCCGCGCTCGTGCGGCGGACCAGCGCGTCGGTCTCGTCGAAAGCGTCGTCCATCGATTCGCCCCCCGAGCACTCCTATACTATCCCATCCGGGAGGACGAGAGCGAACGGGACGTGGATTTCCGAGTAGAACGCGTCGTTGCAGGCGAGACAGGACGCCTCGTCGACGCAGCCGCAGGGCGCCTCTTCCACGTTCGAGCATTCCGTGTTGATGATAGGGAAGAAGACGAGCGTGTCGTCGTCGATCGTGCAGTGGCGGCTCACCACGGGATCGGCAGCGCCAGCTCCCGTCAGGAAGAACACGCCATCGGGATGTCCCTCGGCGACACAGGTCTCGTCGAAGCCGCATGCGACCGGGCCGGGGGCCGCCGGCGGAGTTCCTCCGAGGAACAGGAATCCGAAGATCCGTATCGCGTCCGAGGTGTCGGTGGTGCCGTCGTCGTTCGCGTCGACACTATCGAGACAGGTGGGCCTCGAGCCGCCGAGGAACGGGCGGCATCGGGGACGAACGACCTTGTTGAACGCGTGTGCGCACCGCCTCGACGTCGCCCCCCGACCGCGGCGTGTTTGGGACCGAGAAGTGGAGAAGGGCCGGTCTCGGCACGCGGAAAGTGCTTCCATCGGCAACCGAGTCTCGTGCAGCATATCAGTGAGATGGGTGCCGTCCCGAGGAACGCCCGGTGACGTAAGGCGGACGTCAACAGGGGGGTCAGGATGTCGTCGGTCGGGGGAACTGGACTCTTTTCCGAGTCGGACTGGACGCAAGCGCTCGTCGAACGGCTGCGCCGTGGCGACGTGCCGGACCTGGAGGAGTTCCTGCGGGACTACCCGGCGTCCGAGACCGAGATCCGTGAGTACTTCTCCGTGCTGCTCGTCCTCGACGGGCTGCGGAGCGAGACGCGCTCCGCAGCGCCGCCGTCGCCGCAGGCGATGAAGACGCCGGCCGGTGAGCCGATTCGCCGCCTCGGGGAGTACAGCATTCTGCGGGAGGTCGGGCGCGGCGGCATGGGCATCGTCTTCGAGGCGATGCAGGAGTCGCTCGGGCGGCACGTGGCACTGAAGGTGCTGCCCCTTCACTCGTTGCTGAGCCCGCAGCATCTCGAACGCTTCAAGCGCGAGGCGCAGGCGACGGCCGGGCTTCACCATACGCACATCGTTCCGGTCTACGGCATCGGCGAGCACGACGGCATCCACTTCTACGCGATGCAGTTCATCGAGGGCCAGAGCCTCGCCGAGGTGCTGGTCGAGGTGAAGAGGCTCTCGAATGGCACGCCGCTCGGGCCTGCGGGCTCCGAAGAAGTCGACGGGGATCTCGGCAGCGCTTCAGCCCTGGCGCTGGTCGCTGCGGATTCGTCGTCCGGCTCCAGCTCGGGACTCGCGTACTTCCGCAACATCGCCCGTCTCGGGCTTCACGTCGCCGAGGCCCTCACGCACGCGCACGAGCACGGCATCCTGCATCGCGACATCAAGCCGTCGAATCTCCTCCTCGACCCGGAAGGCACCGTTTGGGTGACGGACTTCGGCCTGGCAAAGAGCGACGAGAGTGTCGATCTGACCCATACCGGCGATGTCGTCGGCACGCTGCGCTACATGGCGCCGGAGCGATTCGACGGCGTGTCCGGTCCGACGAGTGACGTCTACGGTCTGGGCTTGACCCTCTACGAAGCGTTGACGCTGCAACCGGCGTTCGACGACTCCGATCGTCACCGCTTGATGAAGCGCGTCGCCGAGGAGGAGCCGCCGCGGCCGAGACGCATCGATCGGCGGATCCCGCACAGTCTCGAGACGATCGTCTTGAAGGCGACCGACAAGGAGCCGGGCTACCGCTACCCGTCCGCGGCGGCGCTCGCCGACGACCTGCAGCGCTTCCTCGACGGACGGGCGCTCCGGGGGCGAACGACGAGCCGGACCGAACGCGCGTTTCGCTGGTGCCGTCGCAACCCGATCGTCGCCGGTCTGACGGCCGCGGTGACACTGCTCCTGTGTACGATCGCGGTGGTGGCGACCGTC
>CAYMRB010000359.1:0-10438 GCA_964392615.1 uncultured Planctomycetia bacterium | reverse complement strand
CGAAGAGACACCCCACGCGACGCTCTATAACAACATCGTGTGGAACAACCGCCACCGTGACACCGGAGAGCCGCAGAATCTGCTGCTGCACGGCGCCTGGTGGCCGCGGTACTGTCAGACGATCGAGGGGCAGGCGACGGCGGACGTGCAGTACTCGATCATCGAAGGGGGCTGGCCTGGTACCGGCAACCTCGACCTCGATCCGCTGTTCGCCGCGCCCGATGAGCGCGACTTCACGCTGCTTCCGGGCTCACCGGCATTCGACGCGGGCTTCGGTGGACCGCTGGCTCACCCCGACGCGACCGGCGAGGAGCTCGTCGCGGCGTTCGTCATCGATCGCGACGGCAGGCCGCGCATCGACCTGCCGTGCGTGGTCGACACGGGTGGCGGCGACGTGACATTCGTCGACCTCGGGCCGTTCGAACGCCAAACGTGCGACGGCAGCGGCGAAGGCCTCTTCGTCCGCGGCGACTCGAACGGCGACCGGACCGTCGACGTGTCGGACGCCGTGCACATGCTTCTCGTCCTGTTCTCGGGCGCGACCGCAGGAGCGTGCGAGGACGCGCGCGACGCAGACGACGACGGTGCCCTCGCGATCACCGACTCGGTGGTCGTGCTCGAGTTCCTGTTCCGCGGTGGACGCGAGATTCCGGCGCCCTACCCGAACCTCGGGGCGGATCCGACGGCGGACGGACTGGAGTGTCCGGCGGGAATGTGAGCGGCGCCTACCGCACGCTCACACCCCCACCGTGCCTCACTCCGTGTACAACGCGAAGTGCCCGTCCCGCTCGGCCAGCACCGACGCGCGTCCCGGCGCCACAACGGCCTCGAAGATGCCGCGCGCGTCCGCCTTGCCCCTCGCGACGATACGGCGACCGTCCGAGACCTTGACCTCCGTCTCGCCGCGCGGCATGACGTGCACGCGGATCTTGTTGCCGAGGCGCTGCACCTCGAGCTCGAGATCGCTGCGGATGACGATCGTCGACGCCTCCTTGTCGCCGCCCTGCGCCGCGACGAGATAGACGCCCTTGTCGCGCGTCGGCAGGCCGATCGCCTTCTCGTGCACCGCGTACGGCGCGCCGCCGAGCTTGGCCTCGAGCTGGACGACCGGATCGATGCCGGTCAGATCGATCGAGCTGACCGAGCGCAGGTCCTTGCGGACCGCGAACAGGAGCGGCAAGTCGACGCGGTAGACCTTGAGCTTCGCCTTCGCGAGGTTCTTGAACTTCACCTCGAGATGCGGCTTCTTCTCGAGCGCGATCGACGCGACCTTCGGCGCCGTCAACTCACGAGCGGTCAGATGCGCCAGGGCGTCCGCGGCGTCCGGGAAGCGCGCCTTCACCTGCCCGTACAGCTTGACCGCCTCCGCCAGGTTGCCGCGAATGTGGTGCGTCTTCGCCAGCAGGTAGCGCGCGCCGTCGGCGTGCTCGCTCGTCACCTTCTTGCCGTCGCTGCGGCGGAACTTCTGCGTGAACAGGACACCCGCGTTCTCTGTCACGCGGTCGTAGCGCCGGCGCGTGAACTCCGCCTGTAACGCGTCCCACAGCGCGTCGTCGAGCAGCTCGTGATCCGGATAGCGCTCCGCGAACTTGCGGGCCTCCTCGACGACATACTCCGGCTCGCCCATGCTCTCGAGAGACGTGATGACCAGATACTGCGCTTGCGGCGCGTACGAGCTGGTCGGGAAGTAGCCGATGAACCGACTCAGGCTCTCCGCGGCCTCCTTGTGCAGACGCTCGACCTTCTTGCGTCGGTGCACGGTGCGCTCGACGCCGATCGTCGAGTAGCGTCGCGACAGCTCGAACGTGTCCGCGATGACGCGGCTCGAGTCCGGATAGCTCGCCGCCAGCTCGAGCCCTCGCGTCTGCGCGGGCAGGTGCTGACCGCGCGAGAACAGCATTTCGCTGACCTCGCGATCGCGGCGGTAGAGCGAATCGAACAGCCGGCGCCGGTACGCGATCGACTGCACGTGCTCGCCGGTCTTCGAATACGCCGTCGCGATGATGTCGAGGTCGCCGTTGCCGGCGATGAGCCGGGAGTGGCGTCGGTGCAACTCCTCGATCTCCTCGATCGCTCGCGCCCACTGACCGAGGGCGAGATCGATCGAGGCCATTCGCGCGAGGACGAGGTTGTAGTACGGAATCCCGAGCGTGCCGAGCCGGTGGAGCTCGAGGTAGCGCTCGCGTAGATCGCCGAGGTTCCGCGACGGGCCGTCGGCGCCGGCGAGCCGCAGATAGTCACGCTCGGCGCGGTACAGCTTCTCGTCGGGAGTGAGATCGCGCGGCGGCGGCTCCGGGGCCTTCTCGGGGTCGACGATCTCGAGCGGTGCGTCGGACGAGGTACCGACGATCGACGGCTCGTACATCGCGCTCGCCGCCGTCGGCAGCGCGCGATAGCTACCGGGGAACGTGGCCCGCAGCACGTACGTGATCACGTGCGTGCCCTTCGGCAGCACCGAACGGAAGAACACGACCTTCTCGTCGCGCACCTCGCGGCGCTCGAACGTGCCCGTGAAGCGATCGTCCGAGTCGGCCACGACCTCGCAGCCCGCCGGGATCGGATCCTCGATGACGATGTACGACAGGTTTTCGAGCGCACGAATCGTCAGACGCACGCGCACCTTCTCACCGGGCGCGACCGAGCTCACGGCGCGCGGCTTGGACTTCGGCCGTCGATTCTCGGCGATGATCCGGTAACCCGACGACGGAGGCTCGTCCGCGGACAGCCAGCGCCCCCCGTTGCCCACGATGCGCTCCGGCGCGCTGTAGCCGACCAGCACGTTGCGCTCATCGCGGCGCGGGTCCCGCCGCGGCTTCGCGACCGGCCGCACCGCAATCGGCTGCGGCTCGGCGAACGACTCGAGGCGGCGCGCGACGCGCAGCAGCGTGCCCTCCTCCTCGATCTTCTCCGCCGCGGTGTAGCACTCGTGCCGGATGGCATAGGCGAGATCGCCGCGACCGCGGCGCTTGAGCTCGATGCGATTGCGCTCGCCCCGGACGAGCTTGTCGATCGGCACGCGCACCGTCACGCGCCGCTTGGCGCCCTTGCCGGGCTCGAGTGCGAGCTCCTCGACGGGCTCGCCGTTGACAACCACGTCGACGACCGCATCGGCCACGACGGCCTTGCCCCCGAAGTGCGCGGCCAGCGCGTTGACGGCCGCTGCGGACGACTTCGTCGTGCCCCAGTGGATGCCGCGCCGCAGAGCGAGCAGCCCCGCCGCGAGACGCGCGTTCGTCGCGCCGCCCGGATCGACGGCCTCGAGAGCCTGCAGCGCCCACCCGTTCGTCTCGATCGAGCTTCCGTGCCGCGGCGGCAACGAGGTCGCCATGACGTGCGGCACGCGACGCGAACGCCGCGGCACGGGCGGCGTCGGCGGCGTCGCGGCGAGCTCCCGCGTTCGCGCGCGGATCAGGTCGGCGAGCTCCGACGCGACCCCGTGATTCCCCTGTGCCTTCTGCGCCAACGTCGATAGCGCGAGCGCGTACGGCGACAGATTCTCGCGGTGACGATAGAGACTCTCGAGAAGCCCGGACGGTGCGCGACGCGAGTAGCTCAGCGCGTAGAGAACGAGCGCGAGCCGGTCGCGGTTGCCCTCGGCCTTTGCGAGCACCAGCGCCTTCTTGCGCGCCAGCTCGAGGCGATCCGCCTGGACGCGATAGCCCGCCAGACGGCAGCGCTCGAGCGCCATGAGCGCGAGCGCCGTCATCTCGGTTTGCGAACTCGCGCTCTGCCTCCCCCACCAGCCCCAGCCGCCGGACGGTCGCTGCAGGTTGAGCAGCCGGACGATACGCTTCGGAATCAGGTCCGCGAGCATGGCCCGCAGGTCCTCGCGCGGCACACCGAGGCGGTCCAGCGCCGACTGCAGCGCCAGCGCCGGCAGGAAGCCGTTGACCGTTTGCTCGACGCAGCCGTACGGGAAGTGGCGGAGATAGAGAACCGTGTCGAGGAGCGCATCGGAGTGGTGCGCGTAGACGTCGACCTCGAGCGCGATGGCTCCAGGAACGAGATCGCGCGGCACATCCCAGTCGTACACGACGTCGTCGATGAGCTCGCCGCCGTCACCGCCGCCGTGTCGCTTGCCGAAGGGCAGGATCGGAATGAGGCGCTCGATCGCATCCGACTCGCGCGTCGTCAGCGCCTTGACCGTCAGCAGTCCGCCGGTGAGCGCGTCGTCGCTCGCCGGCGGCGGCGCGATCTCCCATTCGACGCCGCGCGCCTCGCCCGCGGGCACGGTGACGTTGCCGATGCGGAAGCCATCGACGCGAATGCCCTTCGCCTCGATCTCGAGCTTCACCTTCGCGACCTCATCGAGGTAGTTGTGCACCGGACTGACAACGCGCGTGCGGTCAGCCCGCGTCAGGAAGCGGGGCGTCTGCAGGCGGACGAGCAGGTCCTTCGACGTGCGGAACGACGTGCCGCCTTCGCCGAAGTGAGTTCCCCGCGTCGCACCGATCGACGTGACGCGCCAGGTCGTCAGGTTGTCCGGCAATGCGAGCTTGATCGATCCCTTGCCGCTCGCGTCCGTGACGACGCTCGGCGACCAGTACGCGGTGTCGGCGAAGCGTCGGCGGATCTTCGGAGCGACGAACGCCGCCCCGCCACCGCCGCCTCCGCCGATCCCGCCGAAGGCCCCTCGCGACAGGCGGTCCATCACGACGCCGTCGGCGTCGTCATCGGAGAGCTCGCCCAGGCTGTCGAGCGCGAGCTCGGGAGCCGCGAAGCCGGCCTCGTCGGCCGCGGCCTTGTCCGTCCCGAGGGACGCCCGCTTCGACTTGCGCCCGAGCGATCGCTTCTTGCCGGCGATGCCCTTCGCGTCGAGCGCTCGCCCGCCGCGGCGGTTCGCCGCGGACGATCGGGGCTTCGCCGGTGCCGTTGGCGCCGCGAGACGCACGCGGCCGCGGCGATCGCTCGAGGAAGCCGCCGCGGCCTCCTCCTCACGCTCGAGGTACTCGTCGAGCACGGCGCTCTCGACGACCTGCGTCGTACCCATATAGCGGAATGAATACGACGAGCCGCCCGTCACGCCACGCTGGCGACGCTGATCCCAGAAGTACGGCTTGATCGATTCGGTGAGATCCGGCTGCAGCTCGAAGATCGACTGATCGACGACCGCCAGCGACAGCTCCGCAGCAATCGGCGCGCCGCCCTGATCCGTCGTCGTCACCTCGAGCTCGACCTCCTCGCCGGGCGCCGCGACGGCCTTCGACGCGCGGACGTCAACCTCGAGGTATTGCAGCACGATCACCTCGTCGCTCGCCTCGTACAGCTTGCCGGCGGCGGGAATCGCGATGGCGACGTGAACGTTCGGCGCGTACTCGCCGCGCATCGCGGCGACGATCTCCTGCGCGTGCTCTCCGACTTCGAGGACGCGGTAGTCGATCACGTCAGCGCCTTCGAACGTCAGCAGGGCGTGCCGCTTCGCGACGGGCGAGTTGAGGTAGAACGTCGCGTTCTCGCCCTGTCGGTACACCGCCTTGCCGGCGATGAGCCGAGCCTCCTTGCGCAGATCGGGCGCATCGCCCGCTACGCGCAGCCGCACGCCGCCCTCGCACAGCGTGCCGGCGCGGTCGCGCGTGCGCAGGACGACGTGGTAGTCGCCCGGCTTGTCGAAGACGATCGACGTCTCGGCTCGCCCTCCCGACGTCGAGAAGGGCTGCTCGCGGACGACCTCTTCCGTGTCCACGCCGCCCTCGTTGCGCGTTCGGCGCAGCAGGACGAGAGTGCCCTCGGCGTCGATCGGCGCCGCCGTGGCGTCGACGGTGCGCAGGTCGATCGTCGCTCGATCGCCCGGACGCACGACGCGGCGATTCGAACGCGCGACGACGTAGATGCCCTCGCGGCTGACAATCGCACGGCCGACTCCCGACACGGTGATGCGCGACAGGTCCGTCGCCTCGATGACCACCGTGTACGTACGGTCGGCATGCCCCTCCGGCGGACGGAAGCGGAAGTCCATATGGCCCTCCGCGTCGGTCGTACCCTTGCCCTCGGCGAGGAAGCGCAGCCCCTGGACGTTGCGGTTCTCCTTCTCGCGGCGCTGGAAGAACCAGCGGAACTCCTCGAAGCGGCCGCGATCGAACGCGAACGGCCCCTCGAAGACACGGTACGTCACGTCGGCGCCGACGACCGGCGCGCCGAAGAGGTACTGCGCCGAGATCTTGCCGACGATCTCTTCGCCGGGGAGGTAGGTGCCGCGCTCCGTGCCGAGCGATACGGCGAACTCCGGCTTGCGGTATTCCTCGACCTTGAACGTCCCCGTGAAGTCGAGATCGCGGTAGCGCACGACGATCGCGTAGTCGCCGAGGGGCGGCTCCTCGGTGAGCTCGACGCTGCCCGACACGGTGCCGAACTCGCCGGCGGTCAGCTCCTCCTCGAAGAGGACGACACCGAGCGGATTGCGCACCGAGACGCGCGCCTTTTCACCGGCGCTCGACTCGTAGCGACCGCCGATGGCCTTGCGCAGGATCGCGCGGAACGACACACGCTGGTTCGGGCGGTAGAGAGGTCGATCGGTCGCGATGTGGACCTTCGTCGCGTATCCGTGCGAGGAGACGTCGCGCGCAGCCGCGCGATCGACCGCATAGTGCGCCCCCTTCGCGGCGTCGCCGCCGGAGGCCGCGATCGCCAACACGCGCAGATCGGGTCGACGCGAACCGTCGTCTCGCGTGTGCCTCCACAGTCCCTGCGCGTCGGTCTTGCCCTCGACGAAGACGCCGTTCGCGTCCGACAGCAACACGCGCGCGCCGGCGTACGGCTTGCCCGTACGCTCGTTGAACGCCCAGACCAGCGAGCTTCGCGTCGCGTGCTTCGTGACGAACGCGAGGTCGCTGCGCACGAGCAACGTCGTCGCGATGAGGGGAGGTCCGAGATTCGCCGGTCCCTCCGCGGACGAAGCGTCGATCGCTGCGCCCTCGGGCGGCACGTCCTGAACGGTCAGGATGTACGCGCCGACCTCGCCCGTATCGAGCTCGAGGTCGCGCTCTCCGCCGAGAAGCCGGAACGGACGATAGCCGTCGACATCCGCCTCCCACGTCTTCGTGGGCTCGACGACCCCGACGACGACATTCTCGATACGTTCGACCGCGTGCTTGCGGCGGAAGTACTCCTCGAGATTGAGGCGGTACGCCTTGAATCGCAGACGGGCGATGTTGCGCGTCTCGACGTGCAGACGCCATCCCTTGTCCGTCGTGAACGCGCGCGGCGTCGTCAGCACGAGGTGCTTGCGCTCGAGGTCGGCGAGAGTCTGCCGTGCGGTGCGGGCCTGCGACGTAGACGGGAGCGCCTTCACGAGAGCTTGGTACTCGACGATCGCCCCCTCGAGGTCGTCGAGCCGGAAGTGGAGAATGCGCGCGACGCGCAGCCGGGAGTCAGCGGCGAGCGGCGACTGCGGGTACTTGCCGAACAGCGTGCGCAGCGGTGCCAGCGACGCGACGTACTTCTCGCGCGTCGCCTCGTCCGGCGCGGGCTGGCCCGGCGCGACCGCGCTGACGATCGTGCCCTCCGGCAACGCCATCTCGTGGAAGCGTCGGTAGACCTCGGGAGCGAGCGCATCGAGCGGGTTGTCGCTCAGGAACTGGTTCCAGACGGCGCGCGCCTCTTCCGGCCGCTTCGCGACGCGCAGCAGGTGGAGCCCCTTGTCGTACATGGTGCGGACGATCGACTGGCGTGCGGCGGACCACTTCTCGTGGTTGGGATAGGTGCCGAGGAACGTCTTCCACGCCTCGATGGCTCGGTCGAACGCCGCGCGGCTGCGCTCCAGCTCGGCGATGCGGAGCTGGGCTACCGGCGCGTTATCGGCCGCCGGAAACCGGCGCACGAAGTCCGCGAACGCGGCGATCGATGCATCGAGATCGCCGAACTGAGCCAGCGCGGCGGCCTTCGCGAACGCGACGCGCGGTGCGACCTCGTGCTGCGGATAGCGCTGGATCACACGGTCCCACACCTCGAGCGCCCTTGCGAAGAGCGCACGGCGCGCCGACTCGCCCGAAGTCGCCGCGGCGAGGTCGCGACGCAAGCCGCCGACGCGCTCGAGAGCGGCGGGGACCTGCGGATCATCGGCGAGCTCCTTCTCGAGCCGCAGGTACGCGTCGATCGCCGCCGGCTTCTGTCCCGACCGCTCGAGGGCCGTCGCGAGATGGAACAACGCCTCGCCGCGCAGCGCCGTGCTCAGGCCGGGCGGTCGGTCGCCGGGTCGCGGGCCGGGCTCGCCGTCGAGCAGATAGCGCAGCGCCGCAATCGCTTCGTTGAGCTGACCGAGCTCGAGCCGCGACCGCGCGATGCGGTACTCGATCTCGCCGACGCGCTGCGGCGGCAGCCAGATCGACCGCGCCTTGACGTAGAACTCGACGGCGCTCTTCCAGTCGTGCCGGACGATCTCCTTCGGCAGCACCGAGTTCGGATCCTGCACCTTGCGCCCCTCGTAGGCAGGATCGGCGATCTCGAGGTAGTAGGCGGTGAGCTGAGCGAGATACTCGTCGCCGCGCAGGAACTCGAGGCGCACGCGGTAGATATCGCTCGCATCGGCGAACTTGCGCAACGCGACGAAGGCGTCGGCGAGCAGGAGGCGCGCTCGCGACGCCCACGGCTCGGCCGGCCCGTCGCGCAGGAAGCGCTCGAGCCCCTCCAACGCGCGGGAGTGCTCGCCGGAGAGCATGCGGGCGCGAGCGATCAGCAGCGTCGACTCGGCGGCCAGATCGGCCGATTCGGTCGCGGAGCGGAACACTTCGAAGAGCCGGATCGCCTCGCCGTAGCGTTTGCCGGCGAGGGCGTCGCGGGCGATCAGGAAGCCGTCGTCGGCCTCCTCCGCCGCGGCCAGTCGCGCGCCGGGACCGCACGCGACGGCAGCAACAAGAGCGATGAGAACAAGAACGACGCGGAGGAACGGAACCGCAGGAGTGCTCGGACGCGACCGTTGCATGGCTGCGAGACTCGTATGGTGTCGAGGGAGATCGTGAAGCGGCGACGCCGGGACCTGACCGGACGTGGACTCACCGCGGGGCTGTCAATCCGGTTATCGACCAACAGGCCCCGGTCAGGTTCCACGAAAACCCGGGCGCGTGGCGGGCGCGTGCTTCGCGGGGTCCACTGCAGCCCCATGCCGCAAGAACGGAAGAACGGAAGAACGCGTGCCGCGATCAGTCCTCGCTCGTCGCCGACTCACGCACGTGGCGCGAGGCCTTCGCCAGGAAGCGCTGCTCCTCGCGCGTCAGGCTCGCGATGCCATCGCGGTGAATCTTCTCGAGAAGCTCGTCGAGGCGCCGGCGGACCTCGCGATCCTCGCGCCGCTCCTTGTCGCGGGCGCGACGGCGCTTGGCCTCACGTCGCCGCTCGAGCCAGGACGGCGGCCTCTCCTCCTCGCGCTCTCGCTCGTCGCTCACCGAGCGCTCGAGGCTCGTGTAGCCGCTCGAGAAGTCGTAGCCGAAGATGCCGTCCGTCTCCTCTTCGCCGTACTGCAGCTGCAGGCGGCGGGCGCGTGACTCCATGAAGTACATGAAGCCCATCAGCAGCGCGAAGAGGCCGACGTAGTCGAGGACGGGCTGCTCGTACATGAAGAGCGGACTCGAGAAGCCCAGAAGGATCCCGATCCCGCCGACGACGAGGCCGAAGATCGCGAAGATCCGCGAGATGTTGAGCGTCAGCAGCAGAGCGCCCGAGTGCGTCCCGGTGCGCGACCACAGAAACGTGTGGAGGAGCTTGCCGCCGTCGAGAGGCCAGCATGGGACGAGGTTGAACACGAACAGCACGGTGTTCACGAGGAACAGAGACTGAACGAAGAGACGCGACAGGAAGACCGCCCCATCGGCCTCGCCGTAGGGAACCAGGCTCCAACCGACCACGGCGCACGCGGTTCCGGCGACGACGGCCAGCGCGAGGCTCGTGAGGAGGCCGCCGGCGTGGACCCAGAACTGCGTCCCCGGGAAGTTCGGCGCGTCGCACTCGGCCAGCCCGCCGAGCGGCCACAGGACGACTCGATCCGGCGTGCCACCCTGCCGACGCGCGAACCAGCAGTGCCCCAGCTCGTGCAGCAACACGGAGAGCAGGAGAGCCCCCCCGGCGCAGGCCCAATTGCCCAGCGGGTGACCGTACACGTCGGGAGAGATGCCGTCATCCCGCTCGATCCCGTGTGCCAGAAGCAGGGAGATCAGCCGGATACCGACGATGATCAGCAGAAACCAGTGCAGCCAGATCTCGATTCCGAACAACCGGCCGACGCGTATGCCAGCGTTGCGGAATCGACTATCACTGAACATGCATCCCGGCTCCGTTCGCACCCCGCGACGTGCCACCCGACACTCTCGAGCGAAGTCGCACAGGCCCATCGTAAGTACCCGTCGCCGGCCGGGCCAGAGGAAATCCGCCGGTCTGCCGGCTCCGATCCCGGCTCCGACGCCGATCCCGACACCGCACCCCAGCCCGCACCCGACACACAACACCACCC
>CAYMRB010000358.1:0-10535 GCA_964392615.1 uncultured Planctomycetia bacterium | reverse complement strand
CACGGCGCGGACGGAGGACGGCTGACGAAGCTGAACCTCCGCACCGGCGAGGTGCAGGTGCTCGTCGACGATCCGCGCGGCGCCGTCCGCGATCCGCAGGTGCACCACGACGGCGATCGCATCCTGTTTTCGTACCGACGCGGTGGCACGTATCACTACAACCTCTGGGAGGTTCGCGCGGACGGCGGCGGATTGCGCCAGATCACCGACGGACCGTGGGACGACATCGAGCCCGCGTGGCTCCCTGACGGCGACATCGTGTTCTGCTCTACACGCTGCAAGCGCTGGATCGGCTGCTGGGTCGCCGAGTCGGCGGTGCTGCATCGGTGCGACGACGAAGGCGACGACCTGCGCATGCTGTCCTCCGGCTCGTTCACCGAGAACACGCCGGCGGTCCTTCCCGACGGTCGCGTCCTCTACACGCGTTGGGAGTACGTCAACCGCGATCCCGTCAGCTTCCACCACCTGTGGTCGGTCCATCCGGATGGCACCGGGCAGATGGTCTACTTCGGCAACGAGAAGCCCGGCGGCGTCTTCATCGACGCGGTGCCGATTCCCGGCACGGACGGCATCGTGTTCATCGATTCGCCGGGCCATGGCCGGAACGAGCACGCGGGCTTCGTCGCGACGGTCGAGGGGCGACTCGGCCCGAACGCCCGCTCGGCGGTTCGACGCGTGTCGAAGTCGGCCGACTACCGCGACCCGTACCCACTCTCGCCGGACGCGTTCCTCGTCGCGCGGGGCCACCAGATCCTGCTCCTCGAGACGAACGGCGCGACGGAGGTCCTGTGGTCGCCGCCAGCCGGATCGAGCCTGCTCGCGCACGAGCCGCGCCCGCTCATCCGACGTCGCCGCGAGCCGGTCATCTCGCCGCGGCTCGATCTCGCGCAGACCACGGGCACGGTCGTTCTGCACGACGTGTACGCGGGCCGGGCCATGGCCGGCGTCGAGCGCGGATCGATCGACAAGCTCCTCGTCCTCGAAGATCTGCCCAAGCCCGCCAACTACCACGGCGGCGGATCGCAGCCGATCGGGCACGGCGTCACGTCGACGCTGAAACGCATCCTCGGCACGGTCCCCGTCGAGTCGGACGGCTCGGCCTGCTTCGAGGTGCCGGCGATGCGCAGCGTCTACTTCGCAGCGCTCGGCGAGAGCGACGTGTCGGTCAAGCAGATGCGCAGCTTCGTCACGCTCCAGCCCGGCGAGGTCGCCAGCTGCGCCGGCTGTCACGAACAGCGCACGCAGACGCCGATCGGCACGACTCGCCCCTTGCAGGCGATATGCCGCCCACCGAGCCGCATCGAGCCGGTCGCGGACGTTCCGGAGATCATCGACTTCCCCCGCGACGTGCAGCCGATCCTCGCCGAGTTCGACGTATCGTGGCACGGCCCCGACAAGCGCGACGGCGGTGTCGCGCTCACCGGCGACCGCGGCCCGGTCTTCTCGCTGAGCTACTACGAGCTGCTCCTTCAGTGGCAGGTGAAGGACACGATCGACGAGCCCCGACACGGCACCGGACGCCAGCCCGGCAACGATCGACCGTACGGAGCGTACAGCTCGGCGTCGGAGTTGATGAACAAGGTCGACGGCAGCCACTACGACGTACGCCTGACGCCGCGCGAAGCGCGCATCGTGCGGTTGTGGATCGACAGCGGTGCGCAGTACGCCGGCACCTACGCCGCCTACGGCACCGGTCAGATCGGCGGCTGCTGGGGCGACAACCTGCCCGTTCGCGTCATGGCCGACGAGTGGCCCTCGACGCCGCCGGCGAGCGACGCGATCGAACGTCGCTGCGGTTCGTGTCATCCGAAGAAGCAGCTGCCGCGCCACGTGACGTACCGCATCCCGCTCGACGCGTGGGGCGACATGCTGTCGTGGGTGCGTCCGCTGAGCCGCTACTCGCGGCATCGGCTGTTCGATCTGACGCGTCCGGATCGGTCGCTCGTTCTCACCGCACCGCTGGCGCGCGCCGCGGGCGGTCTCGCGGGCGGGGCGTCGGTATCGGGCCTCGACAGCAAGCCGGTCAAGGAGAATCGCAGCCGTCCGCCGGCACCTGTGGAGCACCCGGTCGTCTTCGCCGACGCGAACGACCCGGACTACCGCAAGGTGCTCGAGCACGTCCGCGCCGCGAAAGCGAAGCTCGACGAGATCCGCCGCTTCGACATGCCGGGATTCCGACCGCGGCCGGAGTACGTCCGCGAGCTCAAGCGGTACGGCGTCCTGCCCGAGTCGTTCGATCTCGAGACCGATCCGATCGACGTCTACGCTGCCGACGAGGCCTACTGGCGCTCGCTCTGGTACGTGCCGCCGAGCGCGACGCTCGAGTAGCGCCCGGGACTACAGCGCGTTCCGCAGCTTCTGCCACAGCGCGTCGACCACGCCGCGGCCGTCGAAATCACCGGCGCGCAGGTCGAGATCGATACGCTTCGCATCGCCGAGAAAGCGGACGTCGGTGCGCAGCCGCACACGACTGCCGCGAAGCCACGCCGCGAGCTTGGCGTCGAACGCCGCGCCGTCGACCATCAGCAGTCGGCCGTTGTTCTTCGCGGCCCACGCCGTGACGCGAGCGGCGCCGCTCACCGCCTTCTCGGACAGCCCGACCGCACCTCTCGCGACCTTGAGCGCGCCCTGAGCGGTCGTGCGAGCGACGATCAGGCTCGCGACGCGCGGATCGGTGTCGACGGGAAACGTGACGACGAGCTTCTTCGCGGCGGTGAGCGCTGCGTCGGCGGTCTTCTTCGCGACGAGCAACGAAGCGACCCGCGGCGCCGCGTCGACCGGCGCCTTGGTCGCGAGCTTCCACGCGCCGTACGCCACCTTGTAGCCGGCGAGGCTCGCCTTGTAGGCGGTGAACTTGGCGGCCTCCACCGCTCTCTTGGCGGGCTTCTGGTGCAGCCTCGCCTTCTTTCGGGCGCGAACGGCCTGCTGCCACGCTCGCTTGGCCCGATCGAGCCCCTTCTTGGCGCTATCGAAGTTGCGCTTGGCCTTGGCGCGGCGTGCGCGGACCGTCGCTCGCTCGCGGTCGATGCCGGACTGCAGCCTCTGCACGTTGGCGAGGGCCGTGTTCAAGCCATCCTGGTGCTTCTTGCGCTTCGCGACCACGGTGCGTCGCGCCTCGGCGATCTGCCTGTCGAGCTTGCCGACAGCGCGGATGGCTCCGTCGAGGTCGGCCTTCGCCTTGGCGAACTTCTTCTTCGTGCGGTCGGCCCACTCCAGCGCCTGACGGGAGACGCGCTCCTCGAGCGTTCGGGTCAGGTCGTTCCGGAAGCGCGCACGCACGTCCCAGTCCGGCTTGTCCGACGACGGCGAGCTCAGATGGTAGGCGGTGCGATAGATTCCCGCGACGGTCGTCTCGGTGTCGATCCACATGCGCTCCTTCGAGATGTCGACGTCGACGCGCCGCGTCACAGCGAGCAGCTTCAGGAGTCCCTGGACGCGAAAGCGCTGGTTCGCGGTCAGCCCGATCCGCACGTCGACCGCGGCGCCGCGCAGCGCGACCGCGCCGAGGTCGAAGCTCTCCGACTCGCCCGCGAGCTCGATACTCGGCACGAGCCCCGAGACGTCGATCGCTCCGTGCACGAAGGCCAACTCGCGTTCGAGCGCCCAGAGTCGACCGGCGAGCGCGAAGCCCTCCGACACGCCGAGATCGGCATCGCCCTCGAACGGCGCGATCTTCAGCCACAGGTCGCGCAGCGTGAAATCGGGCAGCGAGCCGCGTCCGATCGGCTTGGCGCGCGGGTCGCGAGCGCTGGCGAACCGATTGGCGAATGCGACGAGGTCGTCGACGCCGAGCGACTCGAGCGTGCCCTCGAACAGACCGCCCGTGACGGCTCCGGTGACCGAATGGAAGCGCAGCTTGCCCGCGAGCGCCGCGCGGCGCGATCCGACGTCGAGCTCGGCGCGCATGCCGAACGACACCTGCTGCTTGTCATCGACGGCGAGAAGCAGCCGGACGTCCGCGAGATCCAAGCCCGCGACACCGAACGCGCGTCGCCACAGACCGTCGCTGATGCCGACGATCTTCGACGTGTTGCCGAGCTCGCCCTTCTCGACGGCCAGCGTGCAGTCGAAGTCGCGTGCGCCGTCCGGGCCGCGTGTCGACAGGCGGAAGCCGATGCCCACGCCCGGCTTGCCGGTCACGAGCAAGCTCGGCCGGGCGGTCTCGAAGCTCCGCGGCAGGCCCGCGAGGCGCAGCGACGGCAGGACGGCGCGCAACGACACCGTCTCGCGCAGCTTCGCGCCGAGCTTCTCGTCCTTCTTCGCCGCGTGCAGGTCGGCCAGGCTGGCGCCGGCGAGAAGCTTGCCGACCAGCACGAGCGACGCGTCCGCGCACCCGAGCGTGCGCAGCGCTCCGTGAACCGCGGTGCCCGCCCTCGAGCGCGTCCGAGCGACGAGGTTGAGCCCGAGACCGAGATCCATCGCCACTCGCTCGGCGCCCCAGACGTCGCGGTAGAAGCTGACCACATCGGAGCGCAGGTCATCGTGGGCGATGCGGACGTCGGCCTGCGACACGATCAACGCAGCGCGGGAGAACGGCAGCGCGTCGACGATCGAGCCCCGCAGCGCGGGAACCGCCGCGCCGAGACTCGCAGTCCTCGACTCGGCGGCGAGCACCCAGACGCTGTCGGCGCCACGGATGTCGGGAGCGACGCTGTGCAGCACGGCACGCAGCGGCTGTCCCGCGATCCGCACGCGCCCGAGCACGTCGCCCGACGCCGTCACGCGGGGCGTCTCGACCACGACGCGGGCCAGCGGACCGGACGCGAAGCCGGGAACGCGGGCCAGTCGAATCTGGCCGGTGGCCGCCTCACGGCGCAGGGCGGCGAGAACTTCCGGAGGGGTTGCCGCGGTGACGAGAGCTCCGTCGGCCAGGAGCAGCGCCAGCGCCAAGAGCGTCGAGCGGGCACGGTGACGCCATCGCGCGATACGGTTCATCTGTCGGGTCTCCGTCTGGGGGAACGCGGAGCGACGCGCCCGGCTCGACCTCCCTGAGCCCGGCGTCGCTCCTACCGGAGACAACGCAGTCCGTACCCGGCGACCTTCTCGGAATCCGGCCTTTGTCCCGCGCTCGACTGCCCGAGGTCGACGCGGCCGATGTCAGTCCCGGTCCGTGACGAGCGCGTAGTGGCGGCGAATCTCGTCCTCGGACAGAACGCGCGGGTAGAGCGCGAACTCGTCGAGCAGACCGTGGAACTGCCGCAGCATGCGCGTCTTGTCGATCTTGCCGAGCGTGATGTCGAAGACGCGCTCGGAGACGTCGCTCGGCTTCTCGCCCCGCGCGACGAGGCGGCCGTTCAGGTAGAGCCGCAGCTCGCGATCGGCTTTCGTCGCGACGATATGGCTCCATACCCCGGGCGTGTAGGACGGCGAGAAGATGTTGACGCCCGCGTGGAAGTCACCACTCGGCGGCCAGCGGTGCGTGAACCGGACCGCATTGGGCGCCGCGAGATCCTCGACGGGGCCGTTCAGCTCGACGATATCGAGCGTCAGATGCAGCCGGCCCTTCGACCCGGATCCCATGCCGACCTGCTCCGGCCCGTGGAACGACACCAGCGTCGCCTTCTTGAAACGCGCCGGCAGCACCCAGAGCTCGATCGAGTACTCCTGCGCGTTGAGCGCGGGAACGCCCTCGCAGATCGCCATGCGACTCCGGTCGTCGTCGAACCGCAGCACGTGGTTGCCGTCGACGCCCGCGGCGATCTCCGGACCGAAGAGGTGGAGATCGTACGCGCCGCCGGCTCGATCTACGACGACGCCCCCGTCGGCCTCCTCGAAGCGCCAGTAGATCCGAGGCTCGGCCGCGAGAACCGTATCGACATACTCCCTCGTAATGCGGAGCTCCGCGGATCTCCCCGTCGAGAACGACCGATCGACGCGCGCCGGAGGCGCTCCGCCCCAATCGACGGGATCCAGACGCGCCTTCTTCTGCTCGACGCGCAGCGCCCTGCCATCCCAGACCTTCTCGCGCGTGAATGACTCGCCCAGGGCGTCGAAGCCGGTGAGCTCGACCGAGCCCTCGAAGACCTCGAAGCTCGTGACGCCGCCGTCGACCCGCAGCCCGAACTCGGTGCCGAGATCCACGACCTTCGTTCCGGGCGCTCGCACCGCGAAGCCGACAGCGCTCCGCGGCACGCGCGCGGACAGCTCGCCGTCCTCGAGCCGCAGACGCCAGGCAGACTCCAGCTCGACGTCACAAGGCGCCGCCAGATGGATGGCGACGCCGCTCAGGAGCCGCAACTGTATGCGACCATGAGTGAGCTGCAGCCGCCCCGCCTCGACCCGGAGGCCGGCGCGCGCCGGAGCCGCGACAAAACGAGCCTCGTCCCAAACATGCGTGACGACGCCGACCGTGCGCTCGGAGAACGCCGCCGTCATCGTCGGCTCCCAGACGAGAGTGCCCGCGCGGACCTCGCGCTCGTCGTCGCGACCGACCACGAGAACGAGGGCGATCGCGAGCACCGCGGCCGCCGGCAGCGCCCACGAGACCGCAAATCGCCACGAGAACGGTCGCGATGCGGCGAAGCGCACGGGAGCCGGGGCCCGCTCGGTGTCGGCCTCCGGGTCGGAGTCCCGGTCGGAGTCCGGCTCCGATTCGGCCGCGGACAGGCTCGTCGACGCTCCCGCCGCGGGCAGGTCCGCGCGCGCGCCGACCGATCCATGGCGCTTGCGCAGCGCGCAGATCAGGTCGATGTACCGGATGTAGCGCGCCTGCGCGGCCGGATCGTCCGCCAGCGCCAGCTCGAGCTCCGCGATCTGCTCGTCGGTAGCGCAGCCTTCGATGACCGCGACGAGGAGCTCGTCGAGCTTCGAGAAGTCCCGACGCTCGGGGCGATCGGTGCTGTCAGTGGGCTCGCAGCTCACCTCGTCGCCCTCCGGAGCTCAGATACCTCTCGACACAATCCAGAAGCCGCGAGTGCACGCGGCTCAACGCCTTGTAGACCGCAGCGCGGGTCTTGCCCACGGCCTCGGCCACCGCTTCCGTCGTCGCGCCGGGCTGGTAGCGCAGCTGAACGAGCTCGCGGTCCCTCTCGCGCAGCCGCCCCAAACAATGCCCCAACGCGTCCTCGCGCTCGCAGGAGCTCTCCTGGAGCGTGTCGACGATCTTCGCCGCGACCTGCTCGACCGTCTCGGTGCTCAACCTCGCCTGCTGAGCGCGCTGCTTCTTGCGGTACGCGAGCGCCTGGTACCGCGCGACGGTGAACGCCCACGCGAGGAAGCTCGTCCCCAGCTCGAACTCGTCGAAGCGCCGCCACAGTACCAGCGAGACTTCCTGCATCACGTCGTCGGCCCCCGCCCAGTCCGGAACCAGCGAGAAGACCATGCCGTAGATCCGCGATTCGTACTGCAACCAAAGGCGCAGGAACTCCTCGTTCGTGCCTTTCTCCGGTCGATCGTCCGTCACGTGTTTCCTCTTGTGCTTCCCGACGCGTCGCGGTTCCATCGATGGTGGATGGAAATAGTCGAAATCGACGGAAATTGGACGGCTTTTTTGGGAAAACGATGTCCAACTTGCGGCCATCGAGGCTATTCCTCCTCGTCATGCCGTGGCATCCGCCGACCGGCGGACGGTACGGCACCAGGGTTGACTCGTACGGGTCTGTAGAATTCTCAATAGCAGCTAGGTCCCTCGGGATCTCGGGAGTGAATCGCGCGATGAGAAAGTTCCTGGCGCTGTCGGTCTGTTTGTTCTTCGTGTGGGGCTCCGCCCGGGCGGACCTCATCTCCCACTGGACCTTCGACGAACACCTCGAGGACGACGGTGTCGCCGGCAACGACGGCACGTTCTATGACGGCTTCGACCTCATCGGGGAACCGACCTGGGTTCCGGACCACGACGAGGAGAACGAGGACGGGTTCGCCATCGAGTTCGACGGCATCGACGACATCGTCGTGATGCAGACCGTTCCGGACGACCCCCTGACGCGTAAGCCCGAGTTCTCCATCTCGATGTGGGTGAAGGGCGACGGGACGCTGGACAACGTCGACGACCGAGTGTTCTCCGAGAGCAATATCGGTAACGTCGGCAATCCCCTCTTCAACCTCGGCACGCACAATCAGGGCGCCGACGGCACCCTCGATCTCTACGTGCGCGCCGGCGCGACGCGGATCAACCACGGCCACTCGACAGGCATCGCATTCGATGGCGAGTGGCACCACTTCGCGTACGTCGACGTCGAGGGGACGGTCCAGGTGTACATCGACGGCGCCCTGGATGCGGGCAACTTCAACTACGCGCGCCCGGCCCCCGACGAGTCGCCGCTCGACACGATCACCTTCGGCGCGATTCGGCGCGCGACGGACTGCTGCTGGTTCACCGGCGCGATCGACGACGTCCGCACCTACGACCACGCGCTGACGCAGGAGGAGGTCGCGGCGCTCTTCGATCCGGACCGCGAATGCCCCGAAGAGGGCGACACCCACTGCGCCGGCCTCGACCTCGACGTCGGCCCGGAAGGTGACATCGCTGGCGAGTACACGTTCGACGCTTCCGGGTCGGATGACTCCGGCGACGACGTCCTGTACCTGTTCAGCGCGGACAACGGCGTCGACCCCGTCCTGACGGCGGGACCGCAGCCCGAGAACATCACGACGTTCTTCCTCGGCGCCGGCACGTGGACGATCAGCGTCACGCTCGACGATGACCCGCTCTGCCCGGACGTGGCGGACGATGCGACCTGCACGCTGGAGGTCGAGGTCCTCGAGACCGCGCCCCAGCTCCTCGGTCACTGGACCATGGAGGGGCACCTCGAGGACGAGACCGGCAACGGCAACGATGGCACGATGCAGACGCTCCTCGAGCCGCTCTTCACCGACGGTCAGTGCGAGGAGTCCGTCCAGCTCGACGGCATGGACATGGTCGTCGTCGATCAGGCTCTCGGTCTGCCGCTCTACAATCACGAAGCGTTCTCCATCGCGATGTGGGTCAAGGGCGACTACCTGGAGCAGCTGGGCAACGACCGCCGCGTGTGGTCCGAAGCCTCGACGACGAACAACAATCCGCTCTTCAACATCGGGACGACGAACAACGGCATCGGGCCGGCGGTCGACATCTATATCCGCGGCGGCGGGACGACGTTCGGCCACGTCCACTCGACCCTGCCGGCGTTCGACGGCACCTGGCACCACATCACGTGGGTCGACGACAACGGCGACGCGGCCCTCTACGTCGACGGCATTCTCGACCCGACCAGCTTCGCGTACACCCGCCCCGTCATGACGCTCGACACGACGTCGATCGGCGGCATTCTGCGCGGCGCCCCGGATGCCCAGAACCCGAGCCACCAGTTCCTGGGCGAGATCGACGATGTGCGCGTCTACAACTACATCCTCAGCGAGGAGGAGATCACCGGTCTCATCGCCGACTGCGTCGTCTGCCCCGAGGAGGGCGACTCGCACTGCGACGACATCGAGGTCACGACTCCCTTTGACGGCGAAGTCGTCGGGCAGTGGACCTTCACGTCGCTCGACGCGACCGACGACTCCGGCGACACGCTCACCTACGAGTGGACCGCGGTCCACGCCGACGGCTTCACGATCTCGACCGATCCGTCCACGGACCCGTCGGTCACGCTGGGCCTCGTCAGCGGCGAGTGGACGATCTCGGTCACGGTGGACGACACGACGCTGTGCGATGACGTCGCGGACGACGCGACGTGCTCGGTGGTCGTCATGGTCGAGGGCGACGTCGAGGAGCGATTCCTGTCGCACTGGCCGTTCGACGGCGACCTCGAGGACTACCAGCCGGCCGGCAACGACGGCTCGATGTTCACCGTCGGCCTGCCGGTAACATACGGCGATGGCCACGAAGGCGAGCCCGAGACCGCGATCGAGCTGGTGGGAGACAACGTCGTTCAGGTAATGCAGAACGACGGCCTGCCGCTCTACGCGTACGCCGAGTTCACGATCGCGATGTGGGTCAAGGGCGACGGAACGGCGCAACTCGGCGACCGGCGAGTCTGGTCCGAGAGCAGCTCCTTGAGCGGCACCCCGCTGTTCAACCTCGGCACGGATGATGCCGCCGCCACCAGCTCTCTCGAGGTCTACATCCGCGGCAGCGACGGTGCAGCAGCCACGAATCACGTGGCTTCGACATCGCCGGTGTTCGACGGCGAGTGGCACCACATCGCGTGGGTCGACCGGCTCGGCTCGGTCGTCCTCTACGTCGATGGTGTTCCCGACGAGACCAACTTCTCGTACGTGCGTCCGGAGATGCTCGACCTCGACATCACGTCGATCGGCGGCATCATCCGCAGCACCGGCCAGAGTCATATGTTCACCGGTGCGATCGACGACGCCCGCGTCTTCACGCACGGCCTGTCGGAAGCTGAGGTCGGCGAGCTCATCGAGGGCGTCGTCGAGGAAGGCGTCGGCCCGTTCATCCGAGGCGACTGCAACGGCGACGGCAACGTCATCGGTCAAGTCGGTGACGCAGTGTACGTGCTGAACTTCAACTTCACCGGCGGCCCGGTCCCGACCTGTTTGGCGGCTTGCGACTCCAACGCGGACGGCAACGTCATCGGCCAGGTCGGCGATGC
>CAYMRB010000357.1:0-10539 GCA_964392615.1 uncultured Planctomycetia bacterium | reverse complement strand
GCGTGCTGCGCTACTGGCAGCGCGAGATCACCGGCTCGCTCGACCTGCTCCGCAAGCTCGTGGAGGATCCCGACGCGCGCGTGAGGCTCGAGGCGGTCCTCGCATGCGGTTTCAGTCGCTCGGTTGAAGCAGAGCTCGTCGCCCTGCAGGCCGCGAAGCACGCGATGGATCCGGGGTTGAAGCTGGCCCTCGATCTGACGATGGATTTCTTCGAACGAACGAGACGTCGCGAGTAGTCCTGTGACAGAATCCTGCACCGCTCCTCTCCGCGTCTTCAGGTCTACTCTCGGTGCGGCTCTTGTCCTGGGGAGCCCGTTCCTCTTCGGATGCGAGGTCATGTCGGCTGCGAGCGATCGTGGCTCGAGCGAAGAGGGAGCGGCTCAGAGCGGCACGAAGGAAGCCGCTCGGCCGCGGATCTACCTCGATCAGCACCCGCGCATCGTCGCCTATCAGCTCGGGCGTCTGTCGAACGAGCAGCTCGTGCTCGTCGATCGCAGTACGAGCGATTCCAAGTACCGGCCCGTTTACGACGCGCTGTTGACTCGGGAGGGGCTCGAGCGACGGTATCGCGAGGAAGCTATCGGCGCGCTTGTGGCCCTGAACGAGTCCGACGCCGTCACCGAGATTGTCGCGGGGCTGGGGAAGGCCGAGGCGAACGATCCGGAGGGGTCGGTCTATGCGCAGCTGACGAGGCTGCTTCTCGAAGCGGGAAGCGCGGCGCTCGATGCGCAGCGTGAACGGATTCGCGACCTCGCCGGTGCGCCCCGGGCGCGGAGAGCGCGGGCGGCGGCGTTCGCGGCTCTCGCCGTCTGCAGCGACGCAGCGACGGTCTGGGAGCTGGCCTCGAACTCGGACGGCGGGCGGCTCGCCCTGATCACGGCGCTGCTCGAGGTCTCGGACGCGAAGCGAAGGAATGCGTACTACGCGCGATTGAAACCACTCGTCGACGCAGAGAGCCAACCCGAGCTGCGCCGCGCGGTCATCGACGTTCTTCCCGTCTTCGCGAACCATCACGCCGAGACGTTCGGCGTGCTGGCCGACTGCATCGAGCGCGGAATCGATCCCGAGGTCGCGATGCGCTCGATTCTGCGAGTCCCCACGTCGGTGTGGCCAGACGACGCGCTCGCGCCATTGTCGACAGCCGTCGTCGAGTACGCGCTGCGGGTGCCGGTCCGTGATCGGACGAGTGCGTCGTTCCTGAACGCGGCCGCTCTTGGCGAGGAGCTCGCCGCGCGACTCGACGCCGAGTCGGGGCGGAGAGCCCGCGACACGCTCGCGGAGCTTGCTGTGACTGTGGTGCGGGTTCGCACCGTGCCTCACGGGATGCAGTTCGAACCGCGCCGCGTCGCAGTCGAGGCCGGGAGACCCGTGGAGATCGTCGTCGAGAACCGCGACATGATGCCGCACAACTTCGTGCTCACGGCGCCGGGCGCGCGACGGGAGGTCGGACTCGCGGCACAGCGGATGTCCTTCGCGCCCGATGAACGCGGTCGGCACTTCGTACCGCGCTCCGACAGGGTCCTGCAGGCGACGAGACTTCTCAGGCCCGGGACGAGCGAGAAGCTGTTCTTCGTCGCGCCCGAAGAGCCGGGAGACTACCCGTATGTCTGCACGTTTCCCGGGCACTGGCTACGGATGTACGGCAAGCTCGTTGTCGTCGAGGACCTCGAAGAGTATCGGAGAAACCCGCCGACGGACGACGTAGAGACGAACCATCACCAGTGGAAGATGAGCGATTTCGCCGCGTCCGATCTCGCTGACCTTCCCGTCGATCGCAGCGAGTCGGGTCGCGACGTGTTCACCGAAGGCGGCTGCGCGCAGTGTCACAAGGTCGGCGCTCACGGCGCGGCTTTCGGGCCCGACCTGACCGAGGTCTTCACGCGCTGGAAGGGAAGCACGGCTGACATTCTACGGGAAGTCATCGAGCCGTCGCGGACGGTCGAGGCCGACTACGCGAACCACCTGTTCGTGCTGAACACCGGTGCGATCGTCACGGGAATGCTCAGCGTCGGCAACGACGGACCGCTGACGGTCCGCACCGGCCCGGAGGCAGGGCAGACCCACGAGATCCAGCCGTCGGACATCCTCGAGCGCAAGAAGCTCGCGATGTCGATCATGCCCGCGGGGCTTCTCGATCCGCTGACGCGTCAGCAGGTGCTCGACCTGCTCACATTCCTGCGGCATGGCGAGACTCGAGGAGGGGCAGTCCGTTGAAAAAGGGCTCCGAGCGCGAGGGCGAGACATTTCGTCCAGGATCGAGGCTGACAACGAAGAGCCTGGGAGAAATGGCCGCCATCGCGCCGGATTGCCTTTTTCAACGGCCTGGCAGGCATCGCGTCGACCTCACTCGCCGCGCTCGCGACTCTCGAGCTTCTCTTGGCAACGCGCGTGGAGCTTTTCGAGATCGTCGAGGCCGATCGTCTCCGCCTTCGCGAGCCGGAACGCGGAGCGCAGGTTGTCGACGTGCACCACCTGGATGCCGCTCGGCAGCTCGAGGGCGAAGTCAGCGGCGGGCGGACGCGCATCGGCGTCGAGCTCGGTCACGACGATCTCGGTGACCTTCTTGACCGTTCCGTCCGCCTGCGTCGTGACGGTCACGACGCGTGTCGGGAACCATCGGCCGTCGCTCGACTCGCGGGCGTCCAGCACACGCATCGCCCAGCCCGAGCCGTTCGCGTATCGCGTGTCGTGTCGCGTGACGAGGAAGCCGCGTGTCGCGTCGAAGAGGTACTCCTTCCTCGTGCCGTTCTCGCGATCGACGCCGACTCGCAGACAGTCGCGTCCGTCGACCTCGACCATGCCCTCGAAGCGGAAGGGACCGTACCGTCCCTCGACGATCCAGCGCCCCGGGTTTGATCGGAGCGAGGTTCCCATCGGCCAGGGCGTGAGATCGGGGCCGAGTCCATCGACCAGCTCGTCGATGCGGTTGGGACCCATCAGGTTGACGACGAATTGCGGACTGCTGCGCAGCATGCGTTTGCCGTCGGTCAGAAGACCGACACCGTCGAGGGGGATGCCGGCGAGGCGGTACTCGTTGCCGCCGATCTTCGTCGGGCTCGTCTCGGCGAGCGACTTTTTCATCGCCGCGAGCGCGGCCGCGTCGACTCTGCGCTCGAACAGATAGGAGGGACCGTCGACGCGCCATACGCACTCCGCGCTCAGGCGGTGGATCGTCGGCCCCTTCGCGAGCGCTTCATCGAAGCTCGCCGCCTGACCGACGGTGCATCGGAAGCGACAGGAGAAGAACGGGAAGGCCTCACGGTTGCGCAAGTAGCCGTTCGCGACGCGCGCCAGTGAATCGACTTGCGCCTGGCGCGCCATCTCCTGCGTCAGGGTCGACAGGGTCCAGAGCTTGGCGCGCCGAGATCCCGCGGTCACCAGCGCACGGCCGTCCTGCGAGAACGCCATCGCGGTGACGGGATCGCCGGGAGCCGCGCCCGCCTCGTTGGTGACCGACAGCGGCTCGCCCTTGGAGCTCCACAGCTTCACCTTGCCGTTGCGGTCCGCCGACGCGAGCAGCTTGCCGTCCGGCGAGAACGCGAGGCACGTGATCGCGCCGGCGTGGGCGGAGATCGTCGTGTTCTGCGTCGGGTCGACCGTGGTCCACAGAACGATGACCCGGCCTCCCGCCGTAGCGAGAGTTGCGCCGTCGGGAGACAGCGTGACGATGTCCGTCGGCGGATTCTTCTTCTCGTTCGCGGGGACGTTCCACGAGTTCATCGTGATCGTCGTTCCGAGCCGTCGATTCGCGACGTCCCACAGCTCCACCTTGCCGTCGCCTGCGGAGGCCAGGCGCTTGCCGTCGGGAGAGATCGCCACCGACCGGACCGTGCTGCCCAGACTGTGGACGAACGTAGCGCGAGCCTTGCCGGCCTCGACGTCCCACAGCTGCACGGTTCCGTCGCCGCGACCGAACGCGAGGGTGCCGTCGGGAGTCAGCCGCAGCGAGTACGCGCCGCCGTGTGGACGGAACGCGCTCTTCTGCGTCCCTTCCGGCAGCGCCCAGGCGATCACCCTGCGGTCGGCGCCACTCGTGAGCAGCGCGTCGCCGTCAGCGGTGAACGCGAGCGAGCGCACGACGTCCTTGTGTCCGACGATCGAATGGCGGAGCTTGCCCGACTGACGGTCCCAGAAGAGCACCTCGCCGCTGTGACCGACGCGCCCGCTGGCGCACGCGATCGTCTTGCCGTCCGGTGAGAAGGCGACGGCGCCGATCGTGCCGAGGTGGCCCTCGAGCGTTCTTTCGAGTCGCAGGACCGTGCGCTGGCCCGTGCGTGCGACGTCGTCCTGATCTCGAGGCGTCGGCTCCGCCGCCTCGGGTAGCACGGTCGCGGCTCCGGGCAAGACGACGACAGCGGCCAGAATCAGCACGATCCAGCACCACAGCGGCGTGCGACGGCGGAATCGATGCGCTCGCGTCATGATGTCCTCCAGGCGTTCTCGCGTGACGTCGACCGGACGAATGCCGAGCGCGCCGGCGATCGGTCGCAGGCCGCGTCCGGACTCGAGTACGTTGATCAGCGAACGAGCGTACGCGGACGGCGGACAACCGAGACCCGCGATGACCTCCTCGTCGCAGCAGCGCTCGCGTTGTCGGCTCGCCTGACGATTCGCCCACCAGACGAGCGGGTGGAACCACCAGCCGAGCTGCGCGAGGATCTGCAGCGATCCGGCGACGGAATCCCAGCGGCGTACGTGGATCAGCTCGTGAGCGAGAAGCGCGCGGAGCTCGTCCGACGAGTTGTTGCGCACGACCTCTTCGGAGAGCAGGACGACGGGGTGCAGCAGGCCGCAGACCGCCGGTGCGTACCGATTCCCTGGAACGACGCGCACCGTGAACGGCCGTCGCAGGCCGAGGTCGCGACGGAGGTCGGAGACGAGCGACGCGAGATTCGCGTCGAGGGATCGATCGGCGCGACGCAGGAGTCGACGCAGGCGAATCCACCGCGCGACGACGACAGCACCGAGCACGGCAACACCCGCGAGCCACAGCGTGGCCACCAGGATCGCGAACGCGGTGTGACTGCTTTCGTTGGCGCCGATTTCGGCGTCGACTTGCGGAGAGCCTCGCGCTGCCGACTCTTCGGCGCGCATCGCGACGAGCGCGCCTTCCGCCGGCGAGCGCGCGTCGTCGACCACGGCAGTGGAGGACGCCGCGGGCGCTACGTCGAGCGGGGAGGGCTCTGCGGGGCCATCGGGAAACGCGTCGCGAACGACGAGGTCGACGGGAACGCCGGCCGAGCGGGTCGTCTCGTCAACGCGCGCACGCGTCCAGCTGAACACGCCGACGGGGCTCGTCCAGATTGGCGGCGTCAGACACTTGACGACGACGAGCATCCACAGCAGATACGCGAGTTGCGGACGGCGGCGGCACGCGAAGCGCGTCACGACGCCGACGACCACCAGCAGGGCCGTCACCTGCCACAGCTGCGCCCAGGCGATCGCGGCGGTGTCACTCATCGTCCGGCGCCTCCAGTCGAGCGAGCATATCGCGCAGCCCGCTGATCTCGTGGTCGCTCAGCCCTCGATCGTGGATCACGTGCTGCAGGAGAGGCAGCGCCTCGCCGTCGAACAGCCGCTCCACGAAGTCGTCGACGACTTCACGGATGACCTGCTTCGGCCGCACTCGCGGCGCGTAGACCTTGCTACGCCCTTCCGTACGCGCGCGCAGGTAGCCCTTGGCCTCGAGTCGACGCAGATACGTCTGCACGGTCTTGAAGTCGAGGTCGCGGCGCGCAGGTAAGGCTTCGACGACGTCGCGCACCGTCGCCGACCTCAGTCTCCAGACAATGCGAGCGATCTCGAGTTCGGATCGCGCCAGTGTAGGCCGTGGTGCCATGTCGCCTCCATGTGGCTTACAGATGTAAGCCATGATGGCGTTCAAGTGTAAGTCATCAAGAGAAAAACATCGAAGAAGGGCGACCACGGCCGCCCAGCCGCGAGAGACGCGCTATAGCTCGCGCACGAAGATGTTCTTGAACTGAAGCAGGCTCGGCGGGCTGACCCACTCGCCGTTTCGCTTGCCGCCGTGGTGCTGCAGCGCGATCCTGCCACGCGGCTTCAGGCCCGGGAGCGGCACCGTCTCGACGACGTGTACGCGGTTGAGTTACACGCTGACCTGGCTGCCTCGCACCGGGATCTGGATGCGGTTCCACTGGCCGACGGGGCGATCCGCCTGCGTGCGCGGCGTGACGGACGCGCGCACGGCGGCCGATTGACGCCCGTCGGTGCGATAGCCGTACATCTCGCCGGAGCCGATCGGCCAGCACCAAATGTTGACCTGCGCCTTGCCGGCGTCGCGCAGGAAGATGCCCGAGTCGGAGTCCGGCAACGCCATGCGCATCACGCTGCCCTGGATGTCGCGGGCGTGAGTGCCGTCCGGGAGGATGTAGGGGATGCGCGGATTTACGTAGGGCGTTTCCTTGATGCGCCAGTCGACGCGCACGACGAAGTCGCCGAGCTCCTTGTCGCACCAGAGGCTCTTGTCGCCCCGCGCTTCACTCTGCGCGTCGTAGTCGATGACGCCGTCGACGATCTTCCAGTGACCGCCGTCGCCTTCGGGGACCGTCCAGCCCGTGAAGTCGCGGCCGTTGAAAAGCGCCGTGAATCCGGGCGGCGGCGCGTCGGAACGCGGCACGACCGTGATCTCCAGTGCGTCCTTCTTCGCCCACGGCAGGTCGATGTCGAACCACTCCGTACGGCTTTCGTACTTCGTGCGCATCTCCTTCAGATAGTCAGCCATGCTCGTCGCGCCGATTCCGGCGTTGTCTGCGACGACGACGGCTCCGTCGAAGAGCTGGTCGCGCAGCGCGAGCCAGGAGTCGTAGTAGTTCCCGAAGCCGCAGTCGATGAACACGAAGTCGACGGGGCCTTCGATGCTCTTCGCGATCGTGCGGACGTCGCCGACCTTGACGGTGACGATGTCGCCATACCCCGCGCGACGAAACCACTCCTCGGCCTCGCGAGCGCGCTTGGGATCGATCTCGATCGTGATGAGCTCGCCACGGCCCGCGGCCGCGAGCTCGCGCGCGATCCACAGGCCGGAGTACCCTATCGCCGAGCCACACTCGACGACGCGCCGCGGCTTCGCTTCGCGCACGAGTTGCGCGAGGCGCGCGGCCTTCTTCGGCCCGACCATCGGGACGCTCTCGTCGCGACACTTCTTCTCGAGCGCGGCGATCAGCTTGCCGACGTCGGCTTCGGGGTTGCCGTCGGGCGCGGCATGGACCGAGACAAGGCTGTTGAGCAACAGGAGTGCGAGCGTCAATGCGATTCGCGTGACTGAGAACGAGCTGGAGTGGTGCATGGTGATTCTCGTCCGGGCTTTTCCACCTGCGCGTCAGGAAGTTGACACGCCTCGCAGCGCCTCCCGAACTCCCTGGAGGAGCCCGGCGGCGCAGAACGGTTTCTGAAGAAAGGACGCGCGGAGGTCCGAGGGGATGTTGCGCAGAGCCTCCGACTCCTCGTAGCCGCTCATCAGGATGATACGCAGATCCGGGCGGATGGAGAGCAGCCGCTCGAACGCCTCGCCGCCCTTGAGGAACGGCATCGTGGAGTCGAGCATGACGACGCCGATCTCGCTCGAGTTTTCGCTGAAGAGAGCGAGGCCCTCCTCGCCGGAGCTCGCGGTCAGCGCCCGGATGTCGTTTCCTTCGAGAATCATCTTCGTGACCTCGAGCACCGGGCTCTCGTCGTCGACCACGAGCACTGAGTCGACTCTCGGTCGCGTCTTCTTCCCGACTGCGGCGTCCTCGGGGAGGCGAGCGGACAGGCTCGACGACGGAAAGTACACGCTGATCGTCGATCCGGCGCCGAGCTCGCTGTCGACGCCGATCGTGCCGCCGTGGCCGCGCACCAGACCGAGCGTCGCGGCCAGTCCGAGACCGCGGCCGGTGAACTTCGTCGTGTAGAACGGATCGAACATCTTCGTGACCGTCTGCTCGTCCATTCCGCTCCCATCGTCGGAGACCTGGAGGACGACAAACCGCTCGTGGCCCTGTGCCACCGGGACGACACAGGCCGCGAGGCGATCCGAGTCTCCCGGCACGGCTCGTGTTCGCACGGTGATTTCGCTGCCCCGTTCACTGAGCGCGTCCGACGCGTTGTGCAGCAGATTCAACACGATCTGGCGTACCTGCGTGCTGTCGACTTCGACCGCGGGGAGCGCCCGCGCGAGATCGAAACGGACGCAGTGGCTTCGCGGCACGGAGGCTCGTATCAGCGGGCGCATCGCCTCGAGGAGCCGCGACAGATCGACGGGCTCGACGACGAATGTCGCCAGGCCGGCGTACGCCAGCAACTGGCGCGTGAGATCCGCAGCGCGCAGGCTCGCCACCTCGATGTTCTCGAGGTACGTGTGAATGGGCGAGCCTGGATCGGATCTCAGAACCGCGAGGTTCGCGTTGCCGACGACACCTTGCAGCAGGTTGTTGAAGTCGTGAGCGATGCCGCTCGCCATGACGCTGAGGCTTTCCTCCTTCTGCGTCTTTTCGAGCTTCTTCTCGAGGCGGCTGCTTCTCTCGGCGCGTTCGACTTCCGGGTGGATGTCGCGGCTCGTGCCCGTCGCGCGGATCGCGCGCCCTGTTTCGTCTCGTGCCGTGATCTTGCCGCGGTCGAGCACCCAACGCCACTCGCCCGACGGCGTTCGAACGCGGTGCGAGGATTCGTAGTGCGGTGACTCTCCCCGCTCGTGGTCGGCGAACGCCTCGTGGGCCTTCTCGGCGTCATCCGGGTGCAGGAGCGCGTAGACCGACGCCATCGTGGTCGGCGTTTCTTCGCTCGAGTAGCCGAGGCTGCGTGCCCAGCATTCCGACAGGAACACCTTGTCGGTGTCGAGGTGCCAGTCCCAGAGGGCGAGGTCGGCGCCCCAGAGCGCCAGCGCCAGGCGCTCTTCACTCGTATGCAGCCGGTGTTGCAACTCGTCGCGGGACGCCGCCGCGTCGTCGATCGGCTCCGCCATCTCATGGGCCGCGCGTCGACGGGTTCGCCGTGCGACGGCCATGGCAGTCGCGGCGACGGCGACAAGCAAGGCTGCGTACACCGCAGCACGCCCGACGAGCACGACGCTGCCGCCGCCTCCGCCGGTGAGCTGCCACTCGAGGCACGACACTCCCGCGCCCAGAACGGCTACTACCGAATAGAAGGCGAAATCGGTTGAGGTCCCCACGTATCGAGTCCCATCGAGCCGTACCGTCGCGAGAGCCGCCGGGCAGTCGTCTCCGGCGGATCGGGTCAGGACAGCAGCCCTGTCTCAGCGGACTGCTAGCTGAACTCAGTAAACTGCGCGACGGTGTCCGTGTCGAGCTTGGATACCAGCTCCGCCAGCAGATTCTTCGCTGCCTCGTAGTCGCGCCAGCAGATCAGGCTGACGTGGCTATGGATGTATCGGGCTGGAATTCCGATGACGACAGTCGGCACGCCGCGTCCGTGCAAGTGGACGCTGCGCGCATCCGTGCCACCGCTTCGACGCACGGCGATCTGGACGTCGATGCCGGCGTCGGCGGCGACCGCCTGGACGAATCGCACCAGCCGGCGGTTCGAGATCGCGGTGGGGTCGAAGAGGCGGATCTGCGGGCCCTTCCCGAGGATGGCCTGACGTTCCGAGAATCCGGGCAGATCGTCCGCCGGGGTGCCTTCGAGGATGATTCCGACATCGGGACGCGCGACCTCGCTCGCGGTGACCGCGCCACGACAGCCGACCTCCTCTTGGACCGCGCCGACGCCGATCAGCGTGTTGGGGTGCTCGCGATCGCGCATCGTGAGCAACGTCTCGCACATCAGGCCGATGCCGACCCGGTTGTCGAAGGCCTTGGAGCTCAGGATGTCCGGCGGGCCGAGTTCGACGAACTCGACGTGCGGGACGATCGTGTCACCGAGTGCGATGCCGAGGGCATCCACCTCTTCCGCGTTCGCCGCGCCGACGTCGATGTACATGTTCTCGAGCTTGACGAGCCCGTCGCGCTCCTTGGCGCTCAGAAAGTGCGGCGGCTTCGAGCCGACGACTCCGGGCACCTTGCCGCCTTCGGTGACGACGTCGACGCGCTGACCGAGCAGCACGTGGGCCCACCAACCGCCGAGCGGCACGAAGTTGATCCTGCCCTCGGACGTGATGCTCTGAACCATGAAGCCGACCTCGTCGAGGTGGCCATCCAGGACGACGCGGGGCGTCTCGCTGGAGCCCTTCTTCTCGCACAGGATGCTGCCGAGGCGGTCGTGGGAAATCGTGCCGACGCCGTCGATCGTCTCGCGAACGATCGCGCGCACCTCGTCCTCGGCGCCGGGCGCGCCGGCGGCCAGCGTGAGCCTCTTCAGCAGGTCTTTCGAATCCGTCATCGTTCCTCGGGCTGCTCCGCTCGGTGAATGTGGCGCGTCATTGTATCGCGGGCCGCGCGCACGGAAGACACGGAACTGCCCGACCCCGCCCCGATCCCGTACCCGACCCCGAATCCCACTCGGCAACCTATCGTCACCCGACGCCCGCCCGCCCCCCGACGCCGCAGTGGTCACCGTCCTGGCTGCAGTCCACGTCCTCGCACCCCC
>CAYMRB010000356.1:0-10665 GCA_964392615.1 uncultured Planctomycetia bacterium | reverse complement strand
TCGCCAGTCCCCAGTCCACGACGAGCACCTCGCCGTAGTCCCCCACCATCACGTTCTCGGGCTTCAGGTCGCGATGCACGACGCCGCGGCTGTTCGCGAAGTGCACTCCCATCGCGATCTGCTGCAGGATGCCGACGAGCCGCGCTCGCGAGAATTCCGGCTCGCCGGACGTCAGGACCTCCTCGAGGTTGCGTCCGCGCACCCACTTCATCGTGAAGTACGGTGCGCCGCGCGCGTCGACGCCGACGTCGTAGACCGGCGCGATGTGCGGATGCTCTAGCTGCGCGGTCGCCTGCGCTTCTTCGACGAAGCGCGCGGTGCGTGACGGACGGCCGTCGTCGTCGACGAGGACCTTCATCGCGATACGACGGCGAAAATCGCGATCCCAGGTCAGCAGGATGCGCCCCATGCCTCCGCGAGCGATTTCGCGCTCGACCACGTAACGTTCGCCCGTCGCCTGCGGCTCGGCGAGATCCGGTGGCGGCGCGTCGTCCGGAGCCCCGAGCGTGACGTCCAAGCGCTCGGGCCCGACGTCGAGGCGATCGACGACGCTGCTGGCGCTGACGCCCTCGCCGCTCGCCTCGCCCTCCGACTCCGCGGCCGACTCGACCTCGCACATGCGAAGGAAGAACAGACAGCGCTCGCGGACGCCCGGCGGCCACGACGGCGGGATGTCGGAGGCGCCTGTCTCGAACCACGCGCTGACGAACCGCTCGTACAGTTCCTCCGCGCCGCCGCTGCAAGCATCGTCGTCGTCGCGGCTCACGGCCCGACACCCAGAAACTCTTCGAAGCCGTCTCGGCCCAGTGCGTCGCGGATGCGTGGACGCAACAGGTCGAGGCCGCGAACGAAAAGCGTGCGCGCGCGCTTCTCGGACGTCAGGCCGAGCCAGCCGCGGATGCCCGGCCAGCTCTGGCCCTCGAACACCTTGAGCAGGACGACCTCCATCTCCTCCGGATGCGATACCTGCTGTTCGAGCAGAGCGTCCGCGACCACGCGGCGGATCTCGCCGGCCGAGACGGTCCGCGACGCGGACGGATCGCCGGCGATCGCGTCGCCGTCGTCGGTCTGCAGGCCCCTGGGATGTCCGGCGCGCTTGTCACGCCCCTCGCGGCGACCGGCGTCGACGATGCGGTGACGGATCAGACGCGTCACCCACGCGTAGAATTCCTCATCGCTGCGGTACTCGAACTCGTCGAGCCGCGACAGCGCCTCCGCCATGCCCTCCAACACGAAGTCGACGGTCGAGCCGTACGCGCGGCGAACCTGACGGCTCAGCGAGCCGCTGAACAGGCGGACGAAGCGATCGGCGCAGCGCGCGAGCGAGTTCAACGCGTCCCGGTCCCCCGCCTGCGCCGCCTCGACGAGGGGACGGAGAGCCTCGCTCATACGTCGTACCTCTCTCTCGGACGCTTCCGGACGCTTCCGGACGCTCGTGGACATTCGCTCGACTTGGACGGCCAGCTTTCGACCCGCTCAGTTTGCGAGTGCGCACGGGGATGTTCAACACGATTCCCGACGCCTCCGTTGTGGTACGATCGATGCAACAAAAACTTCGTGCGGGGAAATCGCCATGCGCCGATCGATGACCTTCGCCGTGCTCGTCGGTGTGTTGGGCAGCGCCGCGAGCTTCGCCCTCCAGAGAGTCGCAGCGCAGGATGCTTGCGACGCGCTCGACGATACGTCGGGACCGAATCGTCTGTGGATCGAGGACACCACCGCCTTCCCCGGCGAGACGGGCGTCGAGATTGCGGTGCGGCTCGACAACTCGGTCGCCATCTACGGGTTTCAGGTCACGGTGACCTCTCAGGACCCGGAGAGTCCGGATTCGCCACCGCTCGCGTTCCGAGGGGTGAACCGAGACGACGCCGCGGCGGCCGACGCCGAGTTCTCGGGCTATTACGTGTTCGGCCGTGGCGATCGCAGCCTGTCGTGGGCGGTGGCATTCGAGGCGAGCGAGCCGATCACGTTCGCCGACTCGATCCCGCCGGGCGACGGGCACCTGCTCGGACGCGTGACCGTCGACGTGCTGGCGACCGTCGCGACGACCGCGGCCATCCGCTTTCAGGACTGTCAGGGCCTGCCGACGTATCGCAACGTCCTCGTCGGCGATCGGGCTTCCGAGCTGTCGCGTGACAACGGCCTCCTGGCAACGACCGCCGGTGAGCTTCGCATCGCCTATCCGTTCCGACGCGGCGACGCGGATTGCAGCGGCTGCGTCGACCTCGGCGATGTGCAGGCCATCGCGGCGTTTCTCGACGGCAGCGTCGCCGAGCCTTGCTGCCTCGACGCGGCGGATGCCAACGACTCGGGCGCGGTCGAGGTCGGAGACATCGCGCTGATCACGGCGTGGCTGGCGTCGGGAACCACGCTGTCCGCACCACTGCCTCCGGGTCCGGATGCCTGCGGCCTCGATCCACCGGGGACCCACCTCGGCTGCGCGGGCTGGACGGTCGAGCAATGCGAGGCCACGTGCGTGCGCGGCCGACAGGTTCCCGGCGACTGCAACCAGGATGGCACGCTCGATATCTCCGATCTGCTCTGCTACACCGAGCCGCTCCACATCGACGGCTCCGTGCCGTTTCCGTGCGGCGACGGTGGCGCGCAGGATCCGGGCAACCTGCTGCTACTCGACGCGAACGGCGACTTCACGATCGACCTCTCCGACGTGATCTGGCTCGCGGGTTTCCTGTTCGGCACGTGCGGCCAGCCGCCCTGCCCACCGCACGAGTTCGGCGCCGCCTGCAAGACCGTCGTCGGGTGCCCGGACGTGTGCGGATAGATCACGGCGCTTCCGACGACCCCGCGCGCGGCCACGTGTGCGGGCCGAACGTCACCTCGTCACCGACGTCCGACGTCGCCGTTCCCGATAGAAGCCCCGCGTCTGATGGTCACAACGAAGGACGGGCCAGCGCCTCGTGCGCTGGCCCGTTGCGTCAAGAAAGCACCCGATCACGACCGTCCCGCGTATCGTCCGCCGAGGGACTACTGCAAGAGCCGCCCCGCGTATTCGCGCACGCTCTCCTCGCTGTCGTCGCTGGCGACGGCCGCAATCAGCTCGCGCGCTTCGGTGTCGATCTCTTGACGACGACCGAGGCCCATGAGCAGCGCTTCGCGCACGCGCGGGGACTTCTCGCGATCGAAGACGTCGCGCAGGGCCTGCGCATCGACCAGGCCCGGTTGCTGCGCGAGCGCCTTCGCGGCGTTCGCACGCACGCGCTCGGACGGATCGCGCTCGAGCGCCGCGAGGAGGATGTTCCGCGCGGTGTCGTCCGCGGTGCGACGCAGCGCGTGAACGGCCGCCGCGCGGATCCGCACGCTCGCGTCGTCGCGATAGAGGTCGACGACTTCCCACGGCGTCTCCCGCGGACCGAGATTGCCGATCGCTTCCAGCGCCGCAGCGCGTTCGTTGTCGTCGAGATCCGGCTGGCGAACGACGTCGAGCAGGCGAGCCTCGATCGCGTCGAAGCGCGCGGGGTGGCTGTCGCGGACCTTGCCGCCGAGGCCGCCGGAGAGCAGCAGCGCGGTGTTCCACAGCTCGTTGCGCTCGAGCCACAGGTCCTCGAGGATCGGATCGATCGCATCGTGCGGACTCTCGACCTGGGCGTACGCGAACAGCGCGGTCTCGCGGCGTCCGGTCGGCCAGCCGTCCTCCAGGATGATCGTATCGAGCCCCATCTGCGCCGCATCGGTGCCGGCAGCGCCCAGCGCGCCGATCAAGAGCGACGCCAGATCATCCGACGCGCCGGGCGCGCGCAGCGCGTCGAGCACGGTGTCGACGGCCTGCGGGTCGCGTTCGATCGCCGCGACGAGCTGCGCCATCCACTCTACCGCCTCGGAGGTCGCGATGCCGGACGACGCGAGCGTCGATGCGATTCCCGCGAGGATCGTGCCGACGTCCGGCACCTCCTCGTCGTTCGACAGCGCCGGCTCGACCGGCACGCCGTCCGGGCCGAGGTCGGTCCCGGTGGCGTTCGCGAGCCGCCGTTCGCAGCGCGCTGCGATCGAGCCGTACTGTCGCCGTTCGAGCCCGACGCGCTCGAAGCGGAAGCGAGCGGTTGACGTCACGGTCTGGCCCAACGCGCCGTCCGCGACGGCGAGCCACTCGTCACCGTCGACACTCGCCGGGCGCGGATCGAGCACGATCGTCGCCGTCCCGCCAGACTGCGCGCGGGACGCGAGGTTCGTCGGCTTTCCGACCACGCGACCGCGTCCATCGCCACGGCTCGCCGGCACCTCCGAGTACTCGCCCTTCGACTTCGTCACGACGACCTTGTCGCCGTCGGTCTCGCGTCGGTACGCGGCGAGGTACGTGCCGGTCGTGTCGTGCTCGATCGCAGTCCACTCGTCGCTCGAGGGATCGGCCGGCAGCACGACCTGCCAACGCGCTAGCAGATCCTTCCACGCCAGCCGCGCGCGCTGCGACATCTTCTGCGGAAAGACGACCTCGGCGATGGCTCCGGATCGCTCCATCGACGCGAGGACCTCGCCGGCCATGTCGCGGGACAGGTCCGCGTCGAGGCTCGACTCTTCGACCTGCGGCGCGCTTTCCTCTGCCTCGACATCAGCGACCTCGAGAGCGAGCGTCCAGAGGCCCTTGCGCTCGCCGAGCACCTTGACGACGAGAACGCCCCCGATGCGCTGATCGAGCGCGATCTCGTCGACCTCGCCCACCCGATCGGCAACCGTCGGGGGCTCGACGGCCGCGTCGCCATCGGCCAGACCGCCGTCAGCCGCGGCCACCGCGCCGGCGAGGGCCGCCGCCGCGATCGTGGTTCGACGCTCCTGGAAGAAGCGGTAGCGCACGAGATCCCCCGGTCGAAAGCCGAGCCCGGAGCCGTCGTGACGCTCGACCTCGCCTCGGGGGCCTCGCTCGACCGCGGGGCCCTTGGAGGTCCTCCCGTTGACTCGGTGCTGCGGCGCGCTCGTCGACTGCGCAACGACCGCGTTCGATGGAGCGCCGGCATTCGGCGCGGAGCGACCCAGCCAGACCGCGATGGTAACGACGACTGCTGCGGCGCAGATCGCCGCGATGAGAGTCCGCCTCCAGGCGCGGCGAGAAGGCGAGGGAGTCGGCCGGGGTGACGTGTTCGATCGGGCGCGCTGCATCGGAGTTCTCCGGGCTCGAGTCGGGTGCTGCGGAAGAGGTGCGTATCGCGAAACGAGGCGAGGCCCGCGGCACACGAGCCTCGCCCGAGAAAGAGGGGGGTATCAGAAGGTGAACAGCGTGCGGGTGTAGCTGCCGCGCGAGTAGTCGACGACCGTGTAGCCGGCGATCTCCTTCCACCGGCACTTGATGCCGCGCCAGCTCACCGAGCAGCTACGGCGATCGACGACCAGCCGGATGCGGATCCGCACGGCGACGAAGCTCAACGTGACGCGACCGGAGACGCCGTTCTGCGCGAGCCGCAGGTTCGACGCGAGGGTCGTCCGCAGCAGATCGAGCGTCGAGCGGACGCCGGCCCGCAGGATCGCGGCGTTCAGGTAGGCGCCGGCGGTGCCGCGCGCCCAGACCTGGAGATTGCCGGAGAGCTGCACCGGATACGCAGGCTGCAGCGTCAGGCTGCCCGAGATGCCGGCGCCGACCGAGACGGTCAACTGGACCGGCACCGGCCCGACCGTGAACGTCCGCGACGCGCGCACGAGCGTGATCGGGTAGCTGCGCGACCACGTCCGGTGGTGCGGATTGTCGACGTCGATCAGCGTGATCGGGCCGATCTCGAGGTGCAGGATCACGTTCGAGCCGCTCGACGTGTTGCTCGCCTCGGCCTCCGCGTCGAGCAGGCTGTATCGCAAGCCGAACATTCGCAGGTCCGAGTTGCCTGCCGCGCGGGCGACCGCGTACGGCGTGCCGGCACAGTCGGGCGACGAGACGCGCGCCGAGGCCGAGAACCGTCCATCGACGCCGGCCATGCTGTTGCCGAACGAGAACGAGCTCGACCCGGACCGGCTGGCCTGGAAGCAAGCGGCGCGGGCCGCGATCGGGGCGAGCAGGGCGGCGGCGGCGAGAGCGAACGCGAAGGAAATGCGAGCGGGGAATCGCTTCGTGCGTGTCATCGATCGTCTCCGGTATTGGGGCGGCGAAGAGGTGGACGCGAGGGGACAGGGGCGAGCGGTTCGGCGACCGACCGGTCAGGGCTGCCGCGTCGCTCACAGGAAGGAGCGTCGTGGAGATGTGGACCTGCCCCGAATTCCGGCGGTTTTCTTGCCGGCGTCCGACCGCCGCGCTATGGACGCGTGCTCGCAGCCGCTTCGAGCTTCGCGCCGAGCCACTCCCCCGCGGCTCGCGGCAGCGCGGGCCGCGATCGCACCTCGATCGTGGGCGACAGATCGCCGTCGATCGCTGCGCCGTCCTCGACGCCGCTCCACCACACCGCAGCCGGAGCTGCCGCGCGCAGCAGGTCGCCGAGATCTCCCGCCAGTCCGGCGTACGGTAGCAGCGCGATCGGACGATCGGTTCCCGGCTCGACGAGGTCCGTCCATGTCGTCGGCGCATGCACCGCGACCAATGCGTCGACGCTGTCGCGCTCGCACAGGACCGCCGCCAGCGCGATCGTGCTCGCCGCGCGCCCCCGCGCCAGCAGCCCGACGCGGCGACCGCTCTGGCGTTCCCGTCGGATGTGACCGCGCAGCGACCGCGCCCACAGCGCCGCCGGCGGCCGACCGATCAGCAGCCCGTTCGTCATCGCGAGGTGCGCGTCACGCCCGTCGATCGTCCACATCGGAGGCTCGATCGCGCGCACCATCGGGCCGCCCGCCGCGCTGCCGATCGCTTCGAGCAGCGCGGGCGTATCGGCGAGCAGTCCGCCGTCCTCGAGGACGAGCACGACCCGTTGCGCGCTCGAAGTCGGCGACGCGTCGTCCCCATCGCGCGTCAAGACCCTGTGCTTCAGTCCGTCCGCATCCGTCACGATGCTGGCCTGCAATGCCGTCTCCTGCGGCCGGGGCGCCGCGTCGATCGACCACGACGGGACGTCGGGGTCGGGAACCGCACCGCGGATGCGTCGGCGGATCGCCTCGACCGGTTGCCCCTCGCGCGCGGCGATCGCTTCGAGGACGAGAGAACGATAAGTCGACGACGACGACGGTACGCGGCCGTCGGCGAAGCACCGCAGATCCTGCGGACTCTCGGGACGCCAGTCGCCGCCGACGGTCGGATCTCGCTCGGTGTCGTCCCTCGCATCGCGGCGACCGCCGAGCGTGCGAAGGAAGAAGGCGTACGCCCTCTCGCGCATCGGACGGCTGTAGTCGTGACCGTAGTCGTCCATGAAGAGCTCGGCCGCGCTATCGTCGGCTCCCGCCGCGCGCCAGATCTCCCGAATGCGCACGAACGCCTCGCGCGTGCCGGTCGCGGTGAACATCGGGTCCTTCTCGCCGCCCACAACGAGAACCGGACGCGGCGCGAGCAGCCCGAGCACGTCGGCCATGTCCGCGCGGCTCGCGAGCGCCGGAACGTGGCTGCACGGGCAGTGCGTGATGCCGGTGCCGAAGAACGATGCGAACGTGCAGACATAGCCAACCGGCGCCGCCGCACGGATGCGATCGTCGACCGCGACGAGATAGAGCGTGTTGAGTCCGCCGCCCGAGCATCCGGTCACGCCGAGACGCGACGCATCGATGTCGTCGCGACTCGCGAGATAGTCGAGCGCGCGAACCGAGTCCTCGACCATGTACGTCATGTTCGACTGACCGACGAGCGCCGCGAGGTATGCCACCTGATGCTCGTTGCCGGCAACCGCGCGCTCGCCCTGACCGAGAGCATCATAGACCAGCGCCGCGAAGCCCGAGCGCGCGAGGCCGACGGCGCGCGCCTGCACGACAGGCTCCGCCTTCGACAGCGGCCAATGTCCAACCGGACACAGTACGGCCGGCCACGGAGGCGGAGGCACAGCCGCACCGTCCGGCAGGTACAGATTGACCGGCACGGGCAGACCCGGCCGGCTCTCGAAGACGATCTTCTCGAGGGAATAGCCATCCCGCCGCAGCGTCGCGACCGAGCGCGGAAGAAGCGGTCCGCGCCGCGGCGGTGGCTGGAGACCGAGCGCGTGCCGCACGTGAGTCGCGATCTTCTTTCGATCGTCGCGCCACGAAGCGGGAGCGATTTCGACGGCAGCGGCCCGGCGCGCTCGCGACCAGACTTCGAGCGATCGCGCGCTCGACTCCGCGTCGAGTGCGTCGCGCCCCGCCGACGGGAATGCGTCGGCCGCGCGATCGGTCGTCGGAACGGCGTCCGGTACCGCCGACAGGAAGATCGCATCCGCGCACTCGTATCCGCTACCCGCATCGCGCACCACGACCGCGATGCGGCCGGGATCGAGAGAGACGAGCCCGCACCGTTCCCAGCGGAAGACATCCTTCTTCACGGTGCCGTCGTTGTCGCGACCGTGATGCGTCGGCGGGAACCTCGTTCCGTTCACCTCGACGGCGAACTCGCGGTGACGCCCTGCGGCAACGCACCCGCGCGCCCAGACCGCGAACGTCCCCGCGCTTGCGACGCGGATTTCGGTGCGCAGCGTCGACCGCGCCACACCGCGCGCGTTCGACACGCGGAAGCCCCAGCCCGCGTACCCGGGGAGGTTCGTCTGCGTACGCCACGGGCCGTCGAAAGCCTCGACCTCGAGACGGAGCCCGTGAGGCTCGAGCGCGGGCAGCCGCTGTCCCTCCCCGCCACACGCCTCCGTCGCCGCGATCGCGCATACCGACCAGGCAACGAACACGACGGCCGACATCCCCTGGTCACGCATGGCATGTACCCTCCGATCGACGCGCGCGGGACCGCGCCCGCGCCGGCCTCCACCTTGACATCAGGCGCCCTTCGGGTCTACAAACGAAGCGAAGGGTTTTGGGCCGATCCGCCCGGAGAGCGTTTCGGCGCGCGACGACGGAGGGTCGATCATCGCCAAGGTTTCGGGTGTTTCCGCGCCAGCGGCATCACCCGGGAAGGGTTGCAACGGTATGTTCAGGAACACAGGACACCCGTGGTGGAGCCAGCTGCTCGTGCTGGCTTTCTTGCTGGCCGCCGCGCCGGTCGCGTTCGGCCAGGTCATTCTCGAGGACAACTTCGACGACTACGACGACGGCGAGTTTATCACCGAAGCGGACGGCGACGATCCCGCTGAGCCCGGCTGGGAGCAGTGGGACCTCGCCGCGACCGACGGCCTCGTGTCCGAGGAGCAGTCGTTCAGCGAACCGAACTCGCTGCGCCTGGATGGGCAAGCCGACGTCGTCCAGGTCTTCACCGGCATCGACGAAGGCCAGTGGACCGCACGCGCCAAGGTGTACGTCCCGTCCACGATGCTCGGTTCCGCGTTCTTCATCATGCTCAACACGTACGCCCACGGCGGTTCGAAGAACTGGTCGTGTCAGCTCGAGATGAACGCGGGATCCGCGTCGATCGCCTCGCGCGGGGGCACCGATTTCGGAGGTTCCGGCAGCCTGCCCCTGGAGCTCGATGAGTGGGGCGACATTCGCGTCGAGATCGACCTCGACGAGAACACCTGTGACATGTTCTACAACGGCGAGCTCATCGACTCGACCGTCTGGCAGCAGACGGGCATCCTCGAGCTGCAGTGCATCGACCTGTACTCCAACGACACGGACGGCTTCTACTACGATGACGTCTACATCCATGGCCCGTGCCTCAGCATGGAGGTCGCGCCCGAGAGTGGCCTGCCGCCGCTCGAGGTGACGTGCCGCGGCGAGGTCGACGGCGACTGCCCCGGCGGCGAGGTCACCGAGTACGCCTGGGACTTCGGCGATGGCGAGACGGGCACTGGCCAGGAAGTGACGCATACGTACGCTGACGCCGGTGTCTACGCGATCAGCCTGGCCGCGACGCTCGAGGACGGAACGGTCTTCACCGCGGACACGTCCGTCGTCGCGACGTGCGCCAGCGAGGAGATTCCACCGTGGGCGGTGAATGACATCGGCGATCCTCTGTGGGTCGGCTGCACGCGACCGGTCGGCGACACCGGCGTGGAGATCCACGGCGGCGGAAAGGGAATCTACCTGTCAGCGGACGAGCTGACGTTCGCGAGCCAGCCGCTCAGCGGCGACTTCTCGCTCGTCACTCAGATCACCGCCGCGGACTGGCAGGATGGCGGTCTCGGCGCCCTGATGGTGCGCGAGGACAACGAGGAGAGCAGCCGGTTCTACGCGGTAGGTGCCGTGGTGCGCGGCGACTCGGTCCACCCGTACGCGAATCGTCGCACGGCGCCCGGCGCGTCGGCGTTCGCGAGCGTGCGGTCGGCAATCGACCTCGAGGTGCCGAACATCTGGCTGCGCCTCGATCGCGTAGAGGCCCAGTTCACCGCCTCCACGTCGCCCGACGGCGTGGAGTGGACCGAGGTCAACTCGCGACGCATTTCCGGCATGCCGGCGGACGTGATCGCCGGCGTCACGGCGACCGGCTCCGATCCGGCCGGCTCGGCGCGCGTCACGTTCGATTCGTTCTCGGGCTTCGACGTCGAGGCCGGTGTCGGCCCGTTCCTCCGCGGCGACTGCAACGGCGACGGCGCGGTCGTCGGTCAGGTCGGCGACGCGGTGTTCGTGCTCAACTTCAACTTCACCGGAGGTCCGGCGCCGAGCTGCATGGCCGCGTGCGACGCGAACGGCGACGGCTCGGTCACCGGCCAGGTCGGCGACGCGATCTACACGCTGAACTTC
>CAYMRB010000355.1:0-10666 GCA_964392615.1 uncultured Planctomycetia bacterium | reverse complement strand
CGGACGAATGCGAGCCCGAGCTCCGAGACTGCCGCGACTGCAACGGCAACGGCATACCCGACGAGACCGACGTCGCGGCGGGGACGAGCTCGGACGACAACAGCAACGGCGTGCCGGATGAGTGCGAGACGTCGGGACCGGTGTTCGAGCTCCGATACGACGCGCCGCGCCGCATCGTCGCAGCGCCAGGCGCGACGGTCCGCTTCGCCGCGGATGTCCAGATCCACTCGCTCGGCTACCCTGCCGGCGAACCTGGCCTTCAGTCCTGGTCGTTCCTCGCGTCGGCCGATCCGGCGCAGATCATCGACGTGACGACGGCCGGCACCGTGACTGCCCACGCGCCGGAAGGACTCCAGGACAACGGCTTCGAGGTGACCGGGCTCATTCCCGACCAAGATCCGCCGTGCCCGGTGCAGGCGTCATCGGTCTGCGTGCTCAGCTTCACGCAGCCGGTCACTCTCGACATCGCCGAGAGCCCGAGCTCCGTTCTGCGCATCGCGGTCGAGGCAACCGCCCCGATGGAAGGGAGCGAGACCGTCACTCTCGACTTCTACCGCGGCTGGTGCCACGGTCCTCCGAACCCGGCCCCCGGCGATGCGTTCCGGGGCGACGGCAGCCTCGCCAGTGGCGGGCGCATCGTCCCCGGATTGACGTTCCGCGGCCAAACGGCGCACGGGACGCACTACGCCTCGCGCGTCCTCATCGCCGCCAGCGACGAGATCTTCTTCCGCGGCGATGCGAACGACGATGGGCGGCTCGACATCAGCGACCCGGTCCGCATCCTCGACAAGCTCTTCCTCGGCGGCGTCGACCTTCCGTGCCGCGACGCGGCGGACGCCAACGACGATGGTCGATTGGACGTCTCGGATCCCGTCGGCCTGTTCGGCTTCCTGTTTTTGGGCGGCCCGCCGCCGGCCCCTCCCGGCCCACCGCGCCCCGACGCGACGTGTGATGTGGATCCCGGCGCTGGCGAGGGCTGCGAGACCTACACTCACTGCGATTGAACAGACAGCAGAGCGCAACGCGATGACGAGCGAGAGAACGAGACGGTTGCCCGTGCTCTTGGTGGCCGCGCTGACGGTCTTTGAAATCGGGTCGGGAGGCGAAGCGCGAACTCAGGACGCCCCGGCCGGCGTTCCCGAGCTCGTCGGCATTCCCGACATCGACGCGTCGACGATCGTCGGCCACTTGCCGCGATTGCCGCGATTCGTGCGCGGCGCGTACCGGGGCGGTGCGAGCGGTCCGAAGGTTCGCGTCCTGTGGCCCGCGCCGAAGGACAACCGTCAGGTCCTCGAACCGGGTACCTACACCGTGTCCGGTGTCGTACCCGGCACGGGATTCCGACCTGTCGCCACCGTGACCGTGAAGTCGCCGTCGGATGCGGTGGCCACCCCGCGCCGCCAGCTCGAGCCGTTCTCGTTGGGTCGGGTCGTCTTGAACTCCGATGAGAGAGGACAACCCACGCCTCTGATCGAGAACCGTGACAAGTTCATCCGCACCCTGGTCAAGACCGATCCCGACCGCTTCCTCTACATGTTCCGGGATGCGTTCGGCCAGAAGCAGCCACCGAGCACACATCCGCTGGGCGGCTGGGACAACCAGAAGACCAAGCTGCGCGGTCACGCCAGCGGGCACTACCTGTCGGCCATCGCGCAGGCCGCGGCCGGCACGACGTACGACGAGGCGCTGCGCTACGCCTTCCTGCGCAAGATGGACTCCCTGATCGAGACGCTGTACGACCTGTCTCGAAAGTCGGGGCGCCCCGTCGAGAAGAGCGGCCCATTCCAGGCGGATCCGACGAAGGTCCCACCAGGCCCTGGCAAGGCGAACTACGATTCCGACCTGAGCAAGGAGGGGAGTCGCCACGACTACTGGAACTGGGGCGAGGGTTTCATCAGCGCGTACCCACCGGACCAGTTCATCCTGCTCGAGAAGGGCGCGACGTACGGCGGCGGAAACCATCAGATCTGGGCGCCGTACTACACGCTGCACAAGATTCTCGCGGGCCTGCTCGATTGCTACGAGGTCGGCGGCAACGAGAAGGCCCTCGAGATCGCCCGCGGCATGGGGCTGTGGGTCTATCGACGCTTGGAAGTCGTCCCGACGGCAACGCGCATCAAGATGTGGAACCGCTACATCGCCGGCGAGTACGGCGGCATGAACGAGGTCCTCGCGCGGCTGTTCCGTCTCACGAAGGACGAGCGATTCCTGAAGTGCGCCAAGCTGTTCGACAACATCGACTTCTTCTTCGGCAACGCCGAGCACGCCCACGGCCTCGCGTGCAACGTCGATACGCTGCGCGGCAAGCACGCAAACCAGCACGTCCCCCAGATCACCGGTGCACTGGAGACGTACCGGGTCACACAGGAGCCGCCGTACCACCGGGTGGCCGAGAACTTCTGGGACATCTGCACCCACTCGTACATGTACAGCATCGGCGGCGTAGCCGGGGCCAAGAAGCCGAACAACTCGGAGTGCTTCACCGCAGAGCCGGACACGCTGTTCGCGAACGGCTTCCACCGCGGTGGCCAGAACGAGACCTGCGCGACCTACAACCTGCTGAAGCTGAGCCGCCAGCTCTTCCTGTTCGACCCGAGCGCCCGGTACATGGACTACTACGAGCAGGCTCTCTACAACCACATCCTCGCGTCCGTGGCGCAAGACAGCCCTGGCAACACCTACCACGTGCCGCTCAACCCGGGCGCTCACAAGGGATTCGGCAACCCGAGGATGGACGGCTTCACCTGCTGTAACGGCACCGCGCTCGAGAGCAGCACGAAGCTGCAGGATTCGATCTACTTTCGCAGCGCCGACGACTCGGCGCTCTGGGTGAATCTCTACGTCCCCTCCACGCTGACCTGGACCGAACGCGACGTGGTGCTGACACAGCGCACGAGCTTCCCCTACGCCGACACGGTCCGACTCATCGTCGAGGGTGAGGGCTCATTCGACATCAGGGTACGCGTTCCGAGGTGGGCGACGCGGGGCTTCTCGGTCGGGGTCAACGGGATGGAGCGGGCGGTCGAGGCCGTACCCGGCACCTACGTAGGGCTGCGCCGCGCCTGGAAGCGGGGCGATGTGATCGAGCTGCACATGCCGTTCTCGTTCCATCTGAGCCCGCTGATGGACCAGCCGAACATCGCGAGCATCTTCTACGGACCCGTTCTGCTGTGCACCGAGGAGTCTGCCGCGCGCGAGGAGTGGCGTCCCGTGACGCTCGACGCTACGGACATCGGCAAGTCGATCAACGGCGACCCGAGCACGTTGCGATTCCGGATCGGCGACGTGCCCCTCAAGCCGTTCTTCGAGATGTACGGCCGGCACTCGGTGTACTTCGACGTGACCCTCGAGTAGCCCCGTGTGTCATCTTCGGGTCATCAGCCGCACCGGGCCGAGCAAGCCCGAGGTTGTCGAGCCTCGATAGTGCGTCGGAATCGTCACCCAGTGATTCGCGAGCGTGTTGCACACGAGGATCTCGAGATGGTTGTCGCCGGCTCGCACGAGCGATGAGATGTCGAGCCGCCAGGGCGGTGCGACTCGAATGCCGGCGGGCTCTCCGTTGACGATCACCTCGGCCGACGCTGCGACCGCGCCGAGATCCAGCGTCACGCTGCCGGCGACCTGCTCGGCCGTCAGACGGATCGTCCGGCGATACCACGCGCCGCCGGAGTACGTCGCGAGGACGCCTCGCTTCGACCAATCGCCTGCCGCGAGCTCGCCGACGCCGCAGTCGAGACGCAAGTAGTCGTTGAACGCTGCGCCGCCATAGTCGCCGCGCGCCTGCTCGACGCGAAGGGCCACCACGACCGGTCGCCGCGACGGCTGCGGAATCTCCACCGCCGCGAGCCCATCGCTCGCGCGAACCGCCAGCTCTTCCCCAGCCGCCCACGCGCGCACGCGTCCCCGCGTCGGAATCGTCAGCCCCCGCAGTCCCGGCGGCGACACGAAACGGTACCAACCCGCCGGCTGTGCGATCTGTGGTCGCGTGTCGAACGGCAGGCGATCGGCGTCCCGATACCAGCGGGAGGCCAGGTCGACGTTCCACGGCAGCGCCGACGCGCCTGATTCGCCGGAGCCGCGAGATCCGAACACGATCCATCCGCGGCCCGCTCCGTCGTAGCGCAGCAGCAGCGGGTTCGATCCGACCCGCAACGTCGCTGAACGACTCGAGGCGTCAAGTGGCGCACCGTGGAGCCATGCTGCCGTCGGCTGCAGCCCGCCTCGAGAGATCGGCACGTCGCCGCTCGTCGATGCGTACACGGACGTCCAGAGGTAGTACCGTTTGCCGCCCGCCTCCGGCGCGCGACGGCAACGGGGATGACCGTGGCGGATGCCGCCGAGGCCGATGAGATCATCCGCCACGCGGATCTTCAGTCCGTGGTAGCCCTGGTGGCCGCAATCGTCCTCGATCCCGTAGCGCCACGAGAACTCGTACGGCTGCCAGCGGTAGACCTTCTCCGCGATCGTCACGGGTCGCGCGGGATCGATCGCGCGAAGACGCGACAGCGCGGCGTCCGCCTCGGCGCTGTCCGGCAGCGGGCCGAGCTTCCAGAAGCGCGGCCCGAAACCGCAGGTCACGTCGCGCCACTCCGAGTCGTCGAGCTGCGGATCCTGCCAGCCGGGATCGGGCCGCGTCTCGTCGGCGTACTTCATCCGTCGTGCCTCGGCGCCGATCCGCGTCGGCGTCGGCGGCCAGTGGAAGTCGCCGAAGCGGTTGTCCAGCGTCGGCTGCAGCTCGAACTCCCACGGGCCGTCGAGCGATATCGAGTCGCTTGCGGCCGCGACGGCGTCCCCGACACGGATCGGCACACCCGGCCCGAACACGATCAGCTGCAGCTCCTTCTTCCCGAGCGGCAGCTTCAGCCGCGTACCGCTCGCGTCCTGCGACGTCACGGCGAGCGGCCGCATCGCGCCGGTCCACGGGTCCCAGAGCTCGACGCGCCCGCGCGCCCGAAAGCGGACGTCGACGCCCTGCGGTGCGTCGTAGATCGCGTACACGTCGCGCGGACCGATGCGGCGATGCAGGACGTAGCCGGGTCCCTCGTAGTCGCGGAAGGGAATGCGCGCGACGACATCGGCCGTCGGTCCGTCGGGAAATAGCTCCTGCACCATCGCGGCGACCGCGGGATCGTCGCGACCGACGCGATCGCTCGCTTCCGGCAGCGCACCGACCGCCAGCACGACGCCGCCCGCGCGTCGGAACGCGACCGCCTTCACGAGCGTCGAGTGCCGCACGGCTCGCATGCCGGGCAGGATCAGCGCGCGATACCTCTCGCCGGACACGCGCAGTTCGTTGCCGGCGACCTCCGCGCGCGCGACGGACTCGAAGTCGATGAAGTCGAAGTCGATTCCCTGCGCGTAGATCTCGTGCGCCGTGCCGAACGCCGCTCGCACCGCTTCCGAACCGTCGAGGCCGGCCTCCAGCGGCGCGACTGGATACAGGATCGCGACGTCGCAGCGGTGATCGCCCTGGCTCAGCAGGTACGCGAGCCGCTGCTGGCAGGTCATGAATCCGCGCAGGTGCCTCCAGTACGGCATGCGGAACGTGTTGTCCGGCGGCGCCCACTCCCACCAGCCACCGTGGGTCGAGTAGTACATGCCATGCAGGCCGAGCAGGTTGAAACCCATCGCGTAGTTCGCGAAAGTCCCGTCGACGAGGCTGGCCGACGTCGTTCCCCACCCGCTGCCGTAGAAGCCCTCCAACCAGACGCGCGGACGCTGGTAGAGGTGCGCGATCGAGGCCGCCACCTTGGCCTTGATCAGATCCTTGCCGAACCGCGGCTGGTCGGCGCCCGGCCCCTGATTCCAGCGCTGAGTGCGGAAGTAATCGCCGAACTCGTCGACGCGCTTGCCACGGCCGCCGTGATCGCAGCCCAGGATCATCCCGCGTCGCTGATGCCAGTCGAAGACCGGCTTGAAGAAGCCCTCTTCGCTGAGGGAGACGAGCACGTCGCGGTAGTCGAGCCGGACCTTCGGCGTGCGTGGCCCGATGTCCTTGAACAGCGCGGGGAGCTCCGGCGTGATGTCGTAGCCCTTGCGCCGGCGGAACTCCGCTGCGAAGTGCGACGACCAGAGGCGACCGTCGACGCCGAATCCGAGCTCGTCGGAAAAAAAGAAGTTCAGGCCCTTGCCGCCCTCGCCCGGGAACATTCGATCGAACCGCCCGAAGAACGCATCGGCGTAAAGCTTGCCCGACTGCGGATGCATCGGGTTCAGCGACCACGGGACGGTCTCGGCGCTGACCTGGCCGTCCGCGTTCATGCGCAGGCGCATGCCGGTGACTTCGGGATGCTCCCGCAAGATCTCGTCGACGAACCACCCCTGCCCGAAACCGAGCGTGTAGTCGCTCAGGCTGATGCCGGCGCCTTGCTTCTTCGCCGCGCTCAGAAACCAGTCGGTCAGCTTCCACCACGCGTCGGAAAAGAGCGGCGGCTCGCTCGGATACGTCAGTCCCCAGCTGCGACCGCCCTGATCGGAGTGGGCGTAGTTGATCTGGAAGCCGGCGATCCCCATGCCGTCCATCTGCTCGAGCTGCCAAGCGAGGCGCTCGCGCGTGAGCGGATCGCCGAGCCACCAGAAGAACGGCACGATGCCGTACCCCGGCGGAGGATCCCGAAACCCCGGTGCCGCGTCGAGGTCCGGGGCGCGAGATGGGAATCCGACCGCGTGGGCCGGCGGAGCGATCACCCGCGCCGGGTCGCTGAAGGACGAATCCCCGCCACGGGCCGAGATCGAGACAGAGACGAGCGCAGCGAACGTGCATAACGCGAGCGCAGTCGAGCGCACCGCGGACCTCGAGCCGTGACCTCGTGCGAGCATCGTTCCTCCTCGAGCAGCTGCGTTCCCGCGGCGGCTACGGACGGCGCCCCGACGCCACGCCCGGCCGATCAGCGCGGAAGATGTAGTCGGGCCACAGTGGTGCGTTCATGTCGGTCCAGCACTTGATCCGCCGCTTGTCTTCCACGCTGAGCTGGACATCGTAGTGTCCCGCGTCGAGCACCTTCCACAGCTTGCTGTGCAGCGTGCCGAACGTCAGCGGTGCGCGCTTCTCGTTGCCGCCGGAGTTGTAGCCGCAATCGAGCACGTGGATCCATCCCTGCGAGATGAGCGTGCGGTACGAGGCCGGCACGCGATCCGCGTCGAGCGTCGCCGTCAGATCGATGCCGCCGTCATCGTCGGGGCCGTGGCATCGCACGCACTTCGCGTCCCAGACAGGCTGCACGACGCGCGCGTAGTCGAGAGGTCCCGCCCCCCACGGAGGCTCCTCGAGCGCGCTTGGCGCGCGACGGAGCGCAAGCGGCCGAACAGCCGGCGGCGCCTCGCCTCGTCCCTCGTGGCAGCCGACACAGCTGCGCTTCTCGCCCGGCTGCAGCTGCACGACGCTGCGCATGCGCTGCAGCTCGTTGTAGTCCTCGTCCAGCGCCTGGAGATAGAGCGTCTTCCCCGCCGGTGCGAAGAAGTTCGCCGATCCATCCGCCTCGACCGGCGCGAGACCCCACGTCGCCTTCGCGACGTACGACGGCCAGCCGTACGGCCCGCTGACGCGATCGACCGGCGTCGCATACCAATGCGTGAACGGCTCGTGGTCCTTCTGGTACTCCCCGTTCGATTGCTGGATCAAGTCGGCCCGGACTTCCTCGACCACGCGAAGGTACTTCACCTCGCCGCGCGGCACGGCCGGCTCGAGCCCTCGGTACACGTCGAGAAGGACGAGCTGGCCGTCCTCGAGCTCGATCGGATCCGGATCCTCGATCGTCCTGGCCACGTCGTTGCTGATGACCGGCGGCACCGGAACGGCCTGCAGCGGCGTCGGGCACATGCTGCCGAGCGTCGCGTCCTCGTGCAGGAGCTCGCGGTTGCCGAATCGATCGATCACCCACAGCCCGAACTTCCGCTGCGCCGCGTGCGAGCACAGCACGTAGTCGGTCGCGATCGGCACCGGATCGCGGAAGCACTCCTCGCGCGGCCACATGCCGGGCCACGGCACCTCCGGCGTGATGCTGCGGATCGCCTCCTTGTCGAACGGCCCGCGCTTCAAGTCGACCAGCGCGATCGGCCCGTTGAGGTCGCCGAAGTGCGACACGAGCGTGCAGCAAATCTCGTCGGAGCCCGGGACCTCGCGACCGTTGGCGTAGCCGTTCGGCTGGATGATCGTGTTGCCGAACACGAGGCGTGGCATCGTCCCGTCCGGCCGGATGCTCCACAGTGTGTGGCTGAAGTCGGCCCCCTTGTCGATGTACTCCGAGCGCTGCCAGATGATGCGGCCGTCGCTCATCACCGACGGCCCCCACTCGCTCAAGTTGGCGAACGACAGTGGACGGATGTCGCTGCCGTCCGCTTCCATGCGAAACAGCACCGCGGCCTGCGGTCGCCAACACAGGAAACGCGCCCGGCAGCGCGTCGAGACAAACGCGAGACCGCCGTCGGGCAGCGGGCACGGCCAATAATCGTGGAACGGTCCGTCGGTGATCTGCTGCAGCCCCCCACCGTCCGCCTCCATCGCGAACACGTGGAAGTACTCGCCCTGCGACGCGCGGTGCGCGAACCACACGCGCGTCGCGTCGAAGCTCGCCATCGGATTGCGCGCAATGCCGTCGCCCGCGTCGAAGAGCTCCGTCTCGAGCGCTGCGCTCGGGTCGAGACGACCATCGCGACGCGGAATGTCGAGCGCGTACACACCGCCGCCGGGCCGCCACGGCGAGTCGAGCAGCACGCTGTAGTTGTGCGACGGCTCGAACGCGTGGCGCTTGACGAACAGGATTCGCTCGAGCGGCGCGAGGTCCGGATCGCGGAAGAAGAGCCGCCGCTTCGCCGCATGCGCATCGAGGAGAGCGCGACGCTCGGCGGCACGGTCTCTCGGCGCCGCCGTGACCAGCGACGCGTGAAGCTCGCGGAGCTCGGTCAGCTGACGGCGCTCCGCCGCGACGCCGATGCCCTCGAGCGCGAAGCGATCGACCATCCCCGCCATCAAGTCCAGCGTGCGAGCGAGAGGGTCGTAACGGAAGAGGTGGAGCGTCCAGTCGTCGCCGCGGTCCGTCGAGAGACGCAGCTCGTGCTCGGGGCCGATCGGGCCACGCGCGCGAACCGCGACGGTTCGCGACTCGCCGGGCTCGAGGGCGATGCCGGTCGCGAGCCCTGGCGCGTTGCCCTGCACGCGAACGGCTTCCCCCTCGGGCGCAGCCGCGATGCGGACCCGAAACTCGCCATCGCGACAGGCTGGCAACGCTGCGACCGCCACGTCGGTGAAGAAGAGCGTCACGCCGCGCCCGACGGCAGGCGTGTGCTTGCCACCCATGCCGAGGCCGACGCGAAGACCCGAGGCCCTGCAGTCGGGAAAGAGCGCGAGCGGCAGACGCGCTTCGCAGCAAGTCAACGATGCATCGAACGCGCCGTCGATCTTCCGCGACGCCGTTCGCATGCCGCGTTCGTATGTGTCGAAGACGGGCCCATCGGCACTCCACGCGAGCACGCCGCCCCCGCCCCCATCGATCCGCGACACGACGGCGACATGGCGGCTGAGAAGGCGGTCGGCCCGGATGCCGAGCACGAGATCATCGCCGACGACTCCCGCGAGTACCGCATGCTCGACGAGCGGCCCAGCGTCGAAATCGTACGGGGACGCGACCCGGGCGACACCCCGTGAGGCGCGGTTCCAGCACGCGTCATCGAGGCGTCCGTCGATCGTCGGCGCGATCGACAGCTGCGGCAGCGGCAGCACGTCGTCCCCGACGTGACGCGGATGCTCTTTCACGCGGCCGTTGTATGGCACGAGGCGCGGGCTGAGGTCGGCGCGACCGTACGTCTTGAGCCACGCATGCTCTTCGCCGAGGATCGCGGCCCGCAGCGACGCGTCGTAGTCGCGACGCGAGCGAGGCTTCGCTGCCGCGCTCGCGGCCGGCTGCGTGTGCGAACCGCCCTCAGGAGGAGGAGGTGGTGGAGGCGGCGGTGGCGGCACGTCGGCGGAGAAGCCGCGATGGCGCCGCCGGAGGGCGACGGGCGCGGCCGTCGTCGCGATCTCGCGCACGGTCGTCCATCGCTTGCCGTCGACCGAGAGACGCACCGCGAACGCGATCGGCACCCGATCAGCGTACTGGCGCCGACGATCGCGCGACAAGATGACCTTCGAGACGGCCGTCGTCTCCGGCAGCTCGATCTGCGCCCACTCCTCGCGGGTCGTCGCAGCGATCCAGCTGAAGTCGTTGCCGTACCGACCGTCGTTCAGGTGCGCGACACGGTGAATCGCATAGCCGCGAAGGCACGACGAAGCGGTCGCGCGCGAGCCGCGCTCAGCGAGCGCGAGGTTCTCCTCTCCCTTCGGCGCGTACACCTCGAGCTCGTCGATGCACGCTTGGCCGGATGAGCTGCGCTGGATCACCAGGCGCACGAAACGCGCATCGCGCGCCGAGAACGTCACGGCGTACGGCCGGTCCGCACGCACCGGAGGGTCACCGGTGCCGTCCGCGGCGAGAATACAGCACAGGGCAGTCAGCCAGCTCACGGTGCACCTCCCGAGCGATTGGGAACCGCATCGATTGGAACCCGCGGCGAAGACGCCGACTGTGACGGGTGTCACCACGCGCTCCGTCCGACTCCGATTCCGATCCCGGCTCCGACTCCGATTCCGCTCCCGATTCCGACTCCGATTCCGACTCCGACTCCGACTCCG
>CAYMRB010000354.1:0-10684 GCA_964392615.1 uncultured Planctomycetia bacterium | reverse complement strand
GGTGTTCAGACGTGCGCCTCGCCGTCGGAGTCGGCGTCGGAGTCGGAGTCGGAGTCGGCGTCGGAGTCGGTGACGGCGTCGTCGCCACCCGACGTGATCATCGTGGAACCCCTCGCTCGTGCCTCCGACCACTCGAGGTTGCCTCGTGCGGAAAACGCCACGGAAATGTCCGGCCTGCGGGTTGACAACGATCGCGGCCGTCCCGACCCTGTTCCCCCATGATCCTGTACTTGGTGCTTCTCGTCGTCGGACTGATCCTCCTCGTGGGAGGTGGCGACGCGCTCGTGCGCGGCGCGTCGAGCCTCGCGCGGTCGTTAGGGATCTCCCCTCTCGTCATCGGGCTGACGGTCGTCGCGTTCGGGACGAGCGCGCCCGAGCTCGCGGTCAACGTGTTTGCCGCGATCGCCGAGAAGGGGGATATCTCGTTCGGGAACATCATCGGGTCGAACATCGCCAACATCGGCCTTATCCTCGGGTGTTGCGCGCTCGTACGCCCCCTGGCGATCCGCCGGACCGTGATCATCCGGGAGATCCCGATGATGCTCGCGGCGACCGGCGTCGTCGTCGTGATGGCGCTCGATCCGTGGCTGCGCGACGGCGGGGCGGAGGTCGTGGCCGAGTACGACCGCGGCGAGGGCACGCTGCTCCTGCTGCTGTTCGTCGTGTTCATCGTCTACCTCGCGCGTGACGCGCTGCGGCAGCGGCGGGACGCGTTCCTCCAGCAGGCGGAGGAGTACAGCGAAGAGGAGAGGCCACGCACGACATGGATCAGCGTGGTGCTCGTCGCCGTCGGACTCATCGGCCTGGTCGGTGGCGGCAAGCTGACCGTCATCGCGGCGGAGCAGCTCGCGCTCGAGTTCGGCGTGCCCGACGTGGTCGTCAGCTTGACGCTCGTCGCTCTCGGGACGAGCCTCCCGGAGCTCGTCACCGGAGCGATCGCGACCTATCGAGGCCACACCGACCTGGCGATCGGCAACGTCGTCGGCTCGAACATCTTCAACCTCTTGCTGGTTCAGGGCGTCACCGCGGTCGTACGGCCGATCCCGATCCCCGAGGGCGGCTATCTCGACCTGATCGTCGTCAGCGGGCTGTCGCTGATCGTCCTGCCGATGGCGATCACGAACCAGCGCCAAGTGAAGCGCGGCGAGGGAGCCTTCCTGCTGGTCGCCTATCTGGCGTATTGTGGGTATCGAGCGTTCGGCTAGCGAGCTGCTGAAGCAAGGCCGGTCGCTGTTGACTCCCGCACACCATCGAGGAAGGACATGCGACTGTTCTCTGCCCCCTGCGCATTGCTGCTCGCGGCGTCGTCGCTTTGCAGCTCCCCTCTGCTGGCCGCTGACGGTAACTCGTCGGCGATCGCTCGTGAGCTGCTCGGAGCGGCCGGTGTTCGCGGCGGCTTGGTCGTCCACGTCGGCTGCGGCGACGGTCGACTGACCGCCGCGCTGCGTGCCAGCAGCAAGTACCTGGTGCACGGACTCGACCGCGATCCTGCGACGATCGCTGTGGCGCGGAAGCTCCTGCACGCCGAGGGGGTCGGAAACGTCGTCACCGTCGAGCTCTGGGATGGCGCGGAACTGCCCCTCGTCGGCGACAGCGTCAACCTCATCGTCGTCGAGGCGAACCAGCGCGTCGAGCCGAGCGAGGTCCAGCGCGTCCTGGCCCCCGGGGGCGTGGCGCTCCTTCGCGGGCGTGATCTGCAGGATCCGAAGCGGATCGTGAAACCGTGGCCGGCGGACATCGACGTCTGGACGCACTACCTCCGCGACGCGACGGGCAACGCCGTCGCCAGAGATCGACGCGTCGGACCACCCCGCCGCATGCAGTGGATCGCGGATCCTCTCTGGACGCGACACCACCACAAGCTCGCGAGTATCAGCGCAGTCGTGTCGGAAGGCGGTCGGCTGTTCTACATCCTCGACGAGGGCTCCCCCGCGTCGCTCGACGCGCCGACGCGCTGGTCGGTCGCCGCTCGCGACGCGTTCAGCGGCGTCTTCCTCTGGAAGCGGACGATTCCAACCTGGGCGGACCACCAACGGGGATTCCGCTCCGGACCGGTGCAGCTCCCTCGCTTGCTCGTCGCCGACAACGGGCGCGTCTGGGTGACCCTCGGGGTCGATGCGCCGATCTCCCAGCTCGACGCCGCGACGGGTGATGTCGTCGCGACGATTCCGGCGACCGGGTCGGCCGAAGAGATGGTCGTCTCGGACGGAACTCTCGTCGTGCTGACGGGCGTCTCCATGTCCGAGCAGGCTGCCGCCTCCGCGGCACGGCGTCGAGGCGTCAGCGCGCCAACCGTGCGCGCGAAGGCCATCGTCGCGATTCGCACGAGCGATCGAGCGGTTCTCTGGCGTCGCGAGCTCAGCGGGGAGGCGTGTCCGGTCGCGTTGACGCTGGCGGTCGCGAAGGGCTCGGCCTACTACCAAAGCGCGCACGGCGTCGTCGCGCTCGATCTCCGCACGGGCGATACGCGATGGGAGTCGGCACCGCGCGGCGCCGCCAAGCGCGACGCTCGCGGGAAAGGTGGCGACACGAAGCAGGCCCGACCGAAACGGCAGGGCGGCAAGAAAGCCGCGAACGGCAAGAAGACCAGCGGCAAGAAGGCTGCGAACGACAAGAAGGCGAAGAAGGCCAAGTCGAGCCTCGGCTGGTCGGTCGCGACGCTCGTCGTCCACGACGGAGTCGTCTTGTCGGCCGCGGGGAATTCGCTGCGCGCTTTCGCCGCCGATAGCGGGGAGCCGTTGTGGCAGGCGCCGTGTCGCGCCGGCTTCCGGTCACCGAGCGACGTTTTCGTGGTCAACGGGCTCGTGTGGCTCGGCCCGGCGTTCTCGGAAGGCCGCGCGTTGCGCACCGGCGAGGTCAAGGCCACCAACGATGCGGTGTCCGCTGTCTGGACCGTCGGCCATCACCATCGTTGCTATCGCAACAAGGCGACCGAACGGTTCCTGCTGACCGGCAAGCGGGGCGTCGAGTTCATCGATCTGTCCGGCGGCGACCACATGCGGCACAACTGGATCCGTGGCGTATGCCAGTACGGAATCCTGCCGTGCAACGGGCTCGTGTACCTGCCGTCGGACTCGTGCGCGTGCTTCGTCGAAGCGAAGCTCAACGGATTCTGGGCGGTGTCCGCGACGGGCGAATCGAGCGACGCACGCGCGGGGCACCCCCTGATTCGCGGGCCGGCGTTCGACGCGTCGACGCGATCGACTGCGCTGGGCGCGACGCCGGCGGTGCCTGCCGGGCGAGCGGGGGGAGACGACTGGCCGATGCACCGCCACGACGCCTCGCGCGGCGGCGCCACCCGAAGCGCGTTGCCGCACAACCTCGATGAGCTGTGGCGAACCCCGATCGGCGGACGGCTGACCGCCGCCGTGAGCGCGGCTCGTGGCGACGGGAGTGCGATCGCCGTGGTCGCAACGGCCGAGACGCACCGGATCGTCGCCGTCGACGCCACCAGCGGCGCGCCGCGTTGGTCCTTCATCGCGGGCGGCCGCGTCGATTCGCCGCCGACGCTCCATCGCGGGGCCGTGCTCTTCGGCTGCGCCGACGGCTGGCTCTACTCCTTGCGTCTCGCGGACGGTGCGCTGCGCTGGCGATTGCGCGTGGCGCCTCTCGCGCGCAAGGCCGTCGTGCGGGATCAGATCGAATCGGTGTGGCCGCTCCACGGCAGCGTTCTCGTGCAGAACGGCATCGCGTGGGTCGCTGCGGGGCGGAGCTCGTATCTCGACGGCGGCTTTCGGCTCTTCGGCGTCGATCCGGCGACGGGCGAGATCCTCCACCGAGGTCGGGTCGACGACGAGGCCGCAGCCGCGCGTCACACCCCCCGCGACGAGAGTGGCGCGCTCGTCAAGAAGGTCGAGAAGATCGACCAGAATCAGGTCGACGCCAAGTCCCTTGCGGCACCGGACCGCAGCGACGCGTTCTCGATGAACGGAGTGAAGTCCGAGCTCCTCGTCGGCGACGGAGCGTCGGTCTGGCTGCGCCACTTGCGGTTCGACGCGCAGCTGCGCCGACAGGAGACGCCGGGGCGACACCTCTTCACGACCTCGACCCTCCTTGACGGCACCGGAAACCACCGGACGCACTGGGTGCTCGGTTCGGGGGACTTCCGGCGTCTGCCGGTCGCGTACTCGTGGATCGCGAACCGCGAGGGCGGTCGAGGCGGAACGCGCCTGGCGTCGCCGTACGGCGCGATGCTCTGCTTCGACGAGACGACGGTCTGGGGCGTTCGCGAAGCGGCGGGCAGTTTCTACCTATTCGCGCAAAAGCGTCGCGCGTCGACCGAAGACACGGCCGCGCCGGACTTCCGTCGCGTGGCGGCCGTCGGTGCCCCCCGTTTCGAGTGGAAGTTGCCGCTGCCATTCCGGCCGCGCGCCATGGCGTCTGCCGGCGGCACCATCATCGTCGCCGGAGCGCCCGGTGTGCCTCCCGACGGAAGCAGTGCGACGGCCGACCGAGGCGATGCCCGACTCTGGATCGTCTCGGCACAGGACGGCGAGAAGATCGCGGCGCAGGCTCTCGCGTCGCCTCCTGTCTGGGACGGTCTTTCCGTCGCTCATGGACGCGTCCTTCTCGCGACGGAGGACGGCGATCTGCAGTGTCTCGGCCGCCGGAGATGAGACTCACGGCGACTCTTGCCCGTCGTCGACCGCGCGGTTAGTGTGTGTCGTTCCACGGTCCTCGCTCGGGACCTCGATGCACGACGCGGGGAGGCCCGGAATCCCCGTCACCGAGCCCCGGAGCCACCCGATGCCGACCCCACGCAAAACGCTCGTTTCCGGTCTCGTTCTCGTCGCTCTGTCGCTCGCCGTGCTCTACGCGTTCTCTTCGCGCGAGACGGCGAGCCAGCAAGCCGGGCCAGGAAAGGGCGGTGGACCGCCCCCGACGCCCGTCGAGATCGAGGTGACCACCAAGCGTGAGATCATCCCGACCGCATCGCTGCTCGGGTCGGCCGAAGCGGCGCGGCGCAGCGTGGTCGCCGCGGCGATCGAGGGCTATGTGGTCGCCTATCCGACCGACGAAGGCGACGACGTGCGCGAAGGCGACGAGCTCGCGGCGTTGCGCGACGAGGTGCTGCGTCTTCGCCTGCGCGAGGCGAAGGGGGCGCTCAAGGAGCTGCACGAGCTGCACCGCAAGGCGCGGCTCGACCTGGACCGGGCGCGCAAGCTCCAGGAGCGCGAGGCGGTGCCGCAGAAGACCCTCGACGAGGCCGTCAGCGCGGAACGCGCGTTGTCGTTGCGCATCCCGCAAGCGGAGGTGCGTGTCGCGATCCTCGAGACGGACATCGCGAAAAAGATCGTTCGCGCGCCGTTCGCCGGTCAGGTCGTTCGCGAGCACACCGAAGAGGGCGAGTGGCTCGCGCTAGGCGCTCCCGTCGCGACGATCGTCGACCTGACGAAGGTCTACGTCCGGGTCGGCGTACCGGAGCGTCAGATTCGCTTCGTCCAAGTCGACCAGGAGGTCGACGTGTTGTTCCGCGCGGCCTCCGAGACTGGCCAGCCCATCTCGGGTCGCGTGGCGTCGGTCTCCGGCGACGGCGACGGCGAGACGCGGACGTTTCCGGTACGCGTCGAGATCGACAACGTCGACGGGATGCTGCGCGCCGGAATGAGCGCGCGCGTCGAATTGCCGGCGGGACCGCGGCGACACGCGCTCGCGGTCCACAAGGACGCGGTGCTGATGCAGGGGGGCGCCAGCTCGGTCTACGTCGTCGACCAGAAGGGCCTCGCGGCGTCTCGAGTCGTGCAGTTGGGCGTCGCGAGCCGCGATCGTTTCGAGGTCACCGGAGGGCTCGAAGCCGGCGACCGCGTGATCGTTCGCGGAAACGAGAGAGTGCGGCCCGGCATGCCGGTGCGCGCGGTGGGCGCGGTGGGCGCGGCGGCGGAGGCCTCGCCGTGATCGAGCTCGCCATCCGCAAGCCCGTCGCGGTGGCCGTAGGCGTGCTCATCGTCCTCCTGTTCGGAGGGCTCAGCCTGCTGCGGATACCGGTCCAGCTGACGCCGGACCTCGTCAAGCCCCAGGTGACGATCGATACGATCTGGCCGGGCGCCAGTCCGCACGAGATCGAGAGCGAGATCGTCGACGAGCAGGAGCAGCAGCTCAAGGGCGTCGAAGGCGTCGAGCGCATCACGAGCGACAGCTTCGACAGCCTGGGGCGCATCGTCCTCGAGTTCCCGCCGGGGACGGACATGGACGCTGCCGTCATCAAGGTGTCGAACCGGCTCGAGCAGGTGCCCGAGTACCCAGAGGACGCCGAGAAGCCCGTCATCCTGCTGACGAACAAGACCGACAACGCGATGGCGTGGTTCATGCTGCGCCGGTTGCCGGGGAACGATACGGCGATCGACGAGTACTTCCGGCTGTGCGACGACTTCATCAAGCCGCGCTTCGAACGCGTGCCGGGCGTCGGCACGGCGAACGTCTTCGGCGGCCGCGAGAAGGAGCTGCAGGTCATCGTCGACGCCGATGCTCTCGCGGTGCGCGGCATCACGATCGCGCAGGTACTGGCTGCTCTGGATCGAGAGAACACGAACCTCAGCGCCGGCGATTTCAGCGAGGGCAAGAGGAAGTACAAGGTCCGAACCGTCGGGGAGTACGAGCGCCCCGAGGACGTCGAGAAGGTCGTACTGCACACGCGCGGTGGGGGACGCGTCTACCTCCGCGACGTCGCCGAGGTGCGCGTCGGCCTCAAGAAGCTCGAAGGTTTCGTGCGGCAGTCCGGCCACGAGACGCTCGCGGTCAACTGCGTGCGCCGGGTAGGCGCCAACGTGATCGAGACCATGGAGTCCATTCGCGAGGTGGTGCGCGAGCTCAACGACGATCACCTCCGAGATCTCGGCCTCGAGCTCAGCCAGGTGTACGACGAGACGGAGTACATCGGCAGCTCCATCGACAACGTGCTGCGCAACCTGGTCGTCGGCAGCCTGCTCGCGATCTTCGTTCTGTTCGTGTTCCTGCGCAGCCCGGCGAGCACGTTCATCGTCGCGGTCGCGATTCCGATCAGCGTCGTCGGGTCGTTCGTCCTGATGTACGTCTTCGGGCGGACGATCAACGTGATCAGCCTCGCGGGGATGAGCTTCGCTTCGGGCATGGTCGTCGACAACGCGATCGTCAGTCTCGAGAACATCTACCGGCTGCGCCAGGAGGGCAAGCGCCCGTTCGAGGCCGCGTTGGAGGGAGCGCGCGGAGTCTGGGGCGCGATCCTGGCGAGCACGCTGACGACGATCGCGGTGTTCGTGCCGATTCTGTTCGTCGAGGAGCGCGCGGCGCAACTCTTCCGCGACATAGCGATCGCGGTGAGCTGCTCGGTCGGCCTGTCGCTTCTCGTATCGGTCACGGTGATCCCGACGCTCGGAGCGAAGTTGCTGCGACGGCAGGCCACGAGCGCGTCCAGACGTGCGCGGTCGGGCTTCGGCGTGTTCGAACGCTTGCGCGACGGGATTGTCGCGGCGGTCGGTATCGCCACGCGCGGCGTCGTGCGAAGGATCGCCGTGGTCGTCCTGCTGACGGCGACCTCGGTCGGTCTGGCGTGGGCGTTTCTTCCCGAGGCGGAGTACCTTCCCATCGGCAACCGCAACCTCGCGATCGCCGTGTTGCTGCCGCCGCCGGGGTACAACCTCGACGAGATGTCGCGTATGGGGCACGTGATCGAAGGAAAGCTCGAGCCTCACCTGCACGATCGCTCGACAGCGTATGCCTCGGGTGTGGCCGAGGCGGCGTCACCGCCGACGTCGCCGGAGCCGGCATCGGGGTCGACTTCGGAGTCCGCCGGCTCCACGCCCCCGGCGGTGCCCGAAGGAAGTGCGCGCATTAGCCACGTCTTCTTCGTGGCGCGGGGCGCGAGCGTGTTTCTCGGCGCATCGTGCGCCGAGCCGGAGCGCGCCGGCGAGCTCGTACCGATTCTGCAGGGCGCCATGAGCGACCTCCCCGGCATGATCAGCGTCGTGCAGCAGGCGAGCCTCTTCGAGCGCGGCATCGCCAGCGGTCGCCGCGTCGACATCGAGATCACCGGGCCGGAGCTGGAGCAGCTCGTCGCGATCGGCGGGCGGATCTTCGGCCAGGTGATGGCCCTCTTTCCACGCGACGGCGGACATCAGGCGCGACCGATCCCGAGCCTCGACCTGCAAACGCCGGAAGTTCGCGTCCTCCCAGATCGTGAACGGGCGCGCGATCTCGGGCTCGACGCGCGCGGGATCGGCATCGCGGTCAACGTGATGGTCGACGGCGCGAAGGCGAGCGAGTACATGCACGAGGGCCGGGAAGTCGATCTGAGCGTCCTCTCGAAGGGGCGAGGAGAACGCGACTGGAGAACGCAGGACGTCGCGGCGATTCCGATCGCAGCATCGAACGGGCGCATCGTGCCTCTAGGGAGCGTCGCGGATGTTCGCGTCACACGTGGGCCGGAGCAGATCCAACATATCGAGCGCGATCGCGCGATCACGATTCGGATCGTGCCGGCGAAGGATATGCCGATCGAGCGCGTCGTCGAGACTGTGCGGCGTGAGGTTCTCGATCCGCTGCTGGCGTCGGGGGCCGTGCGTCCGCCGTACGACGTGCGGTTGGCCGGCACCGTCGACGATCTCTATCGCGCGTTCACAGCGTTCCGGTTCAACTTCGCGCTGGCTGTCATTATCACGTACTTGCTGCTCGCGGCTCTCTTCGAGAGCTTCGTCTATCCGCTCGTCATCCTCTTCAGCGTGCCGCTGGCGGCGGTCGGAGGCGTGGTGTGCTTGGGAGTGGTCAGCTCCCTGGTACCGAACGTGCGGCTCGACATTCTGACGAAGCTCGGCTTCGTGATTCTCGTCGGCGTCGTCGTCAACAACGCGATTCTCATCGTGTACCAATCGCTGCGGGAGATCCGCCGCGGCGGCAACGGGATTTCGATCCACGCTGCCGTCGTCGAGGCCGTGCGCAGCCGCGTGCGGCCGATCTTCATGACGACATTGACATCCGGCTTCGGCATGGCGCCTTTGATCCTGTTCCCGGGCGCGGGGTCGGAGCTCTACCGCGGTCTGGGCTGCGTGGTGGTCGGTGGACTGGTCGTCTCGACGGCCTTCACGCTGTTTCTCGTACCGGCGCTCCTCGCGCTCGTGCTTGAGGTGCGCGCACGAATCGGAGGCTCCGCGGCATGAGATCGCGGTCGACGTTGTCGGCTCTGCTCTGGATGGTCCTCGCGGTCATGACGGCCGGGTTGCTCGCGTCGTGCGTCGCGCTCCCACCGCCCGGCGACTGGATCCGGTCGCAGGAGAGGATCGACGCAAGCGAGCCCGTACGCGTCGAGCCTAGCGACGTCGCTTCGAGGCGCGTGGCACGCGCGACGGCATCGCCCCTGACATGGCAGGAGTGTCTACGCCATCTGCGCGGGAGCAGTCCGACCGTCGCGGCGGTGCGCGCGCGCGTCGAAGCGGCAGGGGCTCTGTTGGACGCCGCAAGCGCGGCGGCGTATCCCCGTGTCGACGTGCGTGGCGCGTGGATACGCTTCCTGGACGCGGCGACGTTTCGAGGACGCACGAGTTCGGACGTCAGCGGGACGTCGACGCGGACGCGGAGCTTCACGGGTTCGGGATCGGACATCTACAGCGCGGGAGTGGACGTCTCCTATCCCGTCTTCGACGGCGGCACGGCGTACCACGGCATGCAGGCGGCAGCCGCCGCGCTCGAAGCGGTTCGCGGGGACGCGACGACGACCGTCGAGGACCTGGAGCTCGCCGTCATCGAGCTATTCATGGCGACTCTTCTGACGGACGGAGCCGTGCGCATCGGCCGCGAGTCGCTCGAGTTCGCGAAGCGTGAGAGCGAGCAGGCGAGGGTGCGCGCCGAGCTCGGCGATGGGCTCGCGGTCGACGCGCTGCGGTTCGACACACGAGCGTCGGAGGAGCAACTGGCGCTGAATCGCGCTGCCGCGACGCGACAGGTTCAGATCGCGACGCTGTCGGAAATTCTGGGGGTGGACCTGGTCGTGACGACGGAACTGGAGCCGCCGACCGTCGAGCTCGACGTGCCGCCGGAAGGACCGAGTGGGCTCGTGGCACGCGCGTTGGATCAGCGCGGCGACTTCGCCGCGGTTCGCGCGCGGCGTCAGGAAGCAGCTAGCCGCCTGCGCGTCGCGGAGTCGAGCTGGTGGCCGACTCTGAACGTGTTCGGATCGTACGGATTCGTGACGCTCGACACGATTCAGCTCAGCGACGAGAACGACGAGTTCCAGGTAGGAGCCGCCGCGCAGATGAACCTCTTCGAGGGCGGTGCCACGCGGGCGCGAGCGGCGGCCGCGCGCGCCGAGCTCCTCGAGACGGTCGAGCTCGAGCGACAGCTGCGCCTGCGCATCGAGCGCGAGGTCGAGGCCGCGCGCATCGAGCTCGACGTCGCGCGTCAGAATGTCGCGGTCAGCCGCGAGATGGTGGAGCTCGCGAAGCAGGTGCTCGACACCGTGACCGTGCAGTACCGCGAAGGGGAAGCTCGCGTCATCGACGCGATGGAGGCCGAGCTACAACGCGCGCGGGCCGAGCTCGCGTTCCTGCGCAGCCGCGTCGAGCTGTTTCTGACGCAGGCACGGCTGCGCCGCGCGGTCGGAATCGGGTTTGGAGTGGAGTAGGGGGGCGGAGTCGGCGTCGGAGGCGGAGTCGGTGTCGGCATCGGTGTCGGAGTCGGTGTCGGAGTCGGTGTCGGAGTCGGTGTCGGAGTCGGCGTC
>CAYMRB010000353.1:0-10714 GCA_964392615.1 uncultured Planctomycetia bacterium | reverse complement strand
CATGCTGGCCGCGGCCTTCCTCTCCATGTGGATCACCAATACGGCCACGGCCGTGATGATGGTCCCCATCGGCCTGGCCATGGTGTTGCAGATCGAGGATGAGTTCGAGGGGGAGAAAGACCGGACCCACTCCTTTGCGGTGGGCCTCATGCTGGGAATCGCCTGCGCCTGCTCCGTGGGAGGACTCACCACCCTTGTGGGCACCCCACCCAACCTCTCCTTCGTGCGGATCTTCGAGATCGGTATTCCCATTCTGCTGAGCCTGCTGTCGTTCATCGCGATGCGGCTCTATCCGCTGTCGGAGTCGCGGATGTACGAGATCAAGGCCGAGCTGGAGCGGCGCAGGGCTCAGGACGTGGACGACACCCGTTCGTGAGGGGGCCGTGATGGAGCTGAACATCGGCGATCGAAGCGACTTCGATACGGTCGAGTACGCGAACCGGCCCGGTCTCCGGGTCTCGCTGTACCGAAACGGTGGGACGTATGGCGTCCACCTCGGCGATCTGATGGTGAGCCAGCTCGAGGGGCATCCGTTCCAGGGCGGTCTGGATCGCGTCTATCTGAGGCGTCGCGTCGAAGGGGACGTGCGTGCGATTCCGATTTGCGGGACCGCGGCAGCGTGCTTCTTCCACCCGGCCGGCGTGGAGTGGCGCCATGCGAAAGAAGGTCTGAATGCCTCGGTCGAGTGGCGGTTGCATCGCGAGTTGCCGATCCTCTTTCGCGTCTGCAGAGCGAGAAACACCGGCTCCGCCGACGTGGAACTGGATTGGATGGTCGGTCAGGACATCGGACTGGCCGAGCCCGGTGCGCTGAGAAGCAACGAAGCGTACGTCTGTCAGTACCTCGACCATCGGATCCTCGACCATCCCCGCGCGGGAAGGACGATCTTCAGTCGCAACAACCTGAAACACCCGGAGCATCCGCTGCTCGCCAGCTTCTGCGTGCAGGGGGCGCGCTCGGCGTCGACCGACGGCTACCAATTCTTCGGCACGGCCACGAGGTTCGATGGCGAGCCCGGCGCGCTCGAGCTCGAGTCGCTGGCGGATCGGGTGAAGCAGTACGAGTTCGCGTATGCCGCGCTGCAGTCTCGCGAGGTCGTGTTGCGACCGGGGGAGTCCAGCGTGACGGTGTTCGGGTTCTACGTGATCGCCGAGCATCCGGAGGTCATCTCGGACGAGGACCTGCGCTGGATCGATGGAGCGCTGGAGGCCGATCTTCCGAAGGTCGAGGTCGCTTTCGGTTCGACGGACGTGTCGCGCGCGACGGGTGACGCCTTCTTCTCGCGGTCGCCACTCCTGCGTGTCCCGTCCATGGGGCAGGCCCGGCTCGAGGGGCTGTTCGGGAGCGACTGGCGGCACGTGGAGCGTTCGGCCAGAGGCGAGCTTCACTCCTTCTTCTGCGGCGACGATACGCACGTCGTGATGCCGGCCAAGGAGGCCGTCGTCGAGCGCCCGCACGGGACGATCCTCAAGTCGGCGCATGGAGTGACGCTGGACGAGAACGTGCTCTGCGTCACCTGTTACGGCTTCGGCGCCTTTGGGTCGCAGCTCACCGTCGGCAACACGACCTTCGGTCGCTTCACGAGCATTCAGCGCAACTCTCTCAACCTCGAACGTTCGAGCGGGATCCGCATCTTCGTCGGCGATGCGGGCGAGCCGGACGCATGCGGCCCCGGCAGTGACGATCGAGGAGCGGGAACATCGTCGTGGCGCCAGCTCGGATTCCCGTCGGCGTTCGCGATGGAGCGAGATCGCGTGCGCTGGATCTACGAGATTGGCACGTCCGTCGTCGAGGTCGCGGCACGGGCGACGTCGGAGACTCTCGAGTACAGCGTGTCGCGGCTGGCAGGCGATCCGTCGCCGATTCGCATCGTGCTCGAGGTCTGCGGCGATGCGAACGAGTTCGACGCGAAGCCTCGCGTTCAGTGGTGCGACGGCGAGGGATCGTTGGTGATCCGGCCGGACGCGGAGTCGCTGCTCGGACGCAGGTATCCCGACAGCAGTCTGCTGGCCAGGTTGGATGCCGCGTCCTGCGCCGTGGGTGGCGCGGAGCGGCTGGGTGGCGCGAGCGAGCCGTACGTCGTCATCGATGTCCCGGACGGCGACCTGCGCTTGACGTTCACCGGACACTATCAGGGCCAGGCTGCGGCGCAGGCGCGTTTCACACGGGCGGCCGAGCCCGATTGGCGTGCGCTGCTGAACGGCCTGGAGCTGCGGCCGTCCTGTCGCGAGATGGCCAAACTCTCCGACACGCTCAAGTGGTACGCGCACAATGCGATGATCCACTTCGCCGCACCGCGTGGCATGGAGCAGTACGGAGGCGCGGCCTGGGGGGCTCGCGACGTCTGCCAGGGGCCGCTCGAGCTCCTGCTGTCGCTCGGGCACGATCGAGCTGCAGCAGACATGCTGTGCGAGTTGTTCTCGCACCAATTCGCGGACACCGGGACCTGGCCACAGTGGTTCATGTTCGACGGCTTCCGCGAGGTCCAGCAGCGCGAGTCGCACGGGGACATCGTCTTCTGGCCCATCAAGGCGCTGTGCGACTACGTCGAGGCGACCGGCGACAGCGAGATCCTCGCGCGGCAGCTGCCGTACGCGGATTCCGAACAGAGCGCGTCGGTTCGCGAGCACCTCTGGCGTGCGGCGCGGCACGTGATGGAGGAGTGCGTCGAAGGCACGGCCTTGCCGAGCTACGGCGACGGCGATTGGAACGACTCGCTCCAGCCTGCGAATCAAGCGATGAAGTCGCGGCTGGTCAGCGCGTGGACGGTCGGCCTCGCCTATCAGTCGTTCTCCGCGCTGTCCGTGGTATTGAAGGCCGCTGGCCGCGAGCGCGATGCCGTGGAGCTGGACGAGTTCCTTCGGCGCATGGTGGGGGATTTTCGGGCGCATCTCGTTCGGGACGAAGTCACTGCCGGCTTCGCGTTCTTCACAGAGGACGGAGTCGAGCACATGCTGCATCCGTCGGATGCGAAGACCGGCATCCACCATAGACTGCTGCCGACGAATCGGGCGATCATCGCCGAGCTGTTCCGGCCGGACGAAAAGGACTTCCACCTCGATCTGGTGGCGAAGCATCTCGCGTTCCCGGACGGCGTTCGGTTGATGGATAGGCCGCCGGTATACACGGGCGGTCGATCGGTCCACTTCCAGCGCGCGGAGACGGCCGCGCACTTCGGCAGGGAGATCGGTCTGCAGTACGTGCATGCGCACATCCGCTACTGTGAGGCCCTCGCCAAGGTAGGCCGCGCCGACGAGCTGCTCGAAGGCCTGATGGTCGTGTCGCCGGTAGCGATCCAAGAGGTCGTGCCCAACGCTCGGCCGCGCCAGGCGAACCTGTACTTCACCAGCTCGGACGCCGACGTCCACGAGCGCTACGAGGCGTCGCGCGCGATCGAAAGGCTGAAGCGCGGCGAGGTCGGGGTGCTCGGTGGTTGGCGCCTCTACTCGAGCGGGCCGGGCATCTACATCGGTCTCGTGATCGGCAAGTTGTTCGGCATCCGCAGGAGCTTCGGAGCGGTGGTGATCGATCCGGTGTTGCCGAGGTCGCTCGACGGTGCACAGCTCGACCTCGACTGGAGCGGCAGGAAGGTCCGCTGGGTCTTCCATGTCGACAGATCGGCCGACAGCCCCGCGAGCGTGGAAGTCAACGGCGCTCGAGTCGAGGGCTCGACACGATTGAGGAACGCGTACCGCGATGGAGGAGTCAGCATCGACGCCGAGGTCTTCGCTTCCATGCTTTCGAAGCGAGAGAACACCGTCGACGTATATCGCTGAGCTCGAACGATGATGCAGTTTCCGAAGAACTTCGTGTGGGGAGCGGCGACGTCGGCATATCAGGTCGAAGGCGCCGTGTCCGAGGATGGCAAGGGCGAGTCGATCTGGGATCGCTTCGCGCGCACGCCCGGCAAGGTCGAGCGCGACGAGACAGGCGATATCGCGTGCGATCAGTACCATCGTTACGCTGACGACATCGAGCTGATGCGCGAGGTCGGCCTGCCGGTCTACCGCTTCTCCATCTCGTGGCCGCGAATCTACCCCGAGGGCACGGGGGTGGTGAACTCCAAGGGGCTCGAGTACTACGACCGGCTCGTGGATGCGCTGATAGAAGCCGGCGTCGAGCCGTGGATCACGCTCTATCATTGGGATCTTCCCCAGGCTCTGCATGAGCGCGGCGGCTGGCCGAGCCGCGATAGCGCCGATTGGTTCCGCGACTACGCCGTGACCGTGACCGAGCGTCTTGGTGATCGTGTGAAGTGCTGGATGACCATCAACGAGGCCTGGGTGTGCGCCTACTTCGGCTATCGCGATGGCACGATGGCTCCCGGCGCGAAGGACCATCGGCAGGCGCTGGCGGCCGCCTACCATCTCAATCTCGCGCACGGCCGCGCGTACGAGGCGATGAAGGCGGTCGACCCGACTCTGAAGATCGGCATCACCCACGCTACGCAGCAGCATCGGCCCCTCGACGATGATCCGGAGTCGCTGGCTCTCGCCGAGTTCCTCTGGGAGGTGGACAACGGCGTCATGGTGGAGCCGGTGCTGTGCGGCAGCTATCCACGACTCATCGCCGAGAGGTATCCCGACGCGGTCCCGGAGCTGGACAGCACCGATCTCGCTGCGATGAACCGCTGCGACTTCCTCGGGCTACAGTACTACACGGACCAGCTCATCCGGCGAGGGAAGCTCGTCGACGAGAGGCTCGCCGAATTCGAATACACGGAGATGGGCTGGCCGATCACTCCCGGCGGGCTGTACGACAACATCATGCAGTACGTCCGGCGCTACGATCCGAAGGAGCTCGTCATCACCGAGAACGGCATGGCGGCGACCGACGAGGTCGGGCCTGACGGGCGCGTCCGGGACGAGCGTCGACAGGAGTACCTCAGGGCGCACTTGGAGGCCGTGCATCGTTCGATCCAGGACGGCGCGCCGCTGACGGGCTATCTCGCGTGGTCGTTCATCGACAACTTCGAGTGGGCCTGTGGTTATCGTCCGCGGTTCGGAATCGTCCACAACGACCACGTCACCCAGACGCGCACGATCAAGGACAGCGGCCGCATGTTCGGCGAGATCATCCGCAACAACGGCCTCTGATCCGCCGTCTGACTCATCAGTCGGGCCATTCCTTGCGATGCAGCGCCCTTGCCTGCGCGACGCGCTGCGCATGCTCCGGCAGGTACGCGAGATTACGATTCCCCTGGGGATCGGCGATCAGGTCGTAGAGCTCCAGGCCCTCGATCGCCTGCGTGCGCTCGTTCTTCCAGATCGTGAAGCGGTAGCGGTCGGTACGCATCGAGCGCCCCATGACCGGCCCCTTCTTGAGCTGACTGAACGCCGCCCGGCTCCAGGGCGCACCGGGATTCGATAGAAGCGGCAGCAGACTCTTCCCTTCACAGTGTTCGGGAATCGGCAAGCCCGTGGCTTCGCAGAGCGTGGGGTACACGTCGAGCAGCTCGACCAGCGCCTTGACGCGTTGGCCACTCTTGCCCTTTCCGGGCACGCGCACGAGCAGCGGCAATCGGTTCGAGATCTCCCAGTTGACGCCCTTGGCCCAGGCGTTGTGCTCGCCGAGCTGATAGCCGTGATCGGACCAGACGACGAGGATCGTGTCGTCATACAGACCATGCTCCTTCAGAGCTGTCACGATCCTGCCGATTTGCGCATCGACGTAGCTGACGCACGCCAGGTAGGCGTGGATCGATTGGCGTCGCAGGGCTTCGGGGAGCGGGTGCTTGTTCGGAATGTCGCTGTATCCCCCCAGCTCCCCGACCTCGCGCTTCAGGGCTACCTCGGGAGCGCCCTTCGGGAAGTACGGATTCGATGCAAGCGGCAGCGAAGACCGGTCGTACAGGTCCCAGTACTTCTTCGGCGCGCACCAAGGTAGGTGGGGGTGCCGGAATCCGGTGATCAGGAGGAGAGGCTTCGTTCTCTTCGCCGCGGCGGCGATGGCCCGTCGAGCCCGGTCGGCGGCCTTGCCGTCGCAGTACGCGTTGTCCGGAACGTCTTCCGCTTCCGTGGAGGGCGGCAGGCCGCGGGACTTCTTGCGGTTGAAGAACACGGCGGCCTTGGCCCGGTTCTCCGGCCGCACATGGTCCAGCCAGTCCGTCCTGAAGTACGGCTCGGACCATGCCTCCTGCGGTCCGGTGCTGGCGTGGTAGATCTTGCCGATGCCCACCGTGTGGTAGCCCCGCTCCTTGAAGTACCGGTTCAGCACGAGCGCGTCTCGCAGGGCCACATGCGCGGGCTGGTTGTTGCCGTAGATTCCCGTCGTGTCGGGGCGCAGGCCGCTCATCAAGCTGCTGCGGGAGGGATTGCAAATCGGGTACTGGCAATACGCCCGCTCGAACACCGTGCTCGCCGCGGCGAGCGAGTCCAGGTGGGGGGTGAGCGCGATCGGATCGCCGTAGCAGCCGAGGCGAGGCATCAAGTCATCGACGATGATCATCACGACGTTCTTCGGCGAGGCGGCCTCGCTGAACGCCGTCCACGCGAGCAGGGGCAGGAGCAGAGCGAAGGATCGTCGGGTCATGATGGGCGTCCGCAGTGGGAGTTTCGGCGTTGCATAGTCATCGCGGAGCCCGCTCGATCCGCGCGCGCAGCCGACAGCGGTAGCAGCGGCTGCAGAGCGGCGTCTCGCGTCCGATTCGAGTCGTCCGGGCCTCCATCGCGTCAGCACCCGCCCCGTTCGCAGAATCCGGCGGTCGCTTCCATGAGCAGCCCGCACTCCGGGAACGGCGCGACCGGGGCCGCGCCGCCGAGGAAGAGATAGTTGAGGAGATAGACCGCATCGGCGATGTCCACCGCCGCGCCACCGTCGACGTTGCCCGCTTGCGGGCACGGAACCGCCTGCCCGAGGAAGAGACTGCCGAGGATCGCGATGGCGTCTCCGAGGTCGAGATCGCCGCTCAGGTCCATATCCCCTCGCAGCACGCGGATTCTCTGCAGGCTGAATTCGTCGAGCGGGTCGCCGACGAGGTCCCACGCACGGGAGCGGATCATCACCGGCGAGATCTCGAGCTCGAGGCAGTGCGGTCGGCTGTTGACGAGCTCGCGAAACGCGGTGTCGACGAAGTGGCACTCGGCGTCCTCGCCGCGCGGGACGTACTCGCGGTAGGGGATGTTGCCGCCGCCACCCGTGATCACGTAGACCGTGCCGCCCGGTGACGCGTAGTGCGGCCGTTGCTCGGCGGCGACGATTTCGTAGCAGAATGGGATCTCAGACTCGACACAGCGCAGGTTGTCGAGCTCGGGGCAGCGCTCGTCGAGGATGCGCAGCGGGCTCGAGCGCGAGTAGAAGTGGTCGTCGCCCGACAGGACGAGATCGACGTCGAACTCGTCGAAGAGCGGCGCGAACAGGTTGCGCAACACCATCGTGTGCGGCTCGACGCTGTGCGGGCCCGTCGTGAACGGCGGGGAGTGAATCGTCGCGATGATCCAGGGGCGATTCGCTGCGCGCGCCGCGGCGAGGTCACGCCGCACGAAAGCGATTTGCTCCTCGCCCGGCTCGCCAGCGTCGAATGACATCGTCGAGTCGATGACGAGGAAGTGGGCCGGGCCCCAGTCGAACGAGAAGTACGTGCGTTCGACACCGCGCAGTTCGCCGGGAACGAAGAAGTACGATCCGAACGGAATCGCGAGGTCGTGGTCGCCGCGCGCCGGAAAGAGGCACGCGCGAGTCATCAGCTCGCGATAGGGGCCGAAGACGGTGCGGTCTGGATCGCGGAGGTAGTCGACGTCTCCGGTGTGCAGGACGCCCAGCGGCTCGAGATCGGCCATCACCTGCCCGACGAGCAGCTGGACCGGCGTTGCCGCGCCGCTGTCGCCGAGCGCTGCCAGACGTAGCACGGCTTCATCGCCAGCCGGCGGCGTGCGAAAGCGCAGCGGCACGTCGAAGACCTGGCCGCCGTCGACGGCGAGATCGACGTCGCCCACGAAGATGCGATACTCGTGATCGCCCCCCGGCGTCAGGAGCTCCAGCCGCACGCGGTGGCAGCGCGCGTCCGGTCGGTCATCGAGCAGCGCGTCGCAGGAGTCGACCTCGCCCTGCTCGAAGATGCGAGGGCCATCGAGACCTCCGTCGACGCGCACAGTCGCCGGGCCGTCGATTCCGACGGTGACCCACACAATCTCGACGGAATCGGGGAACAGATTCTGCAGGTATGGACCGCGCACGAGCGCCGGGTCGCCGTCGACGTCCTGTGCGACGAGACTCGACTCGCCAACGAACGGGCCGAGGCACATCGCCACCGCGAGCAGCATCGATCGTTGCATTCCCGACTTCTCCCGAGCCTGCGGTCCTGCACTCGAGGGTAGGCGCGGCGCCGCGGGTAGCAAGAGAGGTTTCTTTCCGAATCGACCTTCTACGGTGCGGCCTGGTTCTTCTTCAAGCGCGCTTCGAATTGGCGGCGTTCCTTCTCCGCCAGCGACTTGGTGGACCTCAGGTTGAATCGCCTTCCCCCTGACGATGGCTTGAAGTCGGGGTTCGCGGTGGGCATCTCCGCGTCCATCAGCTTCAGCGAGCGGTCCAGTTGCTTCCATCCCATATCATCGATGAGGATCAGGAGGATATTCGGGCGGACTGCGGCCTGCGTCGCTGAGGTGAGGGCGACCGGTAGCAGGATTGCAGATACGCGGATGGCTTCGAGTGCTTTGATCGTTTGTTGGTTGTTCTTCTTACGGTCAGCGTTAGCAGGTCTTCATGTGACGACGCGGGCCTCCTGTTCCAGAGCGGCCAGCGGGTCGAGTACGGCCCCTCCCCCCAAAACAAACGGGCCCTCGCCGAAGTCCTCGGCGAGGGCCCGTTCGATCGACCAAGCTGCGTTACGCCTCGCCGGACAGGCAGTCCAGGCTGTCAGGCGTCGGATCGTGTCCGGCCGCGACCGACGGCTCGGGCAGCGGTGCGCCGCCGTTGAACAGACGGTTCAAGGTCGCGACGGGATCGGCGGTGTCCAGCTCGCCGTCGTCGTTGGCGTCGGCGGCATCCAAGCACATCGGAGCGCCGCGGCCCTGGAAGAGGTATCCGAGAGTCGCGACAGCGTCGCCGATGTTGACGTGCTGATCACCGTTGCTGTCACCGCGCAGGAATTGCGGCGCGCCCAACAGGGCCGCGACGACCTGCTCCTCCGCGTCTTCCTCGTCGTCCTCGGTGCAGCCAGCTTCGGCGAGGCACGTCACGATTTCTTCGCGCAGCGCCGCGATGCAGGCTTCGGGATCGTCGGAGTCGCGGCAGGCGCGAGCGGCCTCACGGGCTCCTTCCAGGCACTCGGTGCCGCAGGGCTCGGGCCGCTCGGGGGGATCCGGTCGCTCGGGGCGCTCGCGGATGCAGCCGGCCTCGGCGAGGCAGGCGGCGATCTCCTCGCGCAACGCGAGGAGGCAGCCCTCCGGGTCATCGGAGTCGCGGCACGCGGCGGCGTCTTCGCGGGCGTTCTCGAGGCACTCGGCGCCGCAGGGCTCGGGCCGCTCAGGGCGTTCGGGGCGTTCGCAACCGGCGGCCTCGAGGCAGGCGGCGATCTCCTCGCGCAAAGCCGTCATGCAGGCCTCGGGATCGTCGGACTTGCGACACGCAGCGACGGCCTCGCGGGCGTTCTCGAAGCACTCGGCACCGCAAGGCTCGGGCCGCTCGGGACGGTCCGGCCGATCAGGCCGATCAGGCCGATCCGGTCGCTCGGGACGGTCCGGTCGCTCGGGATGGCCCGGGCATCGACGGCAACCAGCGGCCTCGAGGCACGTCGCGATCTCCTCGCGCAAGGCAGCCATACAGGCTTCGGGATCTTCGGCGTCGCGGCAGGCGGCCATCGCCTCCCGGGCACCTTCGAAGCACTCGGCGCCACAGGGCTCGGGTCGCTCGGGACGGTCCGGTCGTTCGGGACGCTCGGGGCGTTCGCAACCGGCCTCCTCGAGACACGCGGCGATCTCTTCGCGCAGGGCCGCCATGCAGGCCTCTGGATCGTCGGACTCGCGACATGCAGCGACGGCTTCGCGGGCGTTCTCGAAGCACGCGGCACCGCAGGGCTCGGGTCGCTCGGGACGTTCCGGGCGTTCCGGGCGTTCCGGGACCTCACAGCCGGCTTCCTCGAGGCACGCGGCAATCTCTTCGCGCACGACCGCCATGCACTCCATGGGATCTTCGGCGTCGCGACAGGCCGCCATCGCGTCGCGGGCCGCCTCGAAGCACGCGGCGCCGCAGGGCTCGGGACGATCCGGTCGATCGGGGCCACCAGGACGGCCACCACCCGGCCCGCGCTGCGCGAACGCGGAAGAGCAGAGTGCTAGCGCCAGCAGGAATGACAGGCAGATTCTCATCTGGACCCTCCGAAGGTGAGAGAGCAGGCCACGGAGACCCCTGGCCCGTGTTGACTGAGGTACATCTGTACCTCCGGAGCGCCTGAGAATACAGAGAAACTTCCTTCGGAGGGACTCCCCCCCTCGCGCTCGTAGCCGTTCCGCAATGGGCCTTCACCGAGGGGGGCGACGTCGGATCTCGGAGAGTCGCGTCAGCTGCGGCGACGCCGCGTCGCGCCCCACGCGAGGCTCGCCAGCCCGATTCCGAGCAGGCCCCACGTCGCCGGCTCCGGCACCGGGTTGCCCCGGTCCGGAATCAGGACGTCGCTTCCGTTGCCGTCGAGTCCTTGCGCGCGGACGGCGAAGTGCTGCGGGTTGGGTAGGTGCACGGTTTTCTTGGACATCTCGCTGATGGAGGATGGTGTCCATGG
>CAYMRB010000352.1:0-10867 GCA_964392615.1 uncultured Planctomycetia bacterium | reverse complement strand
GCAGCTGAGCGGGCATCGTCGTCGCCGTCGGCTAGTGGATCTGCGGCGCGGCGACACCGTGGAGCTCATCACGCGCCACGTCGCCATGCTGTTCGCGTTCGCGCTGCTCGTGTTCACGTTCTTCATCCTGGTGGACCTGATCTGCGGCCTGCTGGTCGGCATGCCCATCTTCCTGGGACGCTTCGCGTTCGATGACTTCTTCAACGCGGCGCCGTGGTACGTGAGCTCCGATCCTCGCGTCGTGACGGCCTCGCTCGCGCTCTGGTGGCTCATCTACCCGATCGCGCGATTGACGCTGTTCTTGAGCTATCTCGACGTTCGCATCCGCAAGGAGTGCTGGGACGTCGAGCTCGACTTTCGAGTCGAGGCGCGGCGGCTGGAGGCGATTCGTTGAGCCGCCGGTTGAAAAACGCAATCCGGCGCGCTGACGGCCATCTCGCCCTCGCGCTCGGAGCCGTTCTTCAACGGCCGGCCCGCCTCGCACGAGTAGCCGCACTTCTCATGGTGGTCAGCGCGTCCTGCGCGACGTCCGTGCGGGCGCAAGCGGACGTGAGGCGCGCTGACGTCGAAGCCGCTGTCGAGACCGTGCTCGAGTCGGCGGATTTCCGGCATCTGCGCGCACGCCCCCGCGATCAGCAGGCCGACGACTACCAGATCCTGCCGCAGTGGATCGAGGACTTCTTCGAGTGGCTGGATGATCTGCTGTCGGGGTCGAGCTCCTCCGGGGGGTCATCGTCCGTCGGGAGCGCGGGGTTGGGAGGCGCGCTGCAGGTTTTCATGTGGTGTGCCATCGCGCTCATTCTGGCGCTGATCGCGTGGCTGATCCTGCGCGGCGTCGTGGATCGCGCGCCGCGCTCCGAGCCCGCGGGGCTCGAGGATGCGGTCGACATCGACGGGGCTCTCGCCCTGACGGGACCACCCGGCGAGCTGCCCGCGTCGGAGTATCTGCGACGAGCCCGCGAGTGTGCCGAGCGCGGCGATTTCCGCCTCGGTGTCCGCCTGTTGCTTCTCGGCGGCATGAGCTGGGTCGAGCGGAGCGGTTTCATTCGGTTTCGCAAGGGGCTGACGAATCGCGACTACTTGCGCGCGACGCGCCGGCGCCCGGAATGTCGCCACGCGTTCGGCACGATCGCGCGGCGTTTCGAGGAGATCTTCTTCGGCCGTCGCGAGCCGACCGCCGAGCGTTTCGAGGAGTGTTTGCAGGGATTCCAGGACGCGTTCGATGAAGAACCCGAGACGAGCTACTCGATGGACGACTGAGTGGCTCTGGATCGGCCTGCTCGGCCTCCTGATGCTGCTCGGATTCTGGTGGATTCCCGGTCGCTCCGGAACGCGGAGCGATACGTACAGCGCTGCGCATGACGGGAAGAAGGCGTTCCTCGAGATCATCCGGACCGTCGGCACGGACGAGTGGACCGACTGGAGCGTGCGGCGCAACAAGGAGCTTCTCGCGACAGCGCTCGAGGACATCAACACGCTTCTTCTGCTCGGACCGGCGCGCCTCCCGAGTCCGCGCGAGTGGGAGACGCTCGAGCAGTGGGTCGACGACGGTGGCCGGCTCGTCTTCGCGCCGCGGCACGACGACGCGACCGTCGACATGGGGCCGTTCGACGTGACGATTCGCCCCGTCGCGCGAATCACCGCGAACGGCGTCGTCCTCGAGCCCGGCGACGAAGATCCCGACGACGAGGACGCCGAGGCGATCATCGAGGACTTCACACAGGGCACCGACGGCGAGGACGATGTCTGGGATCTTCGCGGCGCACTCGCCGGAATGACGATCCGGACCGACAAGCCGACGACCGATCTCGCCAAGGGCAACTTCCGCTGGCTGTCGCGAAGCTACCTGAAGGACTATCCGGACTACGCGAGGGTCATCCTCGAGGCCCGCGGCGTCCCGCAAGTGCTCTCGATGGAGGTCGGGTACGGCCGCGTCGTCGTCGCGGCGACGGACACGATCTTCGCGAACCGAGAAATGGCCCGTCGCAGCCGCGACAATTGGCTCCTCGCGTACCGGATCTTCGAGGCGGTCGATCCGGTCACCGAGATCGCCTTCGACGAGTCGCTCAACGAATCGGGTACGCCAAAGGTCTTCGGCGTCCTCTTCAACCCGTTCCTGCGCCGCTTCACGCTTCAGCTTCTCCTATTGGCGGCGATCTTCTGCTGGTGGAAGAGCCGGCGCTTCGGCCCGGCGGATCCACCGAGCGAGCCCCCGCGGCGCAGCGTGCGCGAGCACGCGATCGCCCTCGGCAATCTGCACTTCAAGGCGGGGACGGGTGTGCAGGCCGTCGACCACTACCTCGAGTTCTTCCAGCGCGAGCTCGGTCTCGAGCACTACGCCGTGCGTCGGTCCGATGAACCCGCCAAGTCTGGCAAGTCCGGCGAGGCCAGCGAGGCCAGCGAGGCCAGCCAGGCCAGCCAGGCCAGCAAGGCGCGTGCGCGGGAGCACGACGAGGCCAGGCGGCAGCAGGCCGCCGCGATGCTCGCACGCTGGGCGAACATGAACGTCGACGCCGTACGAGAGGCGCTCGACCGCGCGGAGGCCGCGACGAGAAAGAGCCACATCTCGTCCGGCGAGACAGCGGCGCTCGTGCGATCGCTCGCGAAGATCAAAGAAAGACTACAGCACGCGAAAGGAACGGCGTATGGAGCTTGAGCGCGTATCGCAGCTCTTCGATGCGGCGGTCGACGAGGTCGGCAAGGTCATCGTCGGGCAGGTCGAGCTCGTCGAAGGAATCGTCGTGGCGTTATTCGCCGAGGGGAGCGTCTTGGTCGAGGGGGTTCCCGGCCTCGGAAAGACCCTGCTCGTGAACACGCTGTCGAAGGTCGTGAGCTGCAACTTCAAGCGAGTGCAATTCACGCCCGACTTGATGCCGTCCGACCTGACCGGACACAACGTCTACGACATGAACGAGGGGCAATTCCATTTCAATCCAGGGCCGATCTTCACGAATCTGCTGCTGGCGGACGAGATCAACCGCTCGCCACCGAAGACGCAGTCGGCGCTGCTCGAGGTCATGCAGGAGCGGCAGGTAACGATCGATGGCAAGTGCTATCTCCTGAAGCGCCCGTATCTCGTGATCGGAACGCAGAATCCGCTCGAGCACGAGGGGACGTATCCGCTGCCCGAGGCGCAGGTCGATCGCTTCATGTTCAAGCTGCTCGTGGACTATCCGACGCCGCAGGAGGAGGAGCAGATTCTCGGGCACCTCGTCGCCGGCCACGACCCGCGGCGACTGTCGACGTATGACGTCCAGCCCGTGATCCAGGCCGCGGAGATCGCCGAGATCCAGGACGCGGTCAGCTCGGTGATCGTCGAGCCGAAGATCGTGTCGTACATCGCGTCGCTCGTGAATCAGACTCGCAATTGGCACTCGGTGTCGGTGGGCGCGAGCCCTCGAGCCAGCGTCAGCCTGTTGCTCGCGGGGCGCACGTTCGCGGCGTGTCACGGTCGCGATTTCGTCACGCCAGACGACATCAAGGAGCTCTGCCCATGGGTGCTTCGGCACCGGCTGCGCCTGCGGCCGGAGGCGGAGCTCGAGGGCGTGACTCCTGATCAGGTCACCCGTCGGATTCTCGACGCGGTCGAGGCGCCCAGATCGTGACACCTCGCCTCGGACTCATCTTCCTGTTCGCGCTCGCGGGATTGCCGTTCGCACTCGCCGTGTTCGAGCCGTCGTTCGCGTTCTTCGGGCTGCTCGCGAACATCGCGGTCGCGATCGTCGCGATCGCGGACCTCGTGATCTCGCCGCCGACTGCGGCGATCGTCGTCGAGCGGGAGGTGAGCGACGTCCTCAGTGTGGGCACCCGCAACCGCGTCACGATTCGCGCGTCAAATCGTTCCGCGTCGCCGATCGAGGTCGAGTTCCACGACGAGACGCCGGTGCCTGGACACGTCGAGGATTTGCCCGCGGCGATCGAGCTCGAGCCGTGGAAGGAAAGGGAGCTCGACTACTGGTTCGAGCCGCACCGTCGAGGGAAGAACCGGTTCGAGGCGGTCCATTTGCGGTTCATGACGCGGCTCGGTCTCTGGACGCGTGTGGAGCGGCGTCCGATGCCGTTCGCCGTGCGGATCTTTCCGGACATCCGCGCCGTGCGGGAGTTCGATCTGCTGGCGCTGAAGAATCGACTCGAGGAGGCGGGACTCAAGCAGTACCGCATTCGGGGGCAGGGTGGCGAGTTCGAGCGTCTGCGCGAGTACCGTCGCGAAGACGAGATGCGCCACATCGACTGGAAGGCCACGGCGAAACATCGACGGCTGATCAGCCGCGAGTACAACGTCGAGCGCAATCAGAACGTCGTGATCCTGCTCGATTGCGGCCGATCGATGTGCAACGAGACGGACGGGATCTCGCATCTCGATTCGGGTCTCAACGCAGCGACGATTCTGAGCTACGTTGCGCTGGGGCAGGGGGACAACGTATCGCTCGTCGCCTTCTCGGACCGCATCGAGCGCTTCGTCGGGCCGCTTCACGGCAAGCCGGCCGTGCAGACGATCGTGCGCGAGATGTACGACGTCCAGCCGCGTTGGGAGGCGTCCGACTACGGGCTGGCGTGTGACGAGTTGCTGCGGCGTCAGCGCAAGCGCGCGTTGGTGGTGCTTATCACGCACACGCTCGATGAGCAGCACCTGTGGTCGATCGGTTCGTACCTCAAGACGTTGACCACGCCGCACGTGCTCGTTTGCGTGTTCATCCGCGACCGCGCGTTGAGCGCGCTGGCCAGTCGCGTGCCCGAGGACGACGTCGAAGCGTTTCAGAGCGCTGGCGCAGCGGAACTGATGACCACCCAGACGCGCAAGCTGGCCGAGTTGCGGGATTCGGGCGTACTGGTGATCGAGACGTTTCCGAACGAGCTCAACGCATCGTTGATCAATCAGTACCTCGACCTGAAGGCGCGGCATCTACTCTAGCGACGGGAACGGGGTCCCGTCGCCAGAGGACAATTGCCTGTACCGATCGAGCGCGAGTTCCTACAATGACTCCTTCGCGCTGATCGACGTGAGATCGCTTGCTGTTCCTCTCGCGTCGCAGTTTGCCCCGCGCCCGGTGCGCGGAGCTCCGACAACTCGAACAGGAGGAGTGGATGACGCCTCAGAGCGCCGTCGCGGCAAGTCCTGTGTCGTCCGAACGCGTCAAGTACCCTGGCACTCCGGGTACCGCCGACGGCACGGCCATGATCGTTCACGTCGAGACGCGAGCCACGCAGGGCTCCGCAGCCTATCCGATCACCTCGTCGACCCAGATGGGCGTCGGATACCAGGCCGCTGTCGCCGACGGTTTCCGCAACGTCTGGGGGCAGTCGCTTCAGTGGATGGAGATGGAGTCGGAGCACTCCTCCGCTACCGGTTGCGAGGGCTTCGCGTTGGCCGGCGGCCGCGTGACGAACTTCACCTCCGGGCAGGGCCTGATCCTGATGAAGGAGGTCCTGTACACGATCTCGGGCAAGCGCCTGCCAGTCGTGATCCACATCGCCGCACGCGCGCTGACGTCTCACTCGCTCAACGTCCACGCCGGCCACGACGACGTGATGGGCGTCATCGATGCCGGCTGGGGGATGCTGTTCGCACGCAACGTCCAGAGCTCGGGCGATCTCGCGTTGATCGCCCGGCGTGCTGCGGAGGACAGCCTGACACCTTTCTTGAACGTTCAGGACGGCTTCCTGACGACGCACACGATCGAGAACGTGTCCTTTCCCGAGGACGACCTGATCAAGGAGTACCTCGGCCATCCCGACGACCGCATCCAGAAGGTCTTCGATCCGCGCAGGCCGCTGATGAGCGGCGTCGTTCAGAATCAGGACAGCTACATGTCCGGGAAGATCGCGCAGCGGTTCTACTACGACCGCGTGCGCGACTGCCTCGTCGACGCCATGGCCGAGTTCGAGCGGCTGACCGGGCGGCGCTACGGCATGATCGAGACGGTCGGTCTCGACGACGCCGACTACGCGATCGTCGCGATGGGTTCGACCGCCGACACCGCGATGGCGACGGTCGAGCACCTTCGATCGATCGGCTATCGCGTCGGTGTCGTCGACGTGGTGTCGTTCCGACCGTTCCCGGGGCCCGAGCTCGTCGAGGCGCTGAAGGGCGTCAAGGCCATCAGTGTTCTCGAGCGGCTCGACGTGCCGCTCGCGGTGGACAATCCGCTGACGACCGAGATCGAGGCCGCGTTCGCGAAGGCCGCGTCCGGCGTCGAAGGCTATCCGACCATCGATCGCGTCCCGCGCTTCTACAGCGGCTGCGCAGGGCTCGGTTCTCGCGACGTCACCCCCGGCCAGATGGTCGCGTCCGTCCGCAATATGGCGGACGGCGAAGGGAAGGTCCGATGGCCGGGCAAGCGGTTCTTCGTCCTCGGCATCGATCACCGCGACAGCCTGGCGGTGACCGATGAGCCGGACGTCCGCCCGGAGGGGTCGTTCTCGATTCGCGGCCACTCCGTCGGCGGCTACGGTTCGGTGACGACGAACAAGGTCATCGCGAAGTGCCTCGGCGACATCTTCGGCTTCTCCGTGCAGGCCTCGCCGAAGTACGGCTCCGAGAAGAAAGGGCTGCCGACCAACACCTACCTGACGATCACGAAGTCCGGTCGTATCCAGACGCACGCCGAGCTCCAGCAGGTCGAGTTCGTGCCGCTTCTCGATCCGAACACCTGGAATATGGGCAACCCGCTCGTCGGCCTCGAGAGCGGCGGCGCCGTCTTCCAGCACACGGATCGCGAGGAACCCACAGCGCTGTGGGAGAGCATCCCGGACTGGGCGAAGTTCTTCATGCTGGAGAACGACATCCGTTTCTACGGCGTCGACACGGTGCGCATCGCGCGGGAAGCCTGCCGGGCGGACGATTCGCTCGTGCAGCGGTTCCAGGGCATCGTCCTCCTCGGCGTGTTCCTTCGCGTCACGCCGTTCCGCGAGGACGACGGCATGGAGGAGGAGGAGCTCTTCGAGCGCGTCCTCACTCCGCTTCGCTACTACTTCGGCAAGCGCGGGGAGCAGGTCATCGAGGACAACCTGCGCGCCGTGCGCAAGGGGTTCGAGCAGGTGTTCGAGGTGCCGCGGGAGGTCATGGAGGCGACCCCGGCCGATGTTCGCCAGCGGGGTCAGGAGGAGTGGGACGCGAAGGGCAAGGACACCAACGCGTTCTTCATCTGAGAGCCGAGCCGGAAAGGCGCTTCTGAGGAGACACCATGGGCGAACACGAAACGACGCTCGATTCGCGAGCTCTGAGCGCGGTCGACTGGTTTGACGACAAGCGCGCCGAGGAGGTTCTCGATGCGTACAACCGCGGCGGCGGCTCCGCTCTCGAAGCCGACCCGTACGTCGCGCGGTCGCTGGTTCCGGCCGGGACTGCCGGGACGCGCGACTTCAGCTATATCGCACCGGAGCTTCCCGAGCTCGACTCGGACGCGTGCGTCGGTTGCATGGACTGCGTGACCAACTGTCCGGATACGGCGATCCTCGCAAAGGCGTGTACTGCCGACATAGTCGACGACGCGCTCGAGCAGATCGACGACGAGGATCTGCGCAGCTTCGCGCGCGAGCAGTTCACCGAGACGACGAAGTACTACACGTCCTTCGAGAAGAAGCGAGCGAAGAAGGGAGAGGGCCCGGAGGGCGCGCTTTTCGGCATCTTCATCGATCCGACGAAGTGCAAGGGCTGTGGCGAGTGCGTCGAGGTTTGCGGCGACCACAACGCGCTCAAGATGATCAAGAAGACGCCGGACAATCTGCCGCGCTTCTTGCAGACGTTCGAGTTCTACAACGCGCTGCCGAACTCGCGGCCCGAGCATCGGATCGTCAAAGACAAGCGCGATCTGATGCTCAACGACGACAACCTGATCTACGTCGGCGGCGCCGGAAGCTGCATGGGCTGCGGCGAAGCCTCCGTGCTGCGGCAATTGCTGGCCGCCACCGCCGAGGTGCACGGCACGAACTTCGGCATCGTTGCGGCAACGGGCTGCAACACGGTCTACGGCTCGACGTACCCGTACAATCCGTTCATGGTGCCGTGGACGAACTCGCTGTTCGAGAACGTCGCCGCGGACGCGATGGGCATCCGCGCGGCATGGGACGCGAACGGTCACTCCGACCGGCCGATCTGGTGCCTCGGCGGCGATGGCGCCATGCTCGACATCGGCTTCCAGTCGCTGTCTCGGCTCCTGGCGTCCGGAGCCAACATCAAGGTCATGGTGCTCGACACGCAGGTGTACTCGAACACCGGCGGTCAAACCTCGACTGCGACGTTCATCGGTCAAGAGGCCAAGATGAGCGTCCACGGGTCCGAGATCCCGGGAAAGGTCGAGGCCCGCAAGGAGCTCGGGTTGATCGCCATGATGCACCCGCGAACCTACGTCGCGCAGACCGTCGGACCGATGGCGAAGCACTTCTACAGTGCCGTCGAGCGCGCCAACGAGTTCGACGGCCCGGCGGTCATCCTCGTCTACACGACGTGCCAGCCGGAGCACGGCGTCGCCGACGACATGGCCGGCGCGCAGGCGCGGTTGGCGGTGGAGTCGCGCGCGTTCCCCGTGTTCACGTACGATCCGGACAAGGGCGATTCGATAAAGGCCTGCCTGTCGCTCGCCGGCCACCCCAGCGCGCCGCGCGCCTGGCCCACGCGAGGCTCGAAGGAGACCGGCGAGAAGAGGCCCGTGACGTTCCTCGACTTCGCGCGCTCGGAGGGGCGGTTCCGCAAGCACTTCGGCAAGGACGGCGAGCCGACGACCGACCTGATCCTACGAGCGCAGGACGAGCGCCTGCGCAACTGGTGGCGACTGCAGGAGCTCGCCGGTATCGAGAGCGCGGACCGCAAGGCCGAGTGAGACCGTGAGCGCGAATCTCGACGCGATCCACAGCCTTCTCGAGAAGGTCCTGACCACGCCCCGCGCGCTGACGACGCAGGTGCTCGAGCACGTGCTCAGCGCGCACGAGGTGGTCGAGGATCGCGTGCTCGACTGGTTGCGGTCGGATCTGGAGGAGCTCGAGACCTACGAGGTCGAGCTCCTCCTGTCGCCGCTCTTCACGCCGAGCTTTGACGAACGCGTGCGGTTCGAGGCTGCGCTCGGCCACGGGTGCGTCGACGCCGCGGAGGTCGACGAGGTGATCGAGCTGGCGAGCGCCGCCGAGTGGCGCATGACGCTCGAGCACGAGGATGAGCGGCTGGAGGCAGCGCTTCCGCGCGTCGTCATCGAGCGGTTCGTGCGCCTGCTGCGGCTCGACGCGGTACTTCCCGACGGCGCGGTCGACGAGTTCGCACCGCTGCCGGCGGACGTGCGTTGCCACCTGCGCGATCGGGCGTGGGCGCGTCCGGCGAGTGGGCGACTCGCGGCCGATCTTCTCGCGGCAGGGCGCTCGGTCGGTGGCGACATCGCCGGGTCGATCGGCTTCCTGACCGAGTTCGTCCGCGCTCACCGTCCGGTGTCGATCGACGACTGCGTGAGGTTTCTCGACAACGTCGCGAAGGCGTACGAGGTCGACCTCGAGAAGCACCGCAGCGGCGAGCGATCGTTCTTCGATGCGCAGCTCCACTCCGAGCACCGGGGCAAGTGGGCGGTCGCGGCGGACATCGTCGACGAGCACGAGCGCAGCATCGCGCTCGCGCGGGCGCTGCGGTGCGCGCTGACGGCGGGGCGGGGCTGCTGAGCGCGGGGCGGCTCTACTGCTCGCAGGGCGACTGCTCGCAGTCGAGCCTCCATTCCAATCCCGGGCCACACGCAGGAAACGGCGGCGGCGGGGGCCGGCCGCCGGTGAACGCGAAGTTCAGGATGTAGATGGCGTCGCCGGCCATGCCCGTCGTCGCGCCGCTATGGTCCGCATCACACGCGGCGAAGCACTCGGGAAACGGTCCACCGAGAAACATGAAGTTCAGGTGGAACAGAGCGTCGCTGATATCGACGCCGCCGTCGCCGTTGCAGTCGCCGCGGATGAAGTACGGGGACTCGTGCAGGGTCAGCGTCGCGTCCGTCGTGCGCGGAACGACCGCCTGGCCCGTCGTCGACACGAGCTCGGCCGCCTCGAAGAGCAGGTCGTACGGACCTGGACCGGCGTCTTCGGCTGTCGGCAACCGCAGGGTGAGGAGATGCCGACCGCGTTCGGCCGGCGGCCAGGAGGCCGCGTCCATCAGGCCGCCGACGATGCCGATCGTCAGGCGACCGTCACGAACCCGAGCCGCGACGAGAGGCGCTGTCGCGACGCCACCGTCTTCCCAGGGCCACGAGACGAGTCGAACCCGACCGTCGTTCGCATCGAAGCTCGGCTGCCCGATCGCGTCCTCGTGCACGAAGTCGGCCAGCACACCAGGGGGCACGCGAAGGGTCACCGCGATCGCCGCGACGTCCACGGCGTTCGTGAACGCGAGCGCGATTTCGACGTTCCGTCCGGCATCGCCGCCCGCAGCCCTCAAGATCTCGACCCGCGCCGCCTCATCGACGAGCGGCTCGCCCTCGCCACTGTCATCGCAGCCGAGACCGTCCGGGGTCGGATCCGACCCGGCCGCCGCGAACGGCGCCGGTGGGGCAGCCGCGTCGAGGGCGAGGTGGCGGAACAGCGCCATGGTGTCGCGACCGCTCACGACGCCGTCGTCGTCGACATCCGCTGCGTCCCGACAGCCCGGCGCGGGGCCCGGGCGGAACAGCCAGTTGTTCAAGTACTGTACGTCGGCGATCGACGCGCGGCCGTCGCCGTTGGCGTCACCGCGGACGAAGTCGTCGGCGTCGGCTCGGTCCGTCGCCACGATCACGACTGCGAGCACGGTCGCGAGAGCGATGCGTCGTTTCACCACAGAATCTCCCCTGGTCGTTGGCTGCCGGAACGCAGCTGATGATACGCGCCCGGCCTGTGCGGACGAAGTCCCCCGCCTTGCCCCCCTCGC
>CAYMRB010000351.1:0-10898 GCA_964392615.1 uncultured Planctomycetia bacterium | reverse complement strand
TCTCTTCTTTGCGAGCTTTGCGCCTTTGCGTGCCAATCCTTCCGAGAGGATGTCGAGCGGGCGAGAAGCATGCGTCCGCACGGAGACGCGTCGAAGAAGGAGATCACGCAAAGGCGCAAAGCTCGCAAAGAAGAGGGGCTCTGTGGTGGATCGAGTGCTGTCACGCTCCGCGCCAGCCGTGGCGCGATTCGCACAGGGCCTTTCGCCCTCTTGCTGTTACCCTTGGTCTCTACGAAATCGGCGCGACCCGCTCGCGACGATAAGGAATCGGTGCAGGTCTCGAGAGGAGCGCTCCGCGACGTATGATCAGCCTCCAAGGGGTGACGAAGCACTACGACGACAAGGTCGCGGTCGACGACGTCCACCTCGCCATAGAAAGCGGTACCGTGTTCGGCCTCATCGGCCCGAACGGCGCCGGCAAGACGACGACCTTGAAGATGCTCGCGACATTGGTCAAGCCCGACAGCGGCTCGATCGAGGTCGACGGGCACGACGTCGTCGGCGATGTGCGCGAGGTCCGCAGGCTCTTCGGATACATGCCCGACCAGTTCGGCATGTTCCGCGGTCTGTCCTGCGTCGAGTATCTCGAGTTCTTCGGCCGCATGTACGACCTGGACGGCTCCGAGCTCCGGCAGCGCGTCGACGATGTCCTCGAGCTGACCGACCTCACGAAGCTGCGGGACGACGTCACGTCGGGGCTGTCGACCGGCGTGCGGCAACGCTTGGCGCTCGCCAAGACACTGCTTCACGACCCGAAGATCCTCTACCTCGACGAACCGGCTAGCGGCCTCGACCCGCGGGCGCGCATCGAGATCCGCTCGCTGCTCGGCGAACTCGCCGCGATGGGCAAGACCATCGTGATCTCGAGCCACATCCTCGCGGACCTCGAGGAGATCTGCGACGAGGTCGGCATGATCGAGAAGGGGCGGCTCGTGTGGAGCGGCAACCTCGAGACCCTCGCGGCCGAGTCGGTGGCCGAGTCCGAGAAGACGGGCAGGAAGATCCACTGCATCGTCGAGGTCAACGAGCCGGACCGCGACAGCGCGCTGCAGATTCTCGAGGCGCTCGACGGCGTCGACGTGACGAACTCGTCGTCCAAGAAGCTCGACCTCGAGCTTGACGACCGTCGCGGCAACCGCATCCTCGAAGCGCTGATCCGCGCGGAGATCGAGGTCACCGCGTTCCGACTCGAGCGCGTCAGCCTCGAGACCCTCTTCCTGCACCGAACGACGGGAGAGATCTCGTGACCGCACTCTGGAGCCGCTTCCTCGAAAACCCCCACGTCGCACGGCAGCTCGCGACGAGCCTCGGCGGTCTCAAGCTCGCCCTGGTGTTCACGTTCGTCAACGTGAGCCTGATCATCACCGACATCTCGATGTTCGCGATGTTCAGCCAGGAGGGCTACCTGCTCGGCGATGCCGCGGCCGGGCCCGTGCTGCACGTGTTCCACTTCATCGTGCTCTTCGGGCTCCTCATCGTCCTCCTCCCCCTGCGCGTGTCGGGCTATCTCGAGGGACCGCGGTTTAATCGGACCTTCGACCAATTGGTCGTCACCGGCGTGTCGCCGCTGCGCTTCCACCTCGGCAATTGGGGGCTCGGCCTGTGGTTCACCGCGTTCCTGTTGCTGGTGAGCGTACCGTTCGAGGTCGTTGCGTACGGTTTCGGAGGGCTCTCGATCGGGACGATTCTCGCCACCTACGCGACGTTCTTCGTCTACGCGAACCTCGTCATCGCGTTCACGCTGGCGCTGTCCGTGCTCGAACGCGAGTGGTTGACCGCGTTGGTCGTGCCCGGGGTGTTCGGCCTGGCGGCATTCCTCAGCCTGATTCCGGAGCCCGAGATGGCGGAGTTCTTTCCGCACGTCTTCGCCGAGGCATCGCCGCTGCGCTGGCTCATCCGCTCCGTCGAGCTCGAGGGGCTGTTCGCCCAGACCTTCTTCGGCATGCCGATCGAGATCACGTACCGCTCCGATGCTTGGCTCTTCTTCGTCTCGATCCCGTATCAGATCTTCCCGTACCTGCTGTGGCTCTACCTGCTCGTGCCGTGCCTCATCTACATCCTGCTCGGCCCCGAGCACCGGATGACGGCGGGGCTCGGCAACTTCGGCGCGATCGTGCTGCCACGGGATCGACTGCGACGCTTCCTGCAGCGGCTCCGCTTCGTGCTGACGCGACGCGTCGAGGTCGCGTTCTTCTACGAGAACCGGCCACGCTGGTGCGCGCGGTGGGACTTCGCGCTGCGCTTCCTGGCCGACGCCATGCTCCTCGTCCTGTTCTGGGGCACGATGGTGGGCACGGTGTACCAGGGCACGCCGCGCTACGACGGTTGGGGACGCTTCGAGCTCTTCAACGACTACCTGTTTCACCTCATGTTCTGGTTCTCGGTCATGGCGCTGTTCGGCTGGATCGTCGCACGCATGGACAACCGCAACCGAGTGGGCTGGAGCTATCGAGTCGGACCGCTGAAGCTGCCGCGAACTCTCTTGCGCGGGGCATGCCTGCTCGTCCTGATACTGCTCCTCGCCGGCGCGTCGTTGACCGTGGTCGAGGGCACCGTCGCGGAGTTGCGGGCGTCCCTCGGCGCGGGCGGTCCGGCCAATCCGTCACGGCGGGGAGAGGTCAGCCTGACCGGCCTCGAAGCGTATCGTTTCGACGCGTGGATCATCGTCGCATCGACGCTCGCCTGTCTCGTCAATCTCTTTCTGCTCGGCCAGGTCGTCGCGTGGTGGCTGCGCAACGGGTTCCTCGTGCGCTTCGTGACGGCGACGATCGCCGGTACGTTGATCTGCGCATCGACCGTTGCGCTGATCCTCGTCGGCGAAGGCGTCGCCCCGGATGCGTTGTCGGCGATCGGTCACACGGTGCCGCCGACCTTGTTCATCGACGACAACGACATGCCGTGGTCGACCGTCGAACGCTTCGTCTGCCTCCTCGGCGTGCACGGGGTCTTCGCCGCGGTCTGCGTCGGCCTGATCGCGCTGTCGCACTTCATCGCGGGGCGCGGGAAACCTCGCAAGCCCCGCAGGCGCGCGCCGGTCGCGGTGACGGCAGCTGCTGCACTGCTCGCGATCCTTGCGCCATGCGCTCTCGCCGCACAACCGATCGAAGCCGGCCCTCCGGGCGATGCGAGCCTCGATGCCGAGAGCATGCCGGAGGCGACTCTGCCGCTCGAGATCCAGGAGGTCACGCGGTGCTTCGGCGGCACGCTCTTCAACGGAGGTGCCGACTTCTTCACGATCGTCGTGCGCAATCGCAGCGCCGAGGACATCACGGGGACGTTTCACGTCGACACGGCAGTCTTCGACGACCCGATCGAGACCTCTCCCGTGCCGTTCACGGTCGAGCGCGGCACGACGAAAGTCCTGCGCTGGCGGCGCAAGGTCGACGCCCGAGAGCTGTTTCTTAGCGGGCCGTGTCGCCTGATCTTCTCGTCCGAGGGCCGCCTGTCGGCGACGGTCGTCGACCCACCGGAGCAGGCCGGCTGGCCCCACAGCGGCTGGGGCTGGGGATCGAGTCAGACGGATGTGATCCCGCGCACGGCGGTGATCGTGAGCCCGTCCGGCGAAGCCGCCACGAGCTGGAAGAAGCACACCGACAGCGCGGAGGTCGGCATCGCCGCTTGTCGCCCGCTCGACCTGCCGGAGTCGGTGAACGACTACCTCGGCGTCGGCGCGGTCATCGTGTACGCGCCGGAGATCGATCAGTGGACCGAGGCGCAACGCGACGCGCTCTTCGACTACCTGCGTCTGGGCGGCTGCGTGATCTTCGGAGGCCCGATCGACACCGCGAACCTCGCCGGCACCGGACCGTGGCAACGAGTCCTCGGCGACGGCGCGCCGCGACAGGCTTTCCACCGCGGCAAGGAGTTCATCCTGCACGAGCTCCCGTCGGGACGGACCGTCGAGATCGAGCTGCCGAACGGCTCGTCGCTGCCAATCTTCAGCTTGGCGAGCTACGGCCCGGGTCGCTTCGGACACACGAGCGTCGATTTCCGCATGCCACGCCTGCCGCGCGACGTCGTCATCTCGCGTGCGTTCTGGGACGACGTGACGGACTTGCTGCCGCAGGGGCAATTCCCGTTCACCGTCTCGGTCGACGCGCACCAGTGGCGCAGCTCGCACCTGCAGGAAAACACGTCGCTCGTGTCGACGGTGGGCTACCTCGCCCTGTACGCACTCGTCCTCGCCCTCGGCCTCGTCATCGTTCGTGCGCGCGGGAAGCGCGGTCGGCCCTGGCTCTTCGCGTGCGTCGCCACCGGACTCTTTGCGGTCGGCGTGCCGCCGGTGACGGCGCTCTTGAGGCTGCGAGCGAGCTTCGGCGAGCTGCGCGAGATCGTGTACGAAGGACCGCTCGGCAACCGAGCTGTGCTGTACACGCACCTCAACGTCCGCTCATCCGGCCGCCAGAGCCATGTGGTGTCCGCGCAGGGAGTCGATCCGCAACCTCTCGCGCTGGCGCGCGGCGTGACGCGCTGGCGCCACCACGGCCGATTGCAGATGGATGCGTTCACGATACCGACCGCGTTGGAGACGGCGACGGACGCGGCGCTGCCGAGCGGCTCGTCTCCCGACGCGGAGGAGACGACGCGGTTCGATCTGCGGATGTCGCCGTGGGCATCGCGGCAGTGCTGCGTGGTCAGCGACGCGGTCGCGCGTGAGCCCCGCCCGCGAGCGGCGGTGTGGAACGCGAAGCGGCGGCGCTTGAAGCTGTCGCTCGACGGCATGCGCATTCCGCCGAACGCGGCAGACGCGGTCGTGCTCGGAATGCGCTTGCCGGGGCTCCAGCAGAACTCGAACCGCGAGAGGGCCGCAGCGACGCGGGTGCGCCTGACGGGCAACGATATCGAGGTCAAACTGAACTCGAACAGCGGCCGCGATATCTGGACCGGCGTGTACGATTCGCTCTGGCGGACGACGAGCCGCGTCCGGCTCAGGGAGGCGGGGCATGCCGAGATCTCCGCGAGCCCGATGGGCGGCCCGCGCGTGCTCTTGGTGTTCGAGGAGCCGGTCGACGAGACGAGCGAGCGCATGGTAAGCGACGACCTCCTCTTCGAGCGCGAGATCCCGGCGAGTCGGCTGCGTTGGATCGAGCGGGAGCGGAGAGACAGCGGCGGGATCAGCCCGAAGATCGTGCAGCGCGACGAGCGCCACTTCCGCATACTGCGCTACCGGATGACGATCCGCGAACTCGACGTCACGATCGTCGAGTGAGCCGATTTCGCAAGCGACTCGCCTCGGCGCGCATCGCGGCATCGCCGGACGCCTCGATGCCGGTCAGCAAGCTCTCGAGTGTCGCGACCTCGTCGGGGAATAGCGCGCCGCCGCGCAAGTCCAACAGGCTCGCGAGCGTCGTCGCGGCGCGGTGATCGTCGCCCATCGAGAAGAGACACCGCGCGCTGCCGAGGAGCGCGTCGCGGAATCCCCCACGCTTCTCGAGTGCGGCGACATATCCCGACAGTGCTCGGGACCAGCGGCCGTGAGCTTCCTCGAGCATGGCGCGCGCCCAGAGGGTGTCGGGGTGACCGCCGCCGACGCCCTCGAGCTGTGCGACGAGCTTCTCGCATTCCGTCGTGCGGCCATTCGCGCAAAGCCAGCGAACCTCGGGTGTCCACGCGGCGAGGAAGTCGGGATGGACGCGGCGGATGCTCTCGGCGCAAGCGCGTTCGCGCGTCGCGTCGCCGAGGCCGCGATAGGCGAGCGCGAGGTGGAACAGATCGGCCGGGCCGGAGCGCCCCGCCTTGATCGCGCCGCTGGCGTGGCGCACGGCCGCAGCGTACTCCCCGGTGTCGAGGTAGTGAACCGCGAGCTGATTGTGCGCGGTCGAGCTCGAGGGGTCGACTTCGAGGGCGCGAGCCCACAGCGTCTCGTTATCGCGCCAATCGCTGATGCGGTGCACGGTGCCGAGGGCGAAGATCGTGCCGACGAGGACCACCGCGCCGCCTGTGGCGTAGCGGACGATCGGTCTCCGCACGGACTGTTCGCGGACGAGCGGCACGACGAGCAGTGCGACGCACCAGAAGACCCCGAGACAGGGCAGGTACATGTAGCGGTCGGCGACGGGAGTCGTCGACGGAATGATGCCGGACACCGGCGCCCACGTGATCCAGGCGAACGCGAGACAGAGAAACACCGTTCGATTGCGCTGCCAGCTCACCACCATCGCGATGAACGACGCGGCAATGGCGACGAGGCCGAGCAGCACGAGCGGCTCGAGCAGCGACTGCGCGCTGGGAAACGTGTAGAACGCCGACAGTCGCACGGGGACCACGAGCTTGAAGACGTAGAAGCCGACCGCCTTGACGACCGTGAGGACGTGCGTCGAGGCGGAGCCGCCGTGAAGCGTCTTGACCGCGTCGGCGCTCTGCTGGGCGACGTAGCCGATGACGGTGAACAGCGCCGTCAGCGCCCAGAACGGCGCCAGCCGCCAGAACTGAGACCGCGTCCAGAAGTCGCGCCGACGTCGTCGGTAGAGCACGTACGCGACGAGGACCGCCGGCAGCGTGATCGCCATGACCTTCGACAGGAGTGCGAGCACGAAGATGCCGATCGCCGCGATCCACATTCTCCGCTCGACGGCGCGATCGAACAGCAGCAGCGTCGCGAGAAAGAAGAACGTGCACAGGACGTCCTTGCGCTCGGCCACCCACGCGACCGACTCGACGCGCAGCGGGTGGCACGCGAAGAGGATAGCGACGGCGAGGGCGACGGATCGATCCGTGAACCAGCGGCGGCCCAGCAGCCAGACGAGGACGACGGACCCGGCGTGCACGAGGACGTTGGTCAAGTGGTACAGCCACGGATCGAGGCCGACGAGCGCGTGCTCGATCCAGTACGACCAGACCGTCAGCGGGTGGTAGTTACCGGACTCGACGGTCGTCGCGATGCGGGCGAAGCCGGACCACGACGCATCGAGTACGAGCGGATTGCGTGTGACGTACGCGGGGTCGTCCCAGCCGGTGAAGCCATTGCCGACGGCGGGTGCGAAGAGAGCCGCCGTGGCGACGAACAGCCCGACGCTCCACAGCCAGTCGACGGTGCGACGCGAGCGCGGAACGAGCCGCGAGTCGAAGAGTCGCGACGACGCGAGGCCTGACGCGACCGGCGCGCTCGCGGGATCGGAGGGCATGGTCTCGGTCGAGACGGCCTCGGTCGACGCAGCCTCATCGCGCGCTGCGCGCCTGTTGCGGGAGCGCTCGAACTCGACGGGGTGGAAGCTCATGTAGTCTTCTTCGTTCCGCGAAGCCCCGCGGGTGTGGAGGATTCCGGACGAACAGGGACTGCGGCTCGAGGCTCGCCCCAGAGAGGGCCCGCAAGGGCGTTTGAGTGTCTTCTCGGAAGTTCGCCCGGATGCAAGGTACGGAGCCGCACCCAGTTCGCCCCCGACGTGGACAGAACGAGTCGCTTCGTGATCGACTGGCACGCGCTGGCCCCCCACAGATCGAGGCGAGAGCGATGGAACAGTTGACCGCGACGGCCGAAGACCGGACACGGACACGAATACGAACGCACGGCATGCTCACAGTAGCCTTGGGCCTCGTCGCGCTGGCGTCGACTCCTCGCCCTGCGTGGGCGGACCTCGTGCCGCTGTGGACGATCGGTGCGAGCGATGACCGCGCCGCCGAGTTCCGCCACGCCCCGCGCGGCTATCGCGAGTGGGATCGCGACGGCGTGTTCGTCGTCGGAAGCTCGACTTCGCGTGCGGACTGGCCGTACGTGCATCCGGGCCCGGACGATGCGTGGGCCGGCGGACGCCCGCACGCGTTCTCGATCCTGTTCGGACTCGATCGCGTTCCCGACGCCGATTGCCGACTCGTCATCGATCTGGTCGACACGCATTCCGCCACGCCGCCGGCGCTGGTCGTCGACGTCAACGGACACGAGCACGAACATGCGACACCGCGCGGCGGCGGTGACCGATCGATCCAGGGCGACGCGAAGGCGGGGCGCGAGCACCGCTTCGCCGTCGAGATTCCGCGCGCCGAGCTGCAAGCGGGCATGAACGTCGTGTCGATCGAGACCGCCCGCGGCAGCTGGATGCTCTACGACAGCGTCGCGTTCGAGGCGCCTGCGAAGACGAAGCTCGTGCCGACTTCCGGCGCGACCATTCAGTCCGTCGACATCGAGAAGTGGCTGTGGAAACGCGACAGCAAGGTCGTCCAGGCCGCGACGGTTCGGCTCTTGCTCGCGAATCCCGCGCGTCGCTGGTCGCTCGACGTCGGCGGCCTCGATCCGATCCCGCTCGCGACGGAGACGGGAGTGAGCGAGATCGCGCTGTCGCTGCCGCCGGTCGCGAAGGAGACGAGGCGCGTCGTTGCGGTACGCGATGGCGACCGCATCCTCGCGCGGAGTTCTCTCACGCAATATCCCGCTCGGTTGCGCCAACCCGCCGATTGCGTCGATCCTCTCCTCGGCACCGCAACGTCGCGCTGGATGCTCTTTCCGGGGCCGTCGGCGCCGTTCGGCCTCGTCAACCTGAGCCCGAACAACCAGGGACAAGGTTGGAACGGCGGTCACGACTACTCCATCCGCGATATCGCGTGCTTCAGCCATCTCCACTCGTGGACGATGGTAGGCCTCGGCACGATGCCGACGACGGGCGAGCTCAAGATCAAGCCGGGCACGAGCGCGGATCCCGACAGCGGCTACCGCTCGCGTATTCGAAACGAGACGGAGGTGGCCACGTCGGGATACTACGCCGTCACGCTCGACGACTATGGAGTCCGCGCCGAATCGACCGCGACGGTGCGCTGCGGCTTCCAGCGCTATACGTATCCGCAGTCCGACGTCGCGCGAATCCTGTTCGATCTGAAGATCCCGGCCGAGTACCCGTATCGCTTGATCGAGGCCGCAGTGCAGTCGACGAGCGATCGAGAAATCACCGGGCACGCGACGTACCAGAGCCGCGGCATCAATTGCGAGCTCGTCAACGACTACACGCTGTACTTCGTCGCGCGAACGAGCCGTCCGTACGAGCGCTTCGGCGGCTGGATCGGCGATCGGGTGATCGCGGGACAGGGCGCCGCCATCCGGACGGAGAAGAACGAGGACATCGGCGCATTCGTCGAGTTCGCCGGAATCCCCGCGAACGGGGTCGTGACGCTGCAGACGGGCGTATCGCTGGTCAGCGTCGAGAGCGCTCGGAAGAACCTCGAGCTCGAGCTCGGTCCGTTCAAGGGCGATTTCGACGCGTGCCGAGCGCACGCCCGTAGAGTCTGGAACGATCTCCTCGGCCGAATCGAGGTCGAGAGCGACCGACCCGAGGACCTGACGAAGTTCTACACCAACTTCTATCGCGCCTATTGCGCGCGGGCGACGTACAGCGACGCGGACGGCAGCTACCGGGATCCGTTCGAACGCGTTCGCCGCGTCAAGCGACCGGACGATGCGATGCTCGGGTGCGACGCGTTCTGGAACACGTTCTGGAACGTCAACCAGCTCTGGATGCTCGCGACACCGGACGTGGTCGAGCGCTGGGTGCGTTCGCTGCTCGAGATGTACGACGCGGGCGGCTGGCTGGCGCGGGGGCCGACCGGACTCGAGTACTCGGGCGTCATGGTCGCGTCGCACGAGATCGCGCTGATCGTCGCGGCGTATCAGAACGGACTCCGCGACTTCGACGTCGACAAGGCGTGGGAGGCGGCGCTGCATCAGCAGACGGTGCCGGGGGCGGCCATTCCGCCGCCCGGAGGCGGGCTCGGCGGCAATCGGCAGCTCGGGCCGTATCTCGAGCTCGGTTGGGTGCCGGTCGAGGCGGGGCACATGCCGTCGCGCAAGGCGCCCGCGTCGAACACGTGCGAGTACGCGTACGACGATTGGTGCGTCGCGCAGTTTGCCAAAGCCCTCGGCAAGACGGCGGCTTACGAACAGTTCAAGACTCGTGCAGGCAATTGGCGCCACGTGTTCGATCCGCAGACGAAATACGTGCGACCGCGCCATGCCGACGGCCGCTGGATGACGCCGTTCGACCCGCTCGCGCGAGACCGCTGGTATGCCGAGGGCAACGCGTGGCAGTTCACGTGGTTCGTGCCGCATGACGTGCGCGGGCTGGTCGACGCGATGGGGCGATCCGTTTTTCTCGAGAGGCTGGGCGCAGGTTTCGAGCAGGCGCGCTCGCACCGCTTCGCGCATCCGCGATACGTCAACCTCGGCAACCAGCCGAACATGCAGGCGCCGTATCTGTTCAACTGGGCGGGCGAGCCGTGGCAAACGCAGAAGTGGGTGCGCGCGATGCTCGACGAGTACTTCGGCACGGGGCCGGACGGATACCCGGGCGACGAGGATCAGGGCCAGATGGGCGCGTGGTTCGTGTTGAGCGCGATCGGGTTGTTCCAGATGGACGGAGGCTGCCGCGTCGATCCGATCTGGGAGATCGGCTCGCCGCTGTTCGACCGCGTCGTGATTCACCTCGATGCGAAGCGCTATCGCGGCAAGCGGTTCGTGATCGAGGCGCGTGACAACTCGCCGGAGAACGTCTTCGTCCAATCGGCAACGCTCAACGGCCGACCGCTCGATCGGCCGTGGTTCAAGGCAACGGAGCTCTTCGGGGGCGGCGAGCTGATCCTGCAGATGGGACCGCAGCCGAACCGCGCGTGGGGAGCGGGGATGGACAAGGCGCCGCCGCGTCCGCGGTGGTGAGCGAGCGCGAGACCGCCCCAGACCTGGAACACCGAGAAGGAACAACCACACCTCGAAGTAGGATTTCTAAGGAACCCAGGAACCCAGGAAGGGAAGGGAGGGCGCATCCACTTCCTTTCCTGGGTTCCTGGGTTCCTTATAGAGCTCTTTTCTCGGCGGCCTTCGATGTTGGGCTCCGGGCAACGTCCGGGCTAGGGCCTCTGTACTACTGACGTCAACAAACATGTTCTCCGGCGGAGACTACTACCGCCTACAAGTACGATTT
>CAYMRB010000350.1:1681-10943 GCA_964392615.1 uncultured Planctomycetia bacterium | reverse complement strand
TCGCGCGTCGGGCGGCGGTCGACCGTCTGCTTCGGACGCGCGGGCAGACGGTCGAGCGACTCGTCGCCGCGATCGAGGGCGAACTCGCCCCGCGCAGCTTCGAGCTCGCCGGTACGCAGATCCGTTTCGCGACGACACCGCGGCACCTGCGGCTGCGCAACGTCGCGGCGAAGCTGCCGGGCACGGACCCGGAGGTCGCCCACGAGGCTCTCGTCATCGGCGGGCACTACGATCACATCGGCCGCTTCGGCAATCAGGTCAATCCCGCCAATATGGGGCGAGTGCACAACGGCGCCGATGACAACGCGAGCGGCACGGCCGGCGTTCTCGAGGCCGCGCGACTGTTGGCCGCGGGCGAGCGACCGCGGCGGTCGGTCGTCTTCATCGCGTTCTCCGGCGAGGAGATCGGGCTGCTCGGCAGCCGGCACTGGGTTCGAGCGAAGCGCTGGTTCGCGACGCGCGAGCTGACGCGTGCGACGACCGAGCCGCCGCCCCCGCCGGCCACGGAGGAGGGCGAGACGCCGTCGGCCGAAGCTCCGAGCGCCGCGCTGCTGTGGGAAGCCGGCACGCTGGTCGCCGCCACGGGCAAGTCGGCGCCCGGCGCGTTCGAGGTCGAGACCGTATCGGGAGCGTCGGGCTGGGTCGCTCCTGGCGCCGTCGAGCAGATCTCGGGGCCGGCGCCGCTACACGACGTCGTTGCGATGCTCAACCTCGACATGATCGGTCGCGGCAGTGCCGACAAGGCCATCGGCGCGATGGGTGCCGCTTCGTCGGCCGGCTTCCCCAAGCTCCTCACCGATCTCGGGGCGCAGATCGACCTCCAGGTCAATCCGGGCCGCGGCCTGCAGGGAGGCGGGTCCGACCACGCTCACTTCCTGCGCCAGCGCATCCCGTACGTGTTCTTCCACACCGGCATGCATCGCGAGTACAACACGCCTGAGGACGACCTCGACACCCTCGACGTCGACGTCGCGGCCCGCGTCGTCGAGCTCACACGACGGATGGCGCTGGCGATCGCCGACGCGCCGGAGCGTCCGGCGTTCAACACGAGTGCGCTCGGGCAGCAGCGATCGAGGAGCCGACGGCCGCTACTCGGCGTGCAGCTCGACTTCGAGTACAAGGGGCCCGGAGTGCGCGTCGCCGAGACGATGCCGAGCCTGCCCGCCGTCGAGGCCGGCATGCTTCCCGGCGACGTGATCCTGAAGATCGCGGACGTCGAGATCGGCGATGTCGGCGCCCTGCGCGCGGCTCTCGTCGCGAAGGCGAAGGGCCGTATCGTCGTCGTCGTCAAGCGCGACGGCAGAGAGGTGCGCCTCGACGTCGAGTTTCCTTAGTGCCGCCTTTCACAAATCATTGTGCATACCGCCGGCACCTTCGCCCGCTGGCTTCGTTGCGCTCAGTCGACGATGCGCCTCCGGCATGGACTCCTTCGCGCGCCTCGCCAGCGAACGAATCTGCTCGCTCGATATGCACAGATATTTGCGAAACACGGCACTTAGTGCCGCCTTTCACAAATCATTGTGCATACCGCCGGCACCTTCGCCCGCTGGCTTCGTTGCGCTCAGTCGACGATGCGCCTCCGGCATGGACTCCTTCGCGCGCCTCGCCAGCGAACGAATCTGCTCGGCGGGAATGCACAAGCACTTGTGAAAGACGACACCTCGCGGAACTGAGCCCGAGCCGGGCTCCCTCCGCGTCGAAACGGCAGCCGTCCGCGATTCGGGCGGCTGCCGGTTTGTAGCGCGGGCAGGGGCGGGCAGCGCGTGTCGGAGCTCGTGCACGGGATGCGCGACGGACCGCGCCAGCGGCGCCGGATTGCGGGGGAGGGGCCGGTTGCGGCCGTGGCATGGCATCTGCTCCCGGACGCGCTCCTGCTGCTCCTTGCTCCTGCCGCACCCCGACCGCGACCCACGGAGGCTCGAGATGCCTGCCACCACGACCCGCACCGACCCCGCAACGCCTCGATCGCACCCCGCTCCCCCACCGCCCGCCAGCGCGTCCGCGTCCGAGCGTTCGTTCGAGACGGCGGACGGCACGCGTATCTTCTATCGCGCCTGGAACGCGGTCTGCGCGCCGCAACGCTCGCTCGTCCTGTTTCACGGCGGCCACGAGCATTCCGGCCGCTTCGACGAGCTCGTCGCGCGGCTCGACCTGCCGCGCACCGCGGTGTTCGCGTGGGACGCGCGCGGGCACGGGCGCTCGGACGGCGAGCGAGGCGACGCGCCGCACTTTCACCGCTTTGCGAAGGACGCCGAGGAGTTCGTGCGCCACCTGGAGGCAACCCACGGCCTGGTGCGCGAGAGGGCGGCGGTCCTCGGGCACAGCGTCGGCAGCGTCGTCGCCGCGACGTGGATTCACGATTGGGCGCCGCCGGTGGTCGCCGCCGTGCTCGGATCGCCGGCCTTCCACGTCAAGCTCTACGTGCCGTTCGCGCTGAGCGGGTTGCGCGTGCTGCGTCGCTTCAAGCCCGGCTCATCCGTGAAGAGCTACGTGCGGCCGGGGATGCTGACCCACGACCGCGCCGAGGCCGACGCGCGTCGCGCCGACGAGATGATCTCGCCGCGCATCGCGGTTCGCGTGCTGACGTCGCTCTTCGACACGTCGCGGCGCGTGATCGACGGCGCCGGGTCCATTCGCACGCCGACGCTCGTGCTCTCGGCGGGCGCGGACCGGGTGGTCCACCAGCGCGCGCAGCGACGGTTCTTCGAGCGGCTCGGGGCAGACGAGAAGCGTTTCGTCGAGTACCCCGGCTTCTATCACGAGCTCTTCCACGAGAAGGATCGCCACCTGCCGATCGCCGCCGCGCGGGAGTTTCTTCTCGAGCGGTTCGCAGCCGCCGAGGCGGCCGCGACGGTCCCGCCGCAGAGCCTCGCCGCCGTGGAGTCCGGCTGGCGCCGTCGGGACGAGCTGGCGACACCGCTGCCGATCTGGTCGCCGCGGGGGCTCCTCTTTCGCGCTCAGAAGGCGGCGCTGCGCACCGTCGGGCGGCTCAGCGAGGGGTTCCGCCTCGGCTGGCGGACGGGGTTCGACTCGGGTCTGACGCTCGACTACGTCTATCGCAATCGCGCTCGGGGTTGGACGGCGCTCGGTCGCGCCATCGATCGAACGTATCTCGATAGCGTCGGCTGGCGCGGCATCCGCGAGCGCAAGCGCCACCTCGAGGAGCAGCTGCGCGACGCCATCGAGGCGGTCCTCGAAAGCCGTGGCGCGGCTCATGTCGTCGATCTCGCCGGAGGTCCGGGGCGGTACCTGCTCGATGCGCTCGTCGCGCTCGACGATCCTCGGGTCAGCGTCCTCGTGCGAGACCGCGACGAGCAGGGGCTCGCCGCGGGGCGTGAGGCGTGGCGGCGCGCCGGCTTCGAGCATGTCGACTTCGAAGCGGCCGATGCGTTCGATCCGGAGTCGATCGCGCGTCTCGAGCCGCGGCCGGACGTCGTCGTCGTATCCGGTCTCTGGGAGCTCTTCGCGGCCAATGATGGCATCGAGCGATCGCTGCGCGCGTTGCGCGAGGTCGTGCCCGTCGGCGGCTCTCTTGTCTACACGAATCAACCGCATCACCCGCAGCTCGAGTTCATCGCGCGCGTCTTGACGAACCGCGACGGCGAGTCGTGGGTCATGCGCCCTCGTTCGCAAGCGGAGATCGACGCGCTCGTCGCTCGCGCCGGGTTCCGCAAGGTCGCGATGGCGATCGACGACGATGGCATCTTCTCGGTATCGCGCGCGGTGCGCTGTGCCGACGGATCGGAAGGCGATCGATGAACGCGACTCCGTCGACTCCGATGTCTCGAGAGTTGCCGCTATGGCGCGACGCGCTGCGCTCGGTGCTCGTTCTGGGGCCGCTGTTCTTTCTGCTGTACGGGTTGAGCAACGTCGTCACATCGTGGCGTGTATCCGTGCCCTCCTTCTACTTCCCGTGGGAGGAGCGCATTCCGTTCGTCGCGTGGATGATCGTCCCGTACATGTCGATCGATCTGCTCTTCGTCGGCGCGTTCTTCGCGGTGCCGAATCGCGGCGAGCTGTGCGTGCTGCGGCGTCGTATCGAGTTCTGCTACTTCGTGTCCGTCGCTCTCTTCCTGCTCATGCCGCTGCGCGTCGCGTTCGAGCGACCGGAGACGAGCGGTGTGCCGGGCTTCCTGTTCGCGATCCTCGGCGGGGCGGACTTGCCGTTCAATCAGTGCCCCTCTCTTCACATCAGCCTGATGCTCGTCCTCTGGGGCGCGTATCGCGACCGGCTGCGCGGAGCGCTGCGCAGCGCCAGCGCCTTGTGGTTCGCGTTGATCGGCGCGTCGACGCTGTTTGTCTACCAGCACCACTTCATCGATCTCATCGGCGGCGCGCTCGTCGGTCTCGCAGCGGTCGGCGTGCTTCCGTCCGCGGACGCGCAGGGGCGTGTTCCCGCGCGGCCGGGGATGGACGCGACGATCGGGCTGCGCTATCTCGCCGGGGTGGCCGCGCTCTGCGTGCCGGTCGGGCTGTGGCCGGGGGCGTGCTGGTGGCTCGTCTGGCCCATCGGCTCCCTCGCGATCGTCGCGAGCGGCTACCTGGCATTCGGCGCCGGGGTCGTCGGCAAGCGCGACGGCGTTCGATCTCTTCCGGTGCGCCTCGTGCTCGCGCCGTGGCTCGTCGGCGGCTGGCTCGTCCACCAGCTGTTCTATCGCCATCGGGTCGAGCCGTTCTGCGAGATCGCGCCACCGACAGCCGAGCTCGGCGGCGTCTACCTCGGACGCGTGCCCAGCGGTGCGGACGTCGCCGCACTGCGACAGGCCGGAATCGGCGCGGTTCTCGATCTGACCGCCGAGATGCCGGTGGCGAAGGCGGTTCGCGAGTTGCGCTATCGCAACGTGCCGCTGCTCGATTTCACCGCCCCCGACGCTGTCGCGCTGCGCGGAGCGATCGAGTTCATCGAGATCCACCGTCGCGGCGGGGCTCGCGGCGAGGTCGCGCGCGAGGGCCGAGGCGTCCTCGTCCACTGCGCACTAGGGCTGACGCGCGGTGCGCTGGTCGCGTCGGCGTGGCTCGCGGCGCGCTCGGGGCACGTGGATCGCGACGGCGCTGCAGTGCGCCTCGCCCTCGCCGCGGTGCGTGCGCGGCGGCCGGGAGTTCGCCTCCCCCAGTCTCTGGTCGAGCAACTCGTCGCGTTGGTGCCGCAGGTCGTCGAGACCGGGGAATCCCGGTCAACGGCCCGACATCCGCCTAGCACTACCCGTTTTTCGGAATCGGGAGTATGAAAACGTTACGGCTTGTTGCTGCCGGCGAGCGCGACGCCGTGTCGCTCGAGTAATTGGCCCGTATTCTTATAATACTCCGCCCGGCTCGTCATGTAGTCCGCCTTGGCGAGCAATGCCACCGCCTGTTGTATGATCAGGTCGTTGCGTATCTCGGCGACGGTGTACGGGATGGATTTACCCGCCTCGAGCTTCTCGAGCTCGTCCTCGTACAGGAGCTGCTGCAGCGCTACTTGCTGCTCGGTGTACTGGATCTTGCGGTAGAGCGCCCGCAGCCTCCGCAGGCTCTGGTCGACCTCCAGGATGATCGTGTTCTCGGTCCTGCCCCGCTCGAGCTGCAGGCGCCGCAGGTTGTCCTGGGCCTTGTGGTATGTGGCGCGCGGCCCGCGCAGGGAGAGCGGCACCTCGAGCTGAACGCCGACGCTCCATCCGTAGTAGCGACCCGTGCCGAGGGAGTCGAAGGAGCCCTCGATCGAGTCGTCCAGGCCGAGCTGGCTCCATGTCCCGGTGATGTCGAGCTTCGGCCAGATCGCATCCTCGGCGATCATGACCTCGAGGCGCTGATTCTCGAGGCGCGTCGCGTACTGCCGGTAGTCCGCGCGTCGGCCGAAGGCCGTGACGAGCGAGGCGTCGCGGTCGGGGACGATCTCGATCGCGTCGGGGGCCGTCGTCGGTACGACCTCGATATCGTCGTACGAATTGGCGCTGCCGCTGGAGCTGCGGGCGGGCCCGCGGGGCTGCCAGCGCGAGTGCTGTTCGTCGCCGCCGTGGTGCAGCAGGTCGAGCAGGGCGTCGCGCGCGTCGTCGAGAACGGTCGTGGCGTCGTTGTGGTCGATCATGCGCAAGGCGACCTGGTTCTCGACGAGCGTCACATCGGATCGCGCCAGGAGCCCGGCTTCCTTCTTCTTGCGCGCGTTGTCGAGGTTCTCGCGCCCCACGGCGAGCGCGTTCTCCTTCGACTCGAAGTTCTGCGTCGCGTAGACGAGGTTCCAGTAAGCCTGCTCGACGCGGTAGACCAAATCGTTCATCGCGAGCTCGAGGGCGTCGCGAGACAGCGTCTGGTTGTTGTAGGCGATCTGTAGCCGCGCGGAGTTGTACGCGTACCACGCGCCGCGCAGAAGCGGCTGGGTGAGGGTGGCGGTGGCGACGGTCGACTCCTGCGGGTTGATGCCGAACAGCGCGCCGCTCGCCAGCGGGCGGTCGAAGCCGGACTCTGCCAAGCGGAGCTCGTAGGTCGTGCCGATGATCGTGCGGCCGCCGATCGCGCCGTAGAGGTCCGTCGTCTCGAACGGGTTGACCTGGACCGCCGCCTGCAGCGCCCCCCCACCGATGTCGAGGAAGCTGGCCGTCGGCCGTCGGTTCTTGCTGAACGTGTAGCCCAGCGTCAGGAACGGGTCGAAGACGGCGCGTTCCACGATGAGCTCGCGGTCGCTGATATCGCGATCGGTCCGCGCGATGCGGACGTCGAAGCTGCGCTGCAGCGCGAGTCGCACGCTGTCGTCGAGCGACAGGTGGAGAACGACAGACGGCTCGCGCGGCGGCAGTGGGCGGTCGAGGATCGCGCTGCCGGAGGCGGGCTTCCGGTCGGCGTCCGAGCGGACCGGCGGCGCGGTCGCGTCCGGCGGCGGCGTGTCGCTATTCGGAGCCGCGTCGTCATCGACGGCTCGGGTGGTGTCGGGGCCCGCGTCTTGGCCGCGCGTCAGGGTAGGCGCGGCGAAAGTCGCGAGTAGGATCACGAGGAAGGCGGTCGTGCCGGCGATGGGGTCGCGTGTCACGCTCTTCTCCGGGCTCGGGCCGGACAAGGCGCGGCTCGCGTCCCGGACGTCAAGCCCGCACCTGTCCCAGGAGCAAAGATCTTAGCCGCTCGAAGTCATCCTTCGAGTAAAACTCCACCGAAACGACGCCCTTGCCACCCTTCTCGCGGATGCGGACCCGGGTGCCGAGCGCTTCGGTGAGCTCCTCCTCGAGGCTGATCAGGTAGGGCTTCTTCTCTTCGTCGCCGCGGCGCCCCTTCTTTTTCTTGCGGTCTCCCCCACCGCTCTTTTCCGAGGGCGCGTCGTCCTCCGGCGGGTCATCGTCATCACCCTGGCGGGCGCGTTCGAGCTCGCGAACAGACATCTGGTCCTCGCCGATGCGCTCGAAGAGCAGGCGCCGGACCTTCGTGTCCGGCACGGACAGCAGGACCTTCGCGTGTCCCATCGTGATCTGGCTGCGGACGATCGCCTGCTGCATGTCCTCGCTGAGCTCGAGGAGCCGCACCGTGTTGGCCACGTTGGGCCGGCTGACGCCGAGCTCGGAGGCGAGCTGCTCCTGGGTCCAGCTCTTGAGGTCCATCAGCGCGCGATAGGCCTGGGCGAGCTCGATCGGGTTGAGGTCTTCGCGATGGATGTTCTCGACGAGGGCGATCTCGAGAAGGCGGTCGTCGCCGATTTGCGAGAGGATGACCGGAACCGTGTCGAGCGAGAGCTCGCGGGCTGCGCGCAGGCGGCGCTCGCCGGCGACCAGCTGGTAGCGATCTCCCACCGGACGGACGAGCAGCGGCTGGAGGACGCCGTCGCGCGCGACCGACGTCTTCAGCGACTCCAGCTCCGCGATGGAGAATTGCTTGCGGGGCTGGGACGGGTTGAGCTCGATGTCGTCCGGCGGAACCTGCAGCACTCCCCCACCGCCGCCGGTCCCGCTGGCGCTCGGTGTCTCCTGCTTGGTGGCGGCCGGCGTGTCGCCGCGGGCGATCAGCATGTCGAGGCCGCGACCGAGCTTTCGCTTAGCCATGTGCGAGCACCTCCCGGGCGAGCTCGATGTAGGCCCACGCCCCACGGGACGTCGTGTCGTACCGGAACGCGGGCTTGCCGTGGCTCGCCGCCTCGGCGAGCGTGACGTCGCGGGGTATCACAGCGGAGAACACGACATCCTCGAAGAACTCATGGACCTGCTCGACGACATCGTGCGAGAGCTCGAGATCTTCCGAGAACATCGTCAACAGCAGGCCCTCTATCGCAAGAGACGGATTGGTCGTCTTCTGCACTTTCTGTATTACAGGCAATATCTGGCTCAATCCCTCCATCGCGTAGTACTCGCATTGGATCGGGATGATCACCGCATCGCTGAAATTGAGCGCCACGGTGGGCAGTCCGCTGAGCGACGGCGGGCAATCGACGAGCACGAAGTCGAAGCCGTCCGCAACCTCCCGCAGCGGCGGTCGCAGGCGTTCGGTGGGCGCCTCCTGCAGGTCCTGGACGATCTCGAGCTGCGAGGCTTCGGGAGAGGACGGCAGGACGCAGAGGCCGTCGACCTCCGTGTGAACGAGGAAGGGTGCGAGCGCCTCGCCCTCGAGCAACGCGGAAAGGTAGCGCAAGTGCCCCACCGTGCCGCCAGCCGCCTCGTGACAGCCTACACCGCTGCTCGCGTTGGCCTGCGGATCGAAATCGATCAGCAGCACGCGGCGGCCCGCGAGGCAAAGGCTGGCGGCCAGGTTGACGACGGTGGTGGTCTTGCCAACGCCGCCCTTCTGGCTTGCGACGGTGATAGTCTTCGGCATCTCTTCGGGCATCAATGTAACGGGACCGGCCTGGCGGATCAAGCGTCCGATGTTCCACGTGGGACATCGGCGGAAGACGCCCATCGTGAGGCGAGTCGACTACTGGTGGATGCTCGCGGAGGGCTCGGAGTCGGTAGGCAACGCTGATCAGCGGGTATGCGGGGGGCAGCGTCTGGGGAAGGCCGGCGGGCGAGGAGCTTGCCGAGACAGTGGCGGCCATTGTTCCACGTGGAACAATGGGCGTGTTGGGAGCTCCGAGGCAGTCGCGCCCGGCTGCGCGGATGTTCCGCGTGGAACGACGGGGGCGTGCGCGCTGTTCGAATGTTCCACGTCGAACAATGCCCGCTGTACTGTTCCACGTGGAACAACCGGGGATGCTCGACGATCTCTGCGGAGCGAAGCCCGATGTTCCACGTGGAACACTGGCCAGCTGGAGCTGCGCTCGGATGTTCCACGTGGAACAATGGCGAGCCGGAGCTGCCGAGGCGAATGTTCCACG
>CAYMRB010000350.1:0-1581 GCA_964392615.1 uncultured Planctomycetia bacterium | reverse complement strand
TGGAACAATCGGAGAGGGGGCGAATGTTCAGGGAGCGGATGTTCCACGTGGAACAATGGCGAGCCGGAGCTGCCGACGTGGAACGGTCGGGGAGCGGGCGAGGCGGATGTTCCACGTGGAACAATCGGGGAGCGCGAATGTTCCACGTGGAACAATCGGAGAGGGGGCGAATGTTCAGGGAGCGGATGTTCCACGTGGAACATGGGCGCCAAGGCGAATGTTCCACGTGGAACAATGAGGGGCTGGATGGTTCCACGTGGAACAATTGTTCGGACCACGTCCCGAAACAAGCAGGGGGGGAGGTGGCTCACGGACCAGGTTTCCAAAGAGCGATCCCCAGACGCGCATCTGGAGAGCGCAAGTGCGGGGTAGAGCGCAGATCCGGATGTTCCACGTGGAACAATGGGCCGAGACGCCTGTTCCGAGAAGGTGAGGTGGTGGAGAACGACCTGGAAACCCGCTGTTCCACGTGGAACATTGGCCGATTCTGGAGAGGCGAGCCGCGCGGGCTGGCCGCAGGAAGCGGTTGTTCCACGTGGAACAATCGGGGTGGCGCGCGCTCGAATTTGAGAGTCGAAGCGGCTCCGGGCTCAATGTTCCACGTGGAACATTCGCGGGACGGCGCCGCTGCGCGTTTTCTGCGCCGGTCGACGCCTTACGCTAGGTGGCGTATACTTCGGCTGTTACGAGGGGGCGAAGAGTCGAGGTGCGGGAGATTGCGGTACGCTATCCTCTCCGATATCCACGGCAACCGAGTGGCGTTGCAGGCCGTGTTGCGGTCGTTACGCGGAGAGCTGATCGATCAGCTGATCTGCCTGGGGGACGTCGTCGGGTATGGCCCGGAGCCCCTCGAATGCGTGCGCATGCTGCGTCAGCACCACTTCACGGTGGTCGCTGGCAATCATGATTGTGCGGTCACGCAGAAAATAGACATAAAGACATTTAATGACCTTGCGCGAGAGTCCACTCTCTGGACCCGCGAGGTCATGGATTCCGAAGCTTACGACTACCTGGCGGACTTGCCGCTGGTGGTGGAGTTCGACGGCTTCACGATCGTCCACGGGACGTTGCACACGCCAGAGCTGTTCGACTACGTGCAGACGTGCTACGACGCACACCTGTCGATGGAAGTGATGGACCAGCCTGTGTGCTTCATCGGCCACTCGCACGTTCCGGTGGCATTCGTGCGCAACGGCGTCATTCGCTACGCCGTGGGGCCGCAGTTCCCGATCTCGACGCAGGAGAGGACGATCGTCAACGTCGGCAGCGTGGGGCAGCCGCGGGATCGCGATCCCCGCGCGTGCTACGCGATCTACGACACGGGCGAGCAGGTCGTCGAGCTGCGCCGAGTGCGCTACGACATCGACCGCGTCGCAGAACAGATCTGCGAGGCGGGGCTTCCGCGGCCGCTCGGCGAGCGCCTTCGCGTCGGGCGATGACGTAGCGGGCCGCGCTGGACGGGCGCGGAAGCTCCTAGCAGCCCGTTGAAGAAGTCAATCCGGCGCAGAAGCGGTCGTTTCGCCCGAGCTCTTCGTTGCCAGAACTCGACAATGCACCACATTGCCTGCGTTCTGGCGCCTC
>CAYMRB010000349.1:0-10978 GCA_964392615.1 uncultured Planctomycetia bacterium | reverse complement strand
AGGTGTGGAAGGGGCGTCGCGAGGCGTTCGGCGAGCTGCTATGAGATTTTCGACGTTGAGAGATTGACCATGAGCGACTGCCCGTTTTACTCCGAGTTGAAGCCGTGGCTCGACGGCGAGACGCCGGCGGCCCGTGGGCGGGAGATCGAAGCGCATCTGGCGACGTGCAGTGCGTGCTCGCAGGCTGCTGCGGACTTCCGTCGGCTCGGCGAGGCCCTTCGCGCCGAGCCGACGCCGCAGGTACCGGCCCCGGACGTCGCCGCGATCCTCGTGCGCGCGCGGCGTGCAAGGCACGACGAGACGACGGTCGTGCGCTTCCTGCAGATCGTTTCGGCCGTCGCGGCAGTGCTGATCCTGTCCGCCGTACTCGTCCACGCGTGGTCGTCCAGTGACCGCGTCGGTGTGCCGGTCGAGAGGGTCGTCGATAGCGTGCCGTGGAACGATGAGACCAAGGCGCGAGACGTCGACCCGGAGTACGCGTACTGGACGGACTCCGACGACCTCGGCACGGGCACCGATGTGACGCTCGGCTTCCCCGCGAGGCCGCAGTCGAACGAGGAGGAGGAGTAGCCATGCCCCGCATCCGCATCTGGATGACTTTCGCAGCGATCCTCCTGCTCGCCGCCGGCGGTTCCGTCGGCTATCTCGTCGCGACGCACATCGATCCGCCCAACGCGGCGGCGGATGTCGGCTCCCCGCCTGACGGTTACTGGCAGGACTGGCTGGTCGGCAGCGAAGGGCTCTGGGACGAGCTCGGACTCGACACCGAGCGCCGCGATGCGTGGCGCCGGGAGCTCGAGAAGCGACGCCGACACGACGCGGAGCTGCGGCAGCAGATCGACGATCTCGCCAGTGACACGCGCGAGCTGTTTCTCGCGTCGCTGACGCGCCAGCAACGGGACAAGGCGAACGCGACCCTCGCGTTGTACTCGGAACGGCGCTTCGACAGCGAAGCGCGCCGCGAGCTCGAGCGTCTGCGCGATGAGCTGAAGTTGCGCGACGCCCAGCTCCCGAGCGTGTATCGAACGGTGTACGATACACGCCGCGAGCGTCACGAGCTGTGGGAAAAGGGGCGCAAGGGCTGGGAAGGTGGCAAGCGGCCGACGAAGGAAGACTGGGAGCGCGCGCGGAAGGCCATGGAGGCGATCTACACCCGCCGGGAAGCGCGCATGCAGGAGATCCTGGACGACGAGCAGTTCGCCGCGTACCGCGAGCTCGTCGAGAAGCGGCGTCACTACGGCCGGGGCGGGCCACGGGGGCCCGGCGGATCCAAACGAGGCCCCAGCGGCAAACGCGGGCCGCACGGTGAAGGAGAGGGCGAGAAGGCGCGCGACGACAAGGGCTGTGACGCGCCGGGCGCGGAAGGCAAGGCGGAGGCTGGTATTCCGGCTGCGCCTCCGTCGGGCACGGACAAGGCCGGCAGCGAGCAGCCCCTCGACAACGACAAGACCGTCCCGGACAGCAAGAAGCGGGCAGACGCGGAGAGCAAGGCGGGCGCCGATGACGCACGTCGGCCGGGGCGGAGGCGGGCGAAGGCGCGGGCTCCGGCTCGCGTCGTCTGGGCCCTGAGGCCCGGACCCAGAGTCATGTGACGATCGAGGCGCGGCCGCCGGCACCTGTCCCGGCTCGACCGCAATTCCGCGCTCTCAGCGCCGCCGCATCTGACCTGGATTCGACTGCCAGCGTCCCCGAGACTCGCGTTCGCCCGCAACGCACAGACCTCCGCCCCAGCCCTGGTGCCGAGGGGCGTCTCTCGTGCTGCGTCCTTCCGCCCTGACGACACCGCGGCCGCGTCGTTGCCACTGCATTCCCTACGGCGCTTGGCACCTCACGCCGTGTCGCACTCGCAACAGCCACGTCCCTGTCGGGAACACCGCGTCCCGCGTGCCGGCGGCGTATTCGCCCCAGGCGTCGCGGTACTCGTTGAGGAAGCGATCGTTCGCCTGCAGCCTCTCGATCCGTACCCACTTGTCCTGCGCTGCAACGCGCGGGTCGATGTCGCCGAGCGGATCTCGCGCTGACGCCGGCGTTTGCATGCGCGGCGTGCGTTTCACTTCGCGAACCCCGACGAACTCCTTGCCCTCCTCCTTCATGTCGGCGCGCTTCTTCGCCTCGTGCCCGTTGACGCGGTCGCGCAACACATCTCCGAACTCGATGTCCGTCACGTCGCTCCAGCACCGAGGCTGCGAGACGCGCAGCGTCACCTTCTTCGGCAGAGGCCCGTCCTTGCGGAAGAAGAGCCTCGGGCGTTCGATGACTTTCCCCGCATGCTCGTGCGCGCGGGGTCCGCTCTTCGCTCCTGGCCACTTCGCCCACGACGACACGAGCCCGGCCGACACCGGGTTCGTGATCACGTAGACGGTTTTCGTGAGTACGTCCTCTCGGCCAACGAGCTCGACGCGGCTGTACGTGTCGGCACCGGCGAAGAGGTTCTCCCTTCGACCGAGATGCGCATTGACCGATCGCGCCACGGTCGCGTTGAGCCACTGCACGAAGTTCGGCAGCTCGCCGTGCTTGTCCGTACAGACCGCATGCCAATGGTTCGACATGCAGCAGTACGCGTGAATCTCGACGCCATAGCGCTCGGCCGCGACCGCCAGGCAGTACTCGAAGAGCTCGGCAACGCGCGGTGAGGGGCGCAGCAGGAACTGGCGCTGCGTACAGCGTCGGGTGATGAGGTACGTTCGGCCTGGAAGAACTTGGCGTGGTCGTGACATGACCTCGCATAGAGCAACGCGTGTGCCCATCCCGCACGCCTACGGGGGGGCAACCGCAAGTCGTGTCCCCGGGAAATCTTAGCGTTACGGCGCGGCGGCGCGAAACCGTCGATCCCGTTACCGGGAGTCGTGGTGTCCGAAATCGACCGTTCGGGATGTCATCCCGAACGCTGTCCAACCGAGACGAGGCGCAGCGGACATGCTCGGTGGAACGAGCAAGCGGGTTGCGACAATCGTCGCAACACCGAGAGAAGCGACCACACTCGACCCACAACCGAGTCTCGCACAGCGGCCACCAACACCCGTTTCTCGCTTGGGGCAACCTGCCGCTGTGCGAGACTCCCCGGTTACGCGGTCAGGAAGTCCAGCGGCGCGAAGTCGGCCGGATTCCGCTCCGATGCCGCCACGTAGCTCGGAATGACGAAGTCGCGGTCGGCGGTCGTGTTGCCGAAATGCTTCTCGCCGATTTCTGCGAACACGGCGCGGTAGTCCGTCTTGCGGCGCAGGTAGCGACCGCGCTGGCTGAACATATCGCCGTCGGCCCACGTGTCCGTGTCGCAGTTGTAGACACCGCCGCGCACACTGCCCCCCGCGACGAACATCGCGGTCGCGTAGGCATGGTCGGTGCCGCGGCTGCCGTTCTCGCGCGACGTGCGGCCGAACTCGGTCATCGTCACGATCAGAAGATTCTCCCACTGATCCTGCAGATCGCGGAACAGCGCCTGGTAGCCCTCGGCAACGCGCGACAGCAAGTTGCCGTGGTTGCCGTAGATCTGCCCCTGATTCGTGTGGGTGTCGTAGCCGCCCATGTTGACGCCGAGGATCCGCGCTGGAGTGCGCTTCATCAACATCGCCGCCTGCTGGAGACGATCACCGAAGCGGCCGCCGGGATACTCCGCGCCGTTCGCCGGGTCGTACCGTCCCTGGTTCACCGCCGTCTGCACGATGTCGATCGCGTCGGCAAGTGCCAGACCGGTGCCGTAGACGAGATTACGGTACGGCTTCGCCGCGAAGTCCTTCGGACCTCCGTACAGCCCGAGAAGCCCCTTGCCGTCCGTGCCTGACGGCGTGCCGGGGAGTTCGCCGAGGAACTTCGCGACCTTCTCGCTCGAGCCGCGAAAGGTGAAGTCCTCCGGATCGCTGATCGTCGGCAATGCCGTCTCGCCCTTCAACGCGACCATCTGACCGCTCGACAGCGCCGCCGCCGCGAGGCGGTTGGCCTCCGGGTCGAGCTTGCGGATCGTCTGGCGGTAGAGCATGCCCTCCTCGAGGGACGGGTTGCCCGGCGTGCCGTTTTCCCAGTACTGCTGGCTGTCGAAGTGCGACTGCGACTGACCCGAGTACCCGATGCGATGCAGGATCGCGAGGTTCCCCGGCCCGTCGACGCCCGTCAGTTCCAGCGAGTCGTAGATCGACATCATCGGCTCGAGCATCGGGTGCAAACCCGCGAAGCCGTTGCCGAGATCGAGCGCGTCCGCCTGCGGGATGTACAGGGTCGGCCGATTCTGCGCGCTGTACTCCGAGTCACCGTACGGGATGACCGTGTTGACCGCATCGTTCCCGCCGCGCAGGAAGATGAAGATCATCTTCGTGTCGCCTTCGGGATCGCCGGCCACCAGCTGCCGGCGCAACAGCTCGGGGGAGAAGGCGTTGAGGCCGAGGGCGAGGCCGGTGAGACCGCTCGCCTTCAGGAAGTCGCGTCGGTTCCAGATCGTCATGGCTTTCACCTTGTTGTCTGCTCTGGGGTTCGTCGTCGTCCGAGTACGTCGCGCGGCGCTTACTGGAAGTGCCACTGCGGCATGCTCAGCATGAGTCCAACGAACTCCTGGACGCGCTGGTCATTCAGAGCGGCCGGGTTGCCGTCGTGGTCGCTAGTGAGGAACTCGAGCAATAGCGCCCGGTTCGCGTCGGACAGCGTGCCGTGGTACATGATCTCGCTGAAGAACTCGACGATGTCGCTCGCGGTCGTCAAGCCGTAGGCGGCAAGAAAGCCGTCCGTGTCCCACTGGTAGTCACCGTCGAGGTTCTCGGTCAACCTCTGCGCGAAGTCGATCCGCTCGAGCATGCTCGCCGTGTCCATCCAGTCGAAGCCGAGCTCCGACCAACCGTTCGGTTCGTCGCGTGTGAACAGGTGCATGCCCATGTCCTCGTTCAGCCCGGGCAGGTTGTCGCCGTTCGCGTCGGCCTCGACGAGGCGCAGGCTCGAGTTGATATACTCGATCGGCGTCTTGACCTTTGTGCGGTAGGCCAGCTCCGACCAGAACAGGCCGCTCTGGTCCTGCGGATCGAGCAAGACCCGCATGATGGCCTCGATATTGCCGCGCGGCGTCGTCGAGTTCCACGCCGCTAGCATGTCGGCGAGAAGCTCGCGCAGCTCGATCGGCGCCGTGCCGTCGTGGAACGTCACGAGCGTGATGTCGTCGGACACGAACTTCTGGATCAGCTTGATGCAGATGAACTCCGCGGTCGACGGGTGCTCGACCAGCGCGTCAACAACGTCCAGCGCGTCGCGGACTCCCGCGATGCCGGTGCGGCCCGCCGGAATGTTGATCTCGTACGGCGTGTTGTCGAACAGCGTCTTCGTCGACGTGTCGTGTTGGTCCGGGTCGAACCGGAACGTCCAGACGCCGGCCGGATCGCCGTTCTCGACGCTGCCAGGCAGAATCGTTCGATCGAGGAGCCGTGGCAGGCAGGACAGGTCGGAACTGGAGAGATTCCGGTTGTGCACCTGGATCGCGAGGACGTTCGTCTGCGGCGACGGGTGCAGCAAGCCGATGAACGCGTTCAGGTTGTGGAGATCACCTCCCTCGTCGACCTCGTGAGTGTCGTCGGCCGTTTCGTCGAACGTCGGCGGCTCGCCCTCGCCCTCCATCGTCTCGCTGCGGCCGAGTTCCCGCCCGTTCAGATACGCGACGTATCCGTCATCGTAGTCGATCGACAGGAGCAGGTTCTCGAACGCCTCGAGCGGATCATCGACCGTGAACTCGCGACGCAGATACACCGACAGGTAGTTGCCCCGCATGTCGTCGAGGACGGTCTGATCGTCATCGTCGCCGTAGCCGATGCCTGTCGCTCCGTCGAGCCACGCGGAGTCGTCGAAGCCGACCTCCGTCCACTCGGTCGTCGCCACCCCCTCGTCGCCAGGTGAAGGCTCCTCGGTGCCCTTGAAGTACTTCCAGCCCGGACCGAGACCGAGGAACGTCGCGTCCTCGAACTGCACGCCGCACTCGGTCGGCGGGTCGAGCGCGCTGTCGGGGAACGACGGCTGCTGCCCGTACTCCACCTTGCAGACCGTCCAGCCGGTGAAGCACTTGGAGAGCTGCTCGATGTCGATCTGCTCGTAGCGGTTGTCGACGCCCATCGCGAAGAGCTCGAGGATCTCGCGCGCGTAGTTCTCGTTCGCGGCGCCGGCAACGTTGAGCACGTTGTCCAGGTAGATCAACATCGACGGGCTCGTGGCGCTAAAGAGCAGCAGGTCGCCGAAGCTGCCGAGCGCGTTGTCGTAGAGGAACTGGTACTCCTGGTACTCGACCTGCGCCGCCTCGGCGAATGCCTGGTCCTCGCCCATCGCGTCCGTCGCGTCGGAGTTCTGCAGGGCGTCGAAGTACTCGGCGACCTTCTCGGCGTCGGTCGTGAAGTGGTTCTCCCAGAACTCCGCGAGAACCGCTTGCAACTGGCGGCGCGAGTACACACCGCGAACGTGCACGAGCTTCTGCAGATCGGAGAGGCCGCCGATCACGGTGCGCGGCGGGCCGTCGACGACCACCCGGCTGATCAGCTCGGGGATCATCGACACGTCGCTAGAAGTGTAGTCCGTATTGTGAACCTGGATCGCCAGCGTGTTGAGCCCGTCGACCAGGAGCCCTCGATCGCCGGTGATGTCGAACTCGACCGGCGTACCGGCCTCGTGGCTACTGCCGGTACGGTCGAACGCCGGCGGATTGCCGCTCAGCCCGGCGCGCGCGACCTCCGTACCGTTGAGGTAGGCGACGAAGCTATCGTCGTAGTCGACGCGCAGGATCAGGTCGTTGATCGCGGCCGCGTCGGCGACAGCGAACACCTTGCGCAGGAATACGGAGACGTAGCCCGGCTGGCTCTCGTCGACCTCCGGCGTGTCGGGGTCGTCCTCGACGCGCCGCATGTCTTCGAGCACGGTCAGGTCGTCGCCGTCGCCATAGCCGATGCCGGTCGGGCCGAGCAGCCACGTCGTGTCGTCGAAGCCCGAATCGGCCCAATCGGTTGGCGGAGCGACTGTGCCTTTGAAGTAGCGCCACATCTCGCGCGCCCGCACGAGGGGCGTGTCGTCGTGGATGACGAGCTCCTCGAAGAGCGCCTCCTCGCGCGCAATCAGCGCGTCGTTGCCCGATTCGTCGATGGACGAGGGATCGAGCTGCTCCTCGATGTACGCTTCGACACCGATATCGCCGAGCCGCTCGACGTCGGCCGCCGTCGGTCCATACGCGATGCGGTTGAGGACGTGCCCGATCTTCGTCAACTCGCTCTCGGCCGGGAGCGTCGAGAACATCGCGTCGGTGGACAGGGCGGTATTGCCGGCCTCGTCGGTAACCGAGATGCGGTAGTGATAGGTCGTTCCCGGCGTCAGGCCGGCGAAGTCGAGATCGAAGCTCGTCGCGAGCGCGTCGCCGATGATCTGCAGGCCGTAGTCGGTATCGATACCGTAGTCGACGATAGTCGTGGCCGCCTCGTCGGTCGAGAACGACAGATGGGCGCCGAATTGCGTGATCGCGGAGATCTCGACGTCGCTGATCGCCGGCGGCGTCGGGTCCTGCACGCAGTGATCGTACTGCGCGCACAGGAGAGTGTCGGGCGTCGGGTCGACACCGCACTCGCCAAAGGGTGCAGGGGGTGGAGCGCCACCGCCGAACAGGCTGCCGAAGACGTAGACGCCGTCCGTCAGATCGTGCCCGCCCGAGTCGTTCACGTCGGCGGCATCTTCGCAGAGGACGGTTCCCGTCCCGAGGAAGAGCCAGTTCAGGATCGCGATCCCGTCGGAGATGTCGTAGCGGCCGTCGTTGTTCGAATCGCCGCGCTGGAACTGCAGCGATTCCCCGGCGAACGACGGCGCGACCGACAGGGCTGCCGCGACGAGGACGATGAAGGTCAGGGGGCGAACCGCCATAAGGCGACGCGTCATGGATACCTCCTGGTGAGCTGAAACGCCGCGCTCGACTAGCACGTACGTTGAGCGTCACGTCTCCAAGAAACAGCACGGAGAGCCGTGAACCCTTTGAGTCCCAAGCCTTCCAGGCGACGCTCTGGAACGAGGTCGCCCGAGACCGCATCATGATACGGCGCCCCGGCGAGCTGCGAAAGCCCTAACAGCCCGTCGAAAACGGCACACCGGCGAAATGACCGCCATCGCGCCGAATCGCCTCTTTCGAGGGGCTGCTAACCTCGCGAGCTGTCGGGGTTTCCGACGCCACTCGCTAGGCCGGGCCCTCGCCGCCGTCCGTCATCGACTTCGGCAACGACTCGAGCTTCTGCTGGCGACGCGAGAGCTGCGTCAGGTTCTTGTCGCCGTATCCGCGCAGGCCAGCGTAAATCTCGAATGCGTAACGAGTCTGACGCGCGCTGACCATCGGGTGGAGGCCGGCGGGGCCGGTCGCGAGGCCGGGCAGGACGGCCGTGTCGACCGTGCCGTCGGGAAGTCCACGCAGGAGCCGAAACGCGCCGCGGGCGGCCAGATAGGCGCTCATCGTCCCCTCGCGCGCTCGGGGCGTGCGATAGATCGGCACGTAGAGCATCCGGCGGAACGACGTCTCGGCCGCGCGGCCGGGCAGATCGACGAGCGTCGCCTCCCCGACGAGGAGTTCGCCGTAAAGCTCGTCTCGGATCCGATCGCGCAGCACGTCTTGAAGCTCGAAGCCCCACTGCTCGCAGACTGCCATCTCGAGGCCGCGATCGAGGAATCCGAACGCGTTGCCCGGAACGATCAACGTGTCGGCGCCGCACTCGAAGACGTCGCCGCAGCGGATCTCGATGTCGATTTCCGAGATCTCGGTGAATTGATACCGCCAAGCGTCGACGACCGCCTCGGACCGATCGCAGAGGATCACGCGCGCGCTCATGTGCCAGGCCTCTTCGCAAGTGAGGGAGGAGATTGCAAATCATAGGCAGCCTGTCGAGAATCGCAAGGCATGAGCGACTACGACGGCCTTCAGGAAGACGTGCGCACGCTCGAGCTGCCCGCGCTCGAGACGTGGACGAACCAGTACTCGGACCGCGACTACCACGTGCGCATGGAGGTTCCCGAGTTCAACTGCATCTGTCCGAAGACCGGGCTTCCGGACTTCGCGACGATCACCATCGACTATGTCCCGGACGCGGAGTGCATCGAGCTCAAAGCGCTGAAGCTCTACCTGACGGCGTTCCGCAACGTCGGCATCTTCCACGAACACGCGGTCAACCGCATCCTCGACGACTTCGTGCGCGCGACGGCGCCGCGCTCGGTCGACATCGAGGGCGTGTTCAACTCGCGTGGCGGGATTCAGACCAGCGTCCGCGCGCAGTACCGCCGCGACTGAGCCGGTCGGCGCACGGCCTCACGCGGCGCGCTTCCGACGCAGCCACGATACTCCCCAACCCAGGGCGACGAGGCCGGATAGGAACGCGATCGTCAGCTGGCCCGGCGGATACTCTACGCGATGCGCGAGCACGAAGCCGACCGCCGCCGTCACGACAGCGATGAGCGGCGCAACGACGAAGAGGGGTCGAATCTCGCGCACCAGACTCTTCCCCGCGAGCGCGGGGAGGACCAGGCACCCGAACGTGAAGAGCAACCCGGAGGAGCTGATCGCCAAGCCGATCGCGACGCCCAGCCAGGCGGCCGTCGCGAGTGACCAGACGCGCGTGCGCAGTCCGACCGCGGCGGCCATCGCCGGGTCGATGGCCCAGAGGAGGAGCGGTCGGTGGCGCGCTGCGAGAAACGCCATCGTCACAAGGGCCAGACCGCCGAACAGGCACACGTCCATCGGCGTCGCGACGACGATGCTCGAAAACAGCAGGTTGTGGATCTCCTCCTTGCCGTGGGCGCTATCGGTCACGAGGAGAATCGCGACGCTCGCTGCGGCGAGAAAGACCCAGCCGGTGACGGCTTCGCGGCTCTCTCGGCCGGGGTGTCCGCCACGTGTCGCGGTGATCACCGCAGCGATCGTCGACGCGACGACGGCCAAGCACGTGGCAAGCCGCGGCGACTCGAGCCAGTGGGCCTCGTGGCCGAACGCCGCACCTACGACGAGCGCCACCGCGACGCCTAGCGTCGACGCCTGCGAGATGGCGGCGCCGAGAAAGATCTGGTCGCGTGCGACGACGATGACGCCGACCGCCGCGAGAAGCATCGCGACGAAGAGACCGCTCAGAAAGCTCGCCCAGAAGAGCTCGAAGTCGAGCAAGAGCTCGTCAATCACGTCATGTCCCTCCCTGCGGAGTCGGACGATTCCACCTCTCGCGCGACGGCGACGGGCACACCGTACGCACGCTCGAGGGCGTCGGGCGTCAGTGCCTCCTCGGCCGTTCCCGAATGCACGACCCCGTCGCCGCAGAGCGCGAATCGCGTCCCGTGCCGCAGCGCGAGCGACAGGTGATGGGTGACGAACACGATCGTCATGTCGGCGTCGCGATCGAGCGCGGTCAGCGTCTCGAGAAGCCGAGCTGTCGCGCGAACATCCAGGCCAGCGGTCGGCTCGTCGAGCAGCAAGAGGAGCGGCCGACGGATCAGCGCGCGCGCGACGAGCGCACGCTGCCGCTGACCGCCCGACAACGACCAGTAGTCGTGCCGGGCGAGCTCTCTCAGCCCGCAGCGCCCAAGCGCATCGGCTCGACGAGCGACGCGCTCTGCGCGCGACACGCTCAGCCCGGCGAGGCCGAGATCGACAAACTCTCGCACGGTCGTCGGCAGCGTCGGCTGGAGCTCGCAGCGCTGCGGCACGAAACCGACGCGCCGGCGCCCCTCGAGATCCGGAGCGCGTCGAATCGACCCGTTCAGAGGCGCCGCGACGCCGAGCAGCGACGACAACAGCGTGCTCTTGCCGGCGCCGTTCGGCCCGACGAAGAACCAGAGCTCACCGCGGCGCAGCGTGAGGTCCACGTCGCGCAGCACGGTACGGCGGCCGTAGCCGAGGGTCAGGCTGCAGGTTTCGATGAGTGGTGTCACGGGATCGGAGTCGGACGCGGTGTCGGAGTCGGAATCGGAGTCCGAATCCGAGTCGAAATCGGAGTCCGAGACGGAATCGCAAACCCCT
>CAYMRB010000348.1:0-11055 GCA_964392615.1 uncultured Planctomycetia bacterium | reverse complement strand
TGTCGATTCCGCTCCCGACGCCTTCTCGCCCTCGCTTGGCAGGTGAACGAGACTCAGCACCTCGATGACGTCCTTCGTCGAGATGCCCGCCTCGAGAGAGTACCGCTTCGCGACGCCGTCCTTCGCGAGGAAGATCACCGGCTGCTGGTTCTCGTAGAGAATCGCCTTCTTCATCACGAGGAGCGTGGCGCGATGGGTCTCGGTGATCACCTCGGCGTCGATGTACATCCCCGGCTTCAGCCGCAAGCTCGGATCGTCGACCTCGACGATGACGCGCACCGTGCCGGAGTCCTTCTCGATCACCGGGTTGACGACGGCGACTCGGCCGACGAAGGGTTTCTCGACGTCCGGCCACACCTCCGACCGGATCTCGACCTCCTGTCCCTCGCGCAGCCGGCGCAGCTCGCGTTGCGGCACCCACACGCGGGCCTCGAGACGCCGCGGATCGACGACCGAGAAGGCCTTCGAGCTCTGACTGACGAGCTCCCCCGCCTTCAGGTCGAGAAAGCTGACGTACCCGTCGACCGGCGACCGCAAGACCGTGCGCGAGTGGTTCCACGACGCGGTGTCGAGCTCCTTCGCGGCGAGGCGGACGTTCTGCTGCGCCTGTGACTCCTCCAGCCGCGCGCGCTCGACGGCGAGGTTCGCGGACTCGAGGTCGCCCTTCGCCTGCTCCATCGCGTAGCGCTTCTGATCGGCTTCCTCGGGTGACACGATTCGTCCCGCGCGGTCGCGGACGCGATCCCACTCCTTCGTCGCCTTTTCGACGAGGACCGTCTTCTGGCGCACGGCAGCCTCGGCCTCGCGCACGGCGAGCGACGCGAGATCGAGCTTCCCTCTCGACTGCTCGAGGAGGAGCTCCTTGTTCTCCTTGACCAGTCGCAGCTCGTCGTCGACGAGGAGCACGACGGCGTCGCCTTTCTTGACCGGATCCCCTTCCCGGAACTCGATTCCGTTCTCGGCGTCGCGCAGCGCGATCCTGTCGATGATGCCCGTGACCTCCGGGAAGACGTCTGCCTCCCGGATCGCCTCGAGATCGGCGTCTACCGACAATCGCGTCGACACGTCGCCGATCGAGAAGGTCCCCAGGCGCACGGGCTCCCGCGGCTTCTCCTCTCCGCCGGCCTTCTCGGCCGCGGGGTCGATCGGAGTCGCCGAGACCGTCGGCCCGTTGAGGCGCTCGCAGCCCCCGACGACCATCGCGAGGGCCGCCAGAGCACCGACACCGATGCTGGCTCTGATTCGCGGCAAGGTTCCGTCCTTTCGAGACGCGCCGGATTCCGACCGGACGCATTCCGTTCCGTACGCGGCGGAGGGCGTCGGGTTCCAGCCACGTGGCCGACCGCCGTCAAATGCGCATGTGCAGAAGTTCGCCGATGTCGTCGCGCACCCGCTCGAGCTCTTCGTCGCTGAGATCCGGATTCTCGACCCAGAAGGTCTGCTCCGGGTTGGTGCGGGCTGAGAGCTGCAGCCATTCCCGTCCGTCCACGAGCGCCGAACTTCCGAACGTCAGCACCTTCTTGCGGATCAGCAGCAGGGACAGGACGAAGCACAGGTCGCGCTTCTGGCGGTGCGACCGGGTCGTCGTCGCCGTTGCCGCTGCCGCACCGTGCGCGGCGCCGCCTGCGTCCGCGCTCACCGCTTGATAGCCCGCGAGAACGTCTTCCTGGAGCTTCTCGAAGAAGCCGAAGACGAGCGTCGGCTCGAAGCGCATCAGCGGTGCGTTGGCTCGCCGCTCGGGAGGTCGCGCCGTGCGCCAGAACGCGAAGGCGCCGCTCGTCCCCTCTGCCGTCTCCTGCTCCCAGCAGGAGTCGCAGTGATTCCGGCGCGCGAACTGCTCGTCGCGGTAGACGACGCTGGAGACGTAGCGACTGCCGGGCGCGACGTCCGTCTCGCACGCGACGCAGCGATAGTCGGACGACTCGATCTGAAAGTCCTTCCGCGAGTCCTTCGGCGGATTCGTATCCTTGGTCAAATCGGCACGCAGGCTCCGGACAACGCTCTCGGGGGCCCCTATTCGAGGCCCGTTCGCCCGCTCGACGGGCGCTCGGCCCGCATTCTACGGGGCGTCTCGCGGGAGCACAACGTCGGACGCGGGGACAGCGTGCTGACAGGTTCGACGCTGCGGATACAATGTGCGCGTGGGCTGGCCCGGGAGAGCGCAGGGCGCAAGTCGCCGTCTGTCGCGGGCAGCCCATGCGCGCGGAGTCGGAGCCGACCGCATTGCGGCGGTTCGGTTCGCGCGGTCGACCGTATCGCGGCGGCTCAACTCCGCGATACCGGCGCGCCCTGAGACCTGCGAGCCCCAGATCCCCACCAGGAAGTCGAAGAGATGCCCGCGTTCGAACAATTCTGCCACCTCCACGTTCACAGTCACTTCAGCCTGCTCGACGGCGCGGCGACCGTGAAGAAGCTCGTCAGCGCCGCCAAAGCCTGCGACATGCCCGCGCTGGCGCTGACCGACCACGGCAACCTGTTCGGCGCAGTGCAGTTCTATCGCGAATGCCGCGATCAGGGCATCAAGCCGATCATCGGCATGGAGGCGTACGTATCGCCTGGCGCGCGAACGGAGCGCAAGCGCACGCCCCAGGGGGCCTTCTTCCACTTCATCCTGTGGGCGAAGGACTTCGAAGGTTATCAGAACCTGATGAAGCTCTCGTCCATCGGGTACCTCGAGGGCTTCTACTACCGCCCGCGCATCGACAAGGAAGTCCTGCGGGAGCACTCCGCGGGGCTCATCGGATCGAGCGCGTGCCTCTCGAGCCCGATCAACCGCGCAGCGCTGAGCGGCACGGAAGAGGAGCTGCGCAGCGAGATCGAGGCGTTTCGCGACATCTTCGCGCCGGGCTGCTTCTATCTCGAGCTCCAGCGCAACGGCCTCGCCGAGCAGGACCGCATCCTCGAGAAGATCCCGCCGCTGGCGAAGGAGTACGGCCTGCCACTCGTCGGCACGAACGACATCCACTACCTGCAACGTTCTGACGCGCGCGCGCAGGAGGTCCACCTCTGCATCAACACGGGGCAGACGATGGACGACACGGACCGCATGCGGTTCCACTCCGATCAATTCTACTTCCGCAATCAGGAAGAGATGGGGCGCGTGCTCGGGGATTGGCCGGAATGCCTCGAAAACACGCTGCGGATCGCTGAGGAGTGCAACGTCGAGATCGACTTCGACACGACGCACCTGCCGCCCTTCATCATCGAGAGCAACGAGACCCAGGATGAGTACTTCCGCCGGCTGTGCGAAGAGGGCTGCCGCGAGCTCTACCCGGACTTCGACACGAACGAAGCCGCGAAGGAGCGCCTCGAGTACGAGATTGCCGTCATCGCCCGGATGGGGTACGTCAACTACTTCCTGATCGTCGCAGACTTCATACGCTACGCCCGCGACAACGACATCCCCGTCGGGCCGGGACGAGGCTCCGCTGCCGGCAGCATCGTCGCGTATGCGCTCAAGATCACGCAGGTCGACCCGCTGAAATACGACCTCCTGTTCGAGCGGTTCCTCAATGAGGACCGCATCTCGATGCCGGATATCGACATCGACTTCTGCATGGATGGTCGCGAACGCGTGATCGAGTACGTGCGGCAGAAGTACGGCGAGGAGAAGGTCAGCCAGATCATCACGTTCGGAACGATGGCGGCCAAGGCCGTCGTTCGCGACGTCGGCCGCGTGCTCGGCATTCCGCTCTCCGAGGTCGACAAGGTCACCAAGAAGATCGACCCGACACCGGGCGCCAAGCTGCAGGCGAGCCTGGAGAGCGACCCCGACCTGATCAAGATGCGCAAGAGCGATCCGAAGCTCGCCGAGCTCTTCGATCTCTCGCTGCGCCTCGAGGGACTCAACCGCCACTGCTCGACCCATGCCGCCGGGGTCGTGATCGGCGATGCTCCGCTGATCGACATGATCCCCCTCTACAAGAACGGGGACGACATCACGAGTCAGTGGACGATGGAGGTCCTCGAGTCCGTCGGCATGCTGAAGATGGACTTCCTCGGTCTGCGCACGCTGACGATCATCGACAGGTGCCTCCGCGAGGTTCGCAAGACGCAGGGCGTCGAGATCGACATCGACACGATTCCCCTCGACGACGCCAAGACGTTCGAGCTGCTCTGCCGTGGCGACGCGAAGGCGGTGTTCCAGCTCGAGTCCGACGGCATGCGCAACCTGCTGCGCAACCTGAAGCCGGACCGCTTCGAGGACATCGTCGCGCTCCTGGCGCTGTACCGCCCCGGCCCGCTGAACTGCGGCATGGACAAGACCTACGTCAATCGCAAGCACGGTCTGGAGCCGGTCACGTACGCCTTCGACGAGCTCGAGCCGATCCTCGGCGAGACGTTCGGGGTCATCCTGTATCAGGAACAGGTGATGAGGATCGCGCAGGTCATCGGCGCCTTCACGCTCAACCAAGCGGACTCGCTCCGCAAGGCGATGGGCAAGAAGAAGCCGGAGATCATGGCGAAGTTCACGGATCAGTTCATCGATGGCGCTCGCGGCAACGGACACGACGGGAAGGGCGCCAAGCACCTCTTCGAGCAGATCCAGGAGTTCGCCGCGTACGGCTTCAACAAATCGCACTCCGTGGCCTACGGCTTCGTCAGCTACCAGACCGCCTATCTGAAGGCGAACTACCCGACGGAGTTCATGGCGGCGGTGATGACGTGCGAAATGTCGAACACCGACAAGATCGTCGAGTACCTCGAGGAGTGCCGCAACCACATGGGAATCGAGATCATGCCGCCGAATATCAACCGGTCGGAGAAGGACTTCTCGGTGACCGACGGCAAGATCTGGTACGGGCTCGAAGCGGTCAAGGGCATCGGCGGCAAGGTGGTCGACCACTTTGTCGAGGCCCGGCGCAAGGAAGGCGACTTCAAGTCGATCTACGACATCTGCGAACGCGTCGACGGCCAGGGCTTGAGCAAGGCCGTGCTCGAGGCGCTGACCTCGTGCGGCGCGCTCGACGTCTTCGAAAAATCGCGGTCGCAGCTCGCGGCCGTCATCGAGCCGGCCTTCGCCCGCGGCGCCGAAGCGCGCAAGGACCGCGCCGCCGGCCAGCTGACGTTCTTCGCCGCATTCGGCGCGAACGACGACGAAGAGGAGGACGGGGAAGCGTTCGACGAGACCTACCCCGACATTCCGGAGTGGGACGAGGAGGAGCGCCTGTCGCGCGAGAAGCAAACCCTCGGCTTCTACCTCAGCGGGCACCCGCTGGATCGCTGGATGCCGCTCATCCGCAAGTTCACTCGCCGCACGATCTCGGAGCTCGAGGGGGCCGGCGAGGGTACGGTTGCTCTTCTCGGCGTGCAGATCTCGAAGATCCAGAAGCGCGTGTCGAAGCGCACGGGCAACGCGTTCTGGATCGCCAACGTCGAGGACAAGTCGGGGTCGCTCGAGCTGTTCATCGACGCGAAGCTCTACGAGGCGTACGGCGACGAGCTCGTGGCCGACAAGATCTGCTTCGTCCGCGGCAAGGTCAAGTACCGCGAGACGTCGATGAACTTCCGTGTCGAGAAGATCTTCCCGGTCGAGGCGGCGCTCACGACGTTGACGTCGGATCTGTCGATCGACCTCGATCTGGTCCGTCATCCGGACTGCGAGGACCTGCTGTTCAAGCTCAAGCAGCTCCTCATGGCCTATCACGGCAGGTGCCCGGTCTACCTCCTGTTCCGCAACGAGCGCAGCGAACGCGCGATCGTGCAAGTGGGCGAGGAGGTCTGGGTGCGTCCGGATCTCGAGCTATTCCTCGCCGTGGAGGAGCTCTGCGGCAAGAATACGATTCTGGTGAATCGCATGGGACGCGCGGGTTAGCAGTCCCTATCGGCCCGGTCATGCCCCCTTCGCTGCAACTTCGTACCCTCGAGAATCTGGGCGACGCCCCTCGCGCGCGGCTCGAACGCAATCTGCGCTCCTGTCGTGACGCGGTGGCCGACGCCGCCCTGCGCGCCGGGCGCGACGCCGGAGACGTGCTGCTCCTCGTCGTATCGAAGTACGTCGACGCCGATGTCGTCCGGCTGCTCTGGGAGCTCGGCGTGCGCGACTTCGGCGAGAATCGCGTGCAGCAGGCCCTTCCGAAGATCGCGACGCTCGACGACCTCGAAGGTGCCCGCTTCCACTTCATAGGGCACTTGCAGCGCAACAAGGCCCGGCGTGTCATCGACGAGTTCCAGGCGTTTCACGCGCTCGACTCCGAGCGCCTGGCGCGCGAGCTCGAAACGCGCCTCGAGGCTCGCGACGCCGCGTCATTCGACCTCTGGGTCGAGGTCAACATCTCCGGCGAGGCGCAGAAAACGGGGCTGACTCCGGACGCGCTGCCATCGCTTCTCGAGGTGATCGCCGAGTCCCCGACTCTCGCCCCGCGCTGTCGCGGGCTGATGGGAATGGCGCGCTACGACGCCGATCCCGAGAACGCTCGCCCCGCGTTTCGTACGCTCCGGCGGCTGCGGGACGACGCGGTCGGTCGGGGTCTCTTGCCGGCCGACGCCGGGCTCTCGATGGGCATGAGCGCCGACTTCGAAGTCGCGATCGAGGAGGGGGCGACGGTGGTACGCGTCGGATCGGCCCTCTACGAGGCCTCATGACGCCCTTGCCGACCGAGCCGTCGGCCTCCGAGCCCTCGGAGCTGCCGGAGATCACCGCGCGGGAGGAGGGCGCGCTGCTGCGAGTGCGCGCGGCTCCCGGCGCGTCGCGCGACCGCGTGGCCGGGCTGCACGCGAACGCGTTGAAGGTCGCGGTCTGCGCGGCGCCGGAGCGCGGCAAGGCGAACCAGGCGATCATCCGCGTGCTCGCGAAAGCGCTCGGGTTGCGGCGCTCGCAGCTCTCGGTCCGTTCCGGCTCGACATCGCGCGATAAGCAGCTGCTCGTCGAGGGCGTCAACGCGGCGGAGCTCGCCGAACGTGTACGGAACGCCCTACCGGGCCGGTGAAGCGCGAAATCCCTTTGCAATCCCCCGTCGGAGGGACGATATATCAAAGGTCTTCATCCGGGCTGACGCACCCGGTCCCATTCCGAAAAACCTGTGAAGAGGAGCTCGCCGCTGGCGGCCCGAGACATGAATCGAGACGACACGACCCTGGATCCGTTCGCGACGACTCTCCCCGACCTTCTCGAGCAGCGGGCCCCGCTCCCGCCGGAGCAGCCGATTCTCCGTCTGGACGACGATGACGACGACGACGAGAACGGCGACGACGACAAGAAGGAGAAGATGTCGCCGATCGGCCTCGATCTCCTCAAGAAGGAGCGCACGGTCGTCATCTCCGAAGAGGTGTCGCCGAAGCTCACGCAGCGCATTCTCGGCAGCCTCCTGTGGCTCGACTCGCAATCGAGCGACCCGATCAAGCTGTACGTGAACACGCCCGGCGGCTCGGCGGACGACGGCTTCGCGATCTACGACATCCTGAAGTTCATCCGCGCGCCGGTGTACTGCGTGTGCCTCGGCCTCAACGCCAGCGCCGGCACGATCCTGATCCTCGGAGCTCCCAAGGAGCGTCGCGTTGCATTGCCGAGCGCTCGGATCATGATCCACCAGCCCTCCGGCGGCGGCCGTGGCCGATCGTCCGATATCGAGATCACCGCCGAGGAGATCATCAAGCTGCGCCATCGCGCGAACGAGCTGATCGCTTCGGAGTGCGGCCGTCCGGTCGAGCAGGTCGAGAAGGACACCGACCGCGACTACTGGATGAGCGCCGAGGAGGCCCTCGACTACGGCCTCATCGGACGCATCGTCACGAGCCTCGACGACGTGATCGTCTGAACCTCCTCCGGTCCGTCCGCGTGACGGACCGGCGGACCGCAAGACTACCGGTGAGGAGAGGGGATGTGAGCGCGCGCATCGGAGTTCTGTTCTCTGGCGGCGGCCGGACGCTGGTCAACCTGGCGCACTGCATCACCGACGGATCGCTCGACGCCGAGATACCGGTCGCGATCTCGAGCCACGCCGCATGCGGCGGCATCGAGCGATCGCGCGAGCTCGGCATCCCGACGGAGGTCGTCGACTTCCGCGACCACAAGGACGACTTCTCGACGCGAATCTGGAGGATTCTCGACGAGGCCCGCGTCGACTGGGTCGCGCTCGCCGGCTTCATCCGCTTCCTCGACGTGCCCGAGCCGTTCGTCGGCCGCGTCCTGAACATCCACCCCGCGCTTCTCCCGGCGTTCGGCGGCAAGGGGTATTTCGGCTCGCGCGTGCACGAGGCGGTCATCGCGGCCGGCGCCAAGTTCAGCGGCTGCACGGTGCACATGGTCGACGATCAGTACGACCACGGGCCGATCCTCGTCCAACGCGTCGTACCGGTCGAGCCGGACGACACGCCGGACACGCTCGCCGCGCGCGTCTTCGAACAGGAGTGCGTCGCCTACCCCGAGGCGTTGCGGCTGTGCCTCGCAGGGCGCGTGCGAGTCGAGGGTGAGCGCGCGGTCATCGCGCCGGCGTAGGCCGCTGACCGGACCGGCTCACGGGTGCCGCCGGTAGTCCCTGGTAGCCCTCTTCACTCCAGCGGCTCGAGGTCGCCCCAAACGGCCTTGTCGACCGCCCCGCCCTTCGTCTCCGCGCTGCTGGCTTTCTCCTTCGTCCACCACGCGACCCATTCGTCCGGCTTGTCGAACCGCCTCCCCGTCGCCGAGCGCAGGAACTCGCCGGTGAGCCGTTGCAGCTCGGGCGGCACCTCCGAGAGGCTCGACACGAGACGATCGACGAGGCGGCCGTTGAGCTCGCGGTCCTTCTCGCCCGCCCAGACGCTGAACCAACCGGCGATGAGGAAATCCTCGCCGCGGCGCAGCAAGGTCGCGGTCGTCAGGCGTCGTACGGGGTCTTCGAACGCGAGACGCTTGCCTGGAGGGACGACCCAGAACTCCGCCGACCGCGTCGTCAGCGGGATGTTGCTGTCCTCCTCGTCCTCGATCTCCCACTGCGTCGGCCGAAACGTCGCGCGGAATTTGCAGCGACCGACGAATTCGCGCAGCGGGAGGTCCTGCAAGACGCGAACGACGCCGGGATCCAGGATGCGATGCTCCCAGAACTCGCCCGGTTGCAGGACGAGCATCGACGCCCGGTCATCGATTCGCAGAGGCAGGCGATCCTTGCTCTCGGCTCCGTTGCCGAATTGATAGCGCCGCTCCGCCTCGATGTAGAGCTCGCCGACGACGCCCGACTGGATCGACACGCGCGCGACGCCTGGCGATCGGTTGTACAGCCGAAACCACACCTCCGGCTCGTCGCCGACCTCGTAGACGAGCTGGCCGACATCGACGCGAGGCTCGAGCTTGCGCTGCATCATGCGTTCGCGGCATTCGCGAACCAGGCGGGTGAGCGGGAACTTCAGCGGCGATCCTGGATCGAGCTCGAGGATCGACGCCGCGATCTCCCGGGCTTTCTTGTAGCGTCCCGCTCGCAGGTGGATCCGCGCGTGCTCGAGCTTGCGCCGGAAGTATTCCTCGGCCGAGAAGTCGCGCGTCAGCGGCTCCACCGGCGGTCGCGCCTCTCCCAGGTCGGCGACCAATTGATCGAGGATCAGGCGCACGCGCTCGAGGCGACGCCCCTCGTGTCGCAACCACGCGCGAAGCTCGGGAATCGCTTCGACCCCGATCTTCCTCAAAGCGCGCGTCCCGGCCGTCTGATCGGCCGCTCTCTCCGAGAGGAGCCGCTTCAGCGCACGCGCCACCGCCGGCTGCAGACGCGGCGCGTTCGGCGGCTCTTCCGTCGTCGTGGATCCCACCGATTGCCCAGCGAGGTCGCGGGCTCGTGATCGGCCGTCCGCGGACGCGGTCGGTCGCAGTGTCTCGGCGAGCACCACGATACCGGCGACGCAGACGCCGGCGACGATGCGAATCTGTGTGGCTCGGTTCATGACGCGGCAGGGATTATCGACACGCTGCCGACTTGCAGGAGTCGGCCCGTCGTGTCGTCGACCATCGCGACGAGGCTCCTGAACACTTCGACAGCCCAGAAGCCCTGAGATACGACTGCGGACAATCCGTCGGGAAAGGGGCTGCGGAGGCCATTGTACCCGGAACCCCGCCCCCCTCAACGACAGCGCGGCGGCGCGACGGCCTCTCGACCGCCGCGCCGCCGCGCCATGCGTGGTTCTCACCCGCGATCGCGGGTCGTGCTCACTCCGCCGGTTTCTCGGCGCCGTCGCCCGACGCTTCGTCGCCTTCCGGCGCCGGGGCCGGCTCCTCGGCCGCGGGAGCTTCGGCTGCCGCGGGGGCCTCTTCGGCTGCAGGAGCCTCTTCGGCTGCCGGCGGAGCCTCTTCGGCTGCAGGAGCCTCTTCGGCTGCAGGAGCCTCTTCGGCCGCGGGAGCCTCTTCGGCTGCAGGAGCCTCTTCGGCTGCCGGCGCCTCTTCGGCTGCAGGAGCTTCGGCCTCGGCCGCGGGCGACTCGCCGGACGCTGCAGCGGGCTCGTCAGCCTTCTTCTCGCCTTCGGCAGCCGCCTTTGCGGCCATGCGCTCCTCGTAGTCGGCGATCGCGACCTCGGCCTGCTCCTCCGTGACGTCCTTGAGGCTGAGGCCGATCTTCCGGTTCTCGGGGTCGACGCGGATAATCCGCACCGCGAGGCGCTCGTCGACGTTGACGACGTCCTCGGCCGACGCGACCTTGTGCTCCGACAGCTCCGAGATGTGGAGCAGCCCCTCGAGCTCGTCCTCGAGCTTCACGAACACGCCGAAGTTCGTGATCTTCGTGACGTTGCCGACGACGACGCTGCCGACCTGGTAGCGATCCGGGATCTTCTCGTCCCACGGATCCTCATCGAGCTGCTTGAGGCCGAGCGCGATGCGCTTGCGCTCCTGGTCGACCTGCAGCACGACGGCACGGACCGTGTCGCCCTTCTTGACCATCTCGTTCGGGTGGATGACCTTGCGGGTCCACGACATGTCGGCGACGTGCAGCAGGCCGTCGATGCCATCCTCGAGCTCGACGAACGCGCCGTAGTTCGTCAGGTTGCGGACCTTGCCCTCGATGATCGAGCCGATCGGGTACTTCTCGGCGACCAGGGTCCACGGATTGACCTCGACCTGCTTCATGCCGAGCGAGATCTCCTGCTTCTCCTTCTTGA
>CAYMRB010000347.1:2217-11124 GCA_964392615.1 uncultured Planctomycetia bacterium | reverse complement strand
GTCGGTGTCGGTCTCGGTGTCGGTCTCGGTGTCGGTGTCGGAGTCGGTGTCGGTGTCGGTGTCGACCACCGCTGCGACGAAGATGTCGTAGTCCGACAATCGCTGTCGCGATCTCACCGTCCCCCTCCACGGGGTGTCGTCGACGTCGTCTTTCCGATCGCTCGTGAACCACAGGCGCTCTCCCTGCGGTCCCGGGACCGGGTTCATCTCGTGGTGACGCGTGTTGATGGTCTGGCCGACGTTGCGCGGCGCGCCGAAGCTGCCGTCTTCGTTCCACGGCGCGGCCCAGATGTCGTAGCCGCCTTCGCCTCCGGCGCGGTCGGAGTAGAACCATAGCCAGCGGCCGTCGGCGCTGAACGCGGCGCCGAGCTCGTCGGCCGGCGTGTTGATCGATGCGATGGGCTGCGCCGGCTGCCAGCGTCCGCGCTGACGCTCCGACAGCCAGAGGTCGGCATTCTCCCCCGGGCGGCCGCGGGTGAAGACGAGGAGATCTCCGTACGGACCGAGGCGTGGCTCGTAGTCGTCGAGCTGCGCGTGGTTGACGGCGTCGCCGAGCGCTTCCGGTCGCTCCCACAGGACCTCGCGAATCGAGTCGGCCGCGGTCGACTCGGACTCGTGGATCCCGGCGCCGTCGGTGTAGAACCCGACGCGTCGATGCAGGACGAATGGCGCCGTGACGGCCAGCCCGACGAGGACCGCGAGAGTCGTCAGCCAAAGACCCCTCCTGCGCCACGTCCTCGGCCGGCTCTTCGACGGCATCGGTCAGTCCTCCCCTTCGCCCAGTCCTTCGACCTTGTACGACAGATACGGCCGCGGCACACCGCCGCGCTCGATCGCCTGGAGCGCGGCCGCGACGTGGGCGTACAGCGTGCGCCGATCCGCGCGCACCTGCACCTTCAGCGGCGCGCTCGCTCGGGCCTTGCGGTCGCGAATCACCGCGACGAGCGCGTCCAGCTCCATCGCGTCGCCGAACACGCGGACGCCGCCGTCAGCGAGCACGTTGACGATGACGTTGTTGTCGAGGCTGCGGCTGAGGCTTCCCGGCTTGCGGTTCGACGGCAAGAGGACATCCTGTTCGCGCTCGCGCTCAGTGAACGTCGTCGCGGTCAGGAAGAAGATGATCAACAGGAACACCATGTCGATCATCGGCGCCATATCGAGCTGCAGATCTCGTCGGCGTCGCTCGACGCGGATCATGGCGTCACGCCTCCCCCGCGCCGCTCGTCGCGACACGCGGCTCGTCGGAGTGCCTGACCTCGGAGTTTCGCGCCTTCCGACGCGGCCCGAACGCTTCGACGAAGTCGACGACCAGGGTGTCGATTCGGTGCACGTAGCCGTCGATCTTCGACTCGAACCAGTGGTGGGTGATCAGCGCGGGAATCGCGATGATCAGCCCCGCGGCCGTCGTGATCAGCGCCTGGTAGATGCCGGGCGCGAGAGCTTGTCCGGAGCCGAGCCCACTGATCGCGACCTCTCGGAACGCCTGAATCATCCCGGTGACCGTGCCGAGGAGCCCGAGGAGCGGCGCGATTCCGGCGATGACCGAAAACAGCCGCAGGTAGCGGCGAAGGCGGTGAACCTCGCGCTGCGCGACGTTATTGACCGCGTGCTCGATGTCCTCCCGCGGGGCCTCGAGGTGGGCCAGCGCGACCTCGAGGACGCGCGACGCGCTCGATCGGTACCGCTTGCACAGCCGCTCGACGACGCCGCGATCGAGCGCGCGGTTCTTGTCGATCGCGACGAACCCGCGCACGAGCCCTCCGGGCAGCACGCGGCCGCTGCGCAGCGCGATCAGACGCTCGACGAGAAACGTCAGCCACAGCAGACTGCAGATGCCGATCGGCGCCATCAGCTTGCCGCCGGCCAGCGCGAAGTCGAGGTACGTCTCCGGGTGATTCGCGCCCGCGTCGCCCGACCCGTTCTCGGTGGCGCCGTTGTCGCCAGCGCCACCTGCGTTGTCGCCTTCCGGATTCGCTGCGGCAGCACCCGCCGCGCCGCCGGCCGTCGGGTCGTCCTGTGCGACGATGCGCTGGATCGACGGCGCGATGACGCTCAGCCCGACGACGGCGACGAGACTGACGATGACGAGCTTGCCGGCTGTCGCTCTCCCCGCTCGTTCGCGCACGCTCATGGCGACTCGCCTCCGCCGCTCGCCTCGGCTTGTCGCTTCTTCGCAGCCTGGGCCTCGTCGGACTCCGGCGCGGCCTCGATCAGCTCCTCGAATTGCTGCGTCGCCGCCGCGTCGTCGCCCGCCGCCTGGTACGCGATGCCGGCCGACAGGAGCGCCCGCCGCCACCACGGCCGGTAGGCGCCGTCGAAGTCGAAGTTCGCAACGACCGTGAGGAACTCCGCCGCGGCCTCGCGGTGTTTGCCCGCATCCATCAGGCACTCGCCGATGTGATACTGCGCGCGCGCCGCGACGACGGCCACCGTCTCGTTGACGACCTGGCGCAGCTCGCGAATCGCGTCCTCGGATCGGTCCTTGTACTGCAGCGCGAATCCGAGCGCGAAGCGTCCTTCGTGCCGCAGGTCGCCCTCGGGGAACTCGCTCAGCAGACGCTCGAGGGTCTCGATCGCTTTGCCGTACTCCTGCTCGCGATGGTAGCACTCGCCGAGGCGCAGAAGGCTCTCCTCGTACTGCTCGCCCGCGCGCGGCTTCCACGCGCCGACGAGCTTCTCGAACCGCGTCACGGCCTCGCCGTTCTCGCCGGCGAGCATCCACGAGCGCGCGGCCCAGAACAGCGCGGTCGGGGCGAGTTCGCTCGATTCGTTGATAGCCACGGCGTCGAAGAGCTGATGCGCGACGGCGTGGTCTTCCTCCTCGCGCGCCACGAATGCGAGGCCCCAGAGCGTGCGCTCCCGCAGCGCCGCCGCGCGCCCCGGCGGCGCCCTCCGCGTGTCGAGATCTTGACGCAGGCTCGTGAAGAGCTCCTTCGCGTCCTCGCGATCGTCCCGGTTGAACAGGTGCTGACCGAGCTCGAGCTTCGCGTCAAACGCGAAGTCGCTCGCCGGATGCTCCGCGAGGAGCTGGCGGTACGCCGCCTCCATCTGCGCGGCGTGCTGCTCGCCGGGGGGCGGCGCGTCGTCGTCGTCGTCGTCGTCGTCGTCGTCGTCGCCGCCGGCACCGTCGTCGTCGTCGTCGTCGTCGTCGTCGTCGTCGCCGGCATCGGCATCATCCGCCGCGTGCGCCAGCTCGCCGTGGCTCCAGCCGGTCAGGTAGAGCGCTTCGTCACGACCCGACACGGTGGCGTCCGACGCGACGAGCGGTGCGAGGACGGCGATGGCCGACGCCGGCTCGTCGCGATCGAGGAGAAGGTAGGCGAGCTGCAACCGCGCGTCGGACAGGCGGCCGCTCGAGGGGTAGCTGTCGATGAACGCGCGCAACGCGTCCGCCGCCGCATCGCCGCGTTCGCCCTCGACGAGCGCCATCGCGCGGTGAAAGTCGACGTCCTCGACGAAGGCCGCAGCGTCGCGATCGACCTCGGCTCCCGTCTTCCGACGCTTCGCGATGTCGTCGAGAAGGGCGACGGCCTCGTCCGGCTGCGAAAGCCGACGTGCGAGGGCCGCCCCCTGCAGGAGCGCGCGCAGCGCGAGGTCCGCGTCGGCACGCTTGACCGCGGCGACCGCGCGGTACTCGGCGAACGCCGTCTCGTGCTCGCCCAGCTCGAGGCTGAGGTTCGCGACGGTGAAGCGCATCCGGTCGGCCAAGTCGTGCGTGGCGAACTTCGCGACGAACGCGCGGAAGCAGTCGCGTGCCGGGCGTGGCTCACCGGCCCACTGCAGACAGAGCCCGCGGTTGACCCGCGCGATCGCCTCGTGACGCGGCTTGGTCGCCTCGAGGTAGGCCGCGAAGACTCCCGCCGCGCGCTGCCAGCGCTTCTTCGCAGACAGCTTGTCGGCCGGCGCCGCGTCCTCGGGAGGCGCCGGCTGCTGCGCCAGCGAGTCCGCGAAGTAGAACGTGAAGTCGGCGTACTTCGCGTCGGCTCGATCCTCCTTCGACAGCGTCGCATCGAGCGCTCGCAACGTGGTCTCGGCCGATGAGAACGACCCGTTTCGATGGTGCGCGACTGCGGAGAGGTACAGCAGGTGGTTCGCCTCGGCGGGCGTCGGTGCGAAGCGGGCCGCGTCCTCGTAGTACTGCGAGGCAGCACGCCGCTCGGCCTCCGGCAACGCATCGAGAGGCGCGCGCAGCGCGTTGCGCGCCGCCACCTTGAACGACTCGAAGCGGAACCGCGCGCTGCCCGAGTAACGCTCGCGGTAGGTGCGCGCGGCGTCGGCGCAGTCCTTGTGGCGCCCGGCGCGCAGCAACGCGACCGCCCGCTTGTACGCCGCTTCCTCGGCTAGCGGCCCCCCGAACTGCGCCAGCGGCCCCGCCACCTCGGCGAACGCGGCCGCGGACGGGCCGTAGTCGTCACCGCCTCTCGCGAACAACGCCTCGCCGTGCCAGTACCGGGCCTGAGCCAGCGCGGCGCTCGGCGCCCCTCCCGCCTTGCGTTCGCGCTCGACAGCGCGCGCGAGCGCGTCGACAGCCGCGTCGTGACGCGGCGGCTCGGAGAGGAGATGCGACTGCCCCTGGCTCAGCAGCGCCTGGCCGATCAGCCCGCCGAGCCCGGCGACCGCTCTCTTGTCCGCGAGCAGCGCGTCGAACCGCTTCGCAGCCTCGCCGTACTTCGAGAGCTGGAAGTACGACAGCGCCTCGTAGTACCGCGCTCGTGGCGCGAACGCGTGCGACCTGTACGCCGCGTGGAATGCCGCGAGGTCCCGAGCCGCCAGGCGGTAGCCCTCCGGAGTGGCGAGCTCGTACCGCGTAACGCCGAGGTAGTACGCAGCCTTCACCACGGGCCCCGTGGCACCGCCCTTCGCGACGACACGTTGGTAGTGCGCGATGGCATCGGCGAGCCGACGCTCCTTGTGCAACAGCCGAGCTGCGAGGAAGGTCGCGTCGGCCCACAGCGCTTCGCGCTCGAACTCCGGCGCCGTCAACCGCGCGAGCACGGCCAGCGTCGCTGTGTCGTCCGGCTTCGCCGCATCGTCCGCTCGCGCCGTCGCGAAGTGCGCGAGGGCGAGGAAGTACAGGCCCCGGCCATAGCCCTCCGCCGTCAGCGCGTCCGCGGAGCGCTCGGCCTCCAGCGTGGCGAGAGCGCGAATCGCGCCGGCGTGGTCACCGGACTGGTAGAGCGCCTCGCCCTGAGACGAGAGGGACAGCACCCAGGAATCGACCAGCTGCTCACGGCGCTTCGCGTCGTTCTTCGACTTCCTCGCCTTCTTCGCGAGCGTCGCGATGGCCTTCCGCCTCGACGCCGCGGCCTTGCCGTAGCCATCGGCTGCAGCGACCCAATGCTTGCGAGGATCCGTAGCACCCCCGCCGCCCTTGACGGCCAGCGCCTCCTGGGAGCGGCCGTAGTAGAAGTGCGCGTCAGCCGTCCACGTAGCTCCGGCATGCCGACGCGCCGCTTCCAGATCGAGCACGGCCTTGGCGTGATCGCCGAGGCGGTTGAAGCAGTAGCCGCGCGCGAATCGCGCCTCGTCCGCGTCGTCGTGTTTCGGGAAACGCTCGATGAACCGCCCGAACGCAGCCGACGCATCGCGCCAGTTCTTCTGGCGATAGAGCCGACTCGCGGTGTTGAAGATCAGCGTCGCCTCGCGGCTCGACCGGCCCTGTGCGTCGACCGCCGCGGTCGACAGGCACACGACCGCACAAGCGATGACGGCGCGACGAAACACGCAGCTGGGCTCGAACATCCGACACCTCCCGCTGGTCTGGGTGAGAAGCCCCGTCATCCTTTCATATCCCAGTTGCCGAAGCCAGCTTTGCGGCGTACGCCGCCAGGGGCCGCGCATTCGCCCCAGTGGGGAAGATCTACCTGCCCGATCCCCGCCCGGCAGATCGCGCGCCAGCGGTGTGATGGCTCGACCAGGCTGCGGCCCCATGCCGCGTTACGGCAACGACCGCGTCCACGGCACGGTTCCTGCAGCTTACCGCTCCGCGTGAATGCGGTCCCGAGTACTGCCGCGTCCGCGCGAGTGTAGGGTCTGAGGTCCGTGACGGAGGTGATGCCATGAGCGAGAGCCGACTCGAACCGGAGCAGCGCAAGTTCCTGAACCGCATCGCGAAGCTCCTGGCAGAGACACCGTGGGGTGCGGAGTACTATCGCGCGCAGATCGCCGCGATCCACGCCATCGAGCAGCTCGAAGAGGAGAACCGGGTTCTCCGAGCCCTGGTGCCGCCAGCTCTCGTGCCGGCGAGTCGCGATCCCGTCGCCACCCTCGTACAACTCGTGAACAGCGCCTGACGCCCGTTTCGCGCCCCCGAGCGACGTTCGTTCGCCGTTGTGCCGCTGCGGCAGCACGGGTTAGAATGCCCGACTTGCCCGCAGAAACACGGTTTCACGAACGAGTCAGAGGACGCGCACTATGGCCACTCCGGTTCCGTCTCCCGATCGCCGTCAGTTCCTTCGCCGCGGAGCGGCCTGCATCGCCGCCGGCGCGCTCGCCAGCGCTGCGCCCCTGACCGCGGCCGCGGCTCCCGCTCCGGAGAAATCGAAGGCGCCGTTCAAGATCTCGCTGGCCCAGTGGTCGCTCCACCGCACGCTGCGTCAGGGCAAGATCTCGAACGTCGACTTCGCGGCGACGGCGAACGAGCTCGGCATCGATGCCATCGAGTACGTCAACCAGTTCTTCAAGGACAAGGCGAAGGACAAGAAGTACCTGTTCCAGCTCAAGGACAGGGCGCGCCAGGAAGGCGTGCAAACGCTGCTGATCATGATCGATGGCGAAGGTCGGCTCGGCGACCCCGACGCCGCGCGCCGCACGAAGGCCGTCGAGAACCACTACCGCTGGGTCGAGGCGGCGCAGTATCTCGGGTGTCACTCGATTCGCGTCAACGCTGCGTCGAGCGGCGAGTACGACGACCAGATCAAGCTCGCGGCCGACGGCCTGCGCCGCGTGACGGAGTTCGCCGAGCCGTACGGCATCAACGTCATCGTCGAGAACCACGGCGGCCTGTCGTCGAACGGCGCGTGGCTCGCGTCGGTGATGAAGACCGTTGGCCTCCCGACCTGCGGCACCCTGCCCGACTTCGGCAACTTTCACGTCGGCGGCGGCAAGTGGTACGACCGCTACAAGGGCGTCACCGAGCTGATGCCCTACGCGAAGGCGGTCAGCGCGAAGTCGCACGTCTTCGACGAAGCAGGCAATGAGAAGAACACCGACTTCCGCCGCATGATGAAGATCGTCTGCGACGCCGGCTATCACGGCTATGTGGGCATCGAGTGGGAAGGCGGCAAGCCCGGCGAGATCGAGGGGATCCGCCTGACCAAGCAGCTCCTCGCGCGCGTTGGCGACGAGATGAGCAGCTGACGGGCCCCGATCGCGACGAGTCGACGTGCGCTCGGCAGAGACGGACGTCGACTCGTTTCGCGACCGGGTTCGACTCCGCTCGAACTCCTCGACTCTCTTCCCCCCCACCGCGACCCGTGACGGGTCGCCAGCCGCGAGGGCCTGAAATTGGCGACGCGACCGTACCGTGAGTTGACCCCGACGAGCCTCATCGGAGGCGTCCTCGTCGGAGCGCTCCTGAACATGGGGATCTGCTACGCCGGACTGCAGATCGGATTCGGCATCGTCGGCTCGACCGTCGCGGCCGTCATCGGCTTCGGCCTCCTGCGCGGCGTGCTACGGTCCTTCGCGCCGCGCGCGGGCTCGATCCTCGAGGTCAACGTGTTCCAGACCGTGGCGTCGGGGGTCAACACGGTCAACGCCGGCGTGATATTCACTGTGCCGGTGCTGTACCTGTTCGTGCACAAGGGCACGCTCGCGCCGGACTCGATTCGCTTCGTACCGCTCGTCATCGCGACGATGGCCGGCTCGATTCTCGGCGTCGTGATGATCATTCCGCTGCGCAAGCAGATCATCGACTTCGAGCGCCTCCGATTCCCCGAGGGCGTCGCGACCGCGGCCATCTTGAGGTCTCCGGGCGCGGGCGTGCAGAAAGCGATCCTGCTCGTCGGCGGAATCATCGTCTCTGTCATCGTCACGACGATCGCGATCAACGTCGGCGGAAAGATGCCGGTCGGGGACTGGATCGGCCTGCCGGCTGGATTCCGCTTCGTGTTCGCCGTCAGCCTTCTCAGCCTCGGCGCCGGGTACCTCGCCGGACGCCCCGGCCTGGTGGTCCTCTACGGTACGTTGCTGAACTTCTGGGTGCTGATTCCGGCGTGCGTGTACCTCGGCTGGGTTCCCGTGGACGCGAACGACGCGAACCTGTGGGCGAACTGGACTCCGTTCGACAGTGCGAGCGACGATTTCGCAGGTGCTGCAGCTTTCAAGAAGGCCGACAAGTTCTTCGGCGCGTTCTCGCAGTTCACGTCGCGCAACGTCGGGATCGGCATGATCCTCGGCGGCGCGATCGCAGGCATCATGGTCGCGCTGCCGGCGTTGAGGGCGGCGCTCGCGAGCCTGCGGTCGCCGAAGACGATCGGGCCGCGGGAGGAGATGCCCGTCAGCGTGCTCAACACCGGCCTCGTCATCGGCTTCGGGCTGCTGCTCGTCGCAGCCAAAGTCTCGGGCGGCGACGACGTCACCTGGGGGAAGGCGATCCTCGCAGCCGCGGTGGGCGGATTCTGGCTCTGGCTCGCCGGACTCGTCGTCGCGCAGACCACGGGCCGAACCGATTGGTCGCCGCTGTCCGGACTGTCGCTGATCGCGATCGCGATCATGATGGCGATCTTCGGCACGAGAGAGGTGTTCATCGTGCCGGCGGTGACGCTCGGCGCCGCGATCTGCGTCGCCACGTCGATGTGCGCCGACATGATGGCCGACCTGAAGACGGGCTACCTCGTCGGCAGCCTCCCCGCCCGTCAGCAGGTCGCCCAGATCGCCACCTGCTGGATGGGCCCGGCCGTTTCC
>CAYMRB010000347.1:0-2207 GCA_964392615.1 uncultured Planctomycetia bacterium | reverse complement strand
ACGCCAGCAATTCGCGCAAATCGCGACGTGTTGGATCGGTCCGGCGATCACTCTCGCCATCGTCTTCGTGCTCTGGCAGAGCTACGCGTTCGGACCGGATCAGGCGCAGATCCTGTGGGAGCGCGCACAAGCGACGCCGGAGGCGCTGGCGGCGTATCAAGACGCCGGGGGCACGGAAACGACGCTCGCCAGGGGTTATCCGGAGCTGAAAGCCCCGCAAGCCGGCGCGCTCGAGGGCGCCATCGAGATCATGCGTGGCGGCGACGTACCGCTGGGCAAGTACATCGCCGGCGCGATCCTCGGCATCGTCGTGTCGCTCCTCGTGTCGCCCGGCATGGGCGTGATGGTCGGGCTGTCGCTCTACCTGCCCTTCGAGTACATGATCGTGTTCGGCCTCGGCGGGATCGTGAACATCATCGTCACCAAGGTGAAGGGGCCACGTTTCGCCGAAGACAAGGGGGTGCCGATCGCGGCGGGGCTGATCGTAGGGGATGCGCTGGTCGGTGTCAGTCACGCACTCTGGAAGGTCGCGACGTCGTTGTGAGGCAACTCTGATCATGTGGATAAACATCGTCGCCAATCTCGTCATCGTCCTCGGCTTCTGCGTCGGCACCGTCGGAGCGGCAGGGTTTCGCACGGATGCCGATGGCTTCGCACCCGAGGACTGGTCGATCGCCCTGTTCGCCGGCGGCCTTGTCGGGCTCGTCGCAGGCGGCATCCTGACGCGCTTCGCGCGCTCGATCGCGCGCTCGGCGCAAAGCGATGGGCAAGGCGAGTTGAGCTGGTTCCGTAACAGCATCGACCGCGTGCTCGCAAGCGTGCGCGAGCTCGACGACCGCAAGGCCGAGCTGGCCCCGGACGAGGTCGCGTCGCGTCTCGTTGCGCTGTCGGCGGGCGAGCTGTTCGACCTGACCTCGCGCCACGAAGAGCTGGTCGAGCTCATCGGCTTCACCGAGTACGCACGCGTGTGGGAGGGCGTCGCGAGCGCCGAGCGCCTGCTCGCGCGCGTGTGGAGCCTGACGACGGACGGCTACTACGAGGAAGCGCTCGAGGATCTGCCGCGCGCGCGGGAGTGGCTCGAGACCTCGGCGAAGGCGATCGCCAGCATCGCCGAGTAGCCTAGCGCCTCACGACGTGTCGGCGCTCACTCCGCGCCGTCGCCGTCGAGCGCCGCGTGGAAGAACCGTACGAGCAGCTCGCGCTCCGGGCTCGGCTCGTGGAACGTCTCCAAATGACGGCCGCCGGCGCGTTCGGTCCAGGTCTTCGGCTCGGGTGCCGCGTCGAACAGCGCGCGCCCGCAGCGCATCGGAACGACTCGATCCGCGTCGCCGTGGAACACGTGAATCGGGATCGGAGCGAGTCGGTCGATCGAATGCCCGGGGCTGTGCGCGTTGCTGATCAGCAGCCACACGAGCGGATACGTGAGAAACGTGCCGCCGACCGCTTCGTTGGCCACGTCGCGATACCACAGGTACGTGCTGTCGACCGCGACTGCGCGGACGCCGCTGCGGTCCCCCTCGCCGAGAGCCCCGAGCGCGATCGCCCCACCGAGGCTCTGACCGAGCACGACGATGCGTTCGGCATCGACGTCGGGACGCGACCGAACGTAGTCGAGCGCGGCGATCGCGTCGGCGTGGATTCCACCTCGACTCGGAGAGCCCGCGGATCGTCCGTAGCCGCGGTAATCGAACACGAACACGTCGAGGCCGCGAGCGGTCAGCCACTCCGCGAAGTACACGTGACTCGTCAAATTCTGCGCGTTGCCGTGAAAGTGCACGACCGTGCCGAGCCGCGGACCGGACGCGTCGTCCGCATGCAGGTACCAGCCGTTGAGCCGCGTGCCGTCAGCGCTGTCGAAGTACACGTCCTCGCAACGCACGCCGAACGATGCGGGCGTGCTGTAGATCCGCGCGTCCGGAAGGTAGAACATCCCGTTGCAGCCGATCACGTGAGCGACGACCAACAGCACGACCACCGCCAAGAGCCGACTCCAGACACGGCGTCGGCGGCGAACGGCTTCCTCGCGGGACATGGCACGGCAGACTCCTGAAGGAGAGTAGAGAACGCGAGCGTCGCATTCTGCCAGACCGCGACGCGATCGCCGAGCGGGAAACGCGGGTGGCAGCGGAGTCTCCGACGCCGACACCGACTCCGACACCGACTCCGACACCGACTCCGACTCCGACTCCGACTCCGACTCCGACTCC
>CAYMRB010000346.1:0-11141 GCA_964392615.1 uncultured Planctomycetia bacterium | reverse complement strand
TGCGCAAGGACGAACGCGCGCAGGAAATCCTCCGAGAGAATCCGGTGGACAACGGCCTGATCTGCGTTCTTCGCTGCGTCGAGCCGTGCAAGACGTGGGAGATCCACCGCTCGCGAGAACGCAAGAAGCTTGAGCCTCGCTACTTCGAAGGCAAGTGCCTGCACCTCTATCACTACTTTCTTCATCCGCGATTTGGCTTCATGAGCGCGCGTCTGCAGACCTGGTTTCCGTTCAGCCTCCAGATCTGCCTCAACGGTCGAGAGTGGCTCAACAAACAGCTCGATCGCTCCGGCGTTGACTACCGGCGCAGCGCCAACTGCTTCCAGTGGATCGAGCACGTCGGGCGGGCTCAATATCTGATGGACTGCCAGCTGCGAACGAATTGGCCAAGGGCCCTGGAGGAGATCCGCGGCGTCGTTCATCCGCTCCACGACGAGATCTTCCAGGACTCGGTGATGGACTACTACTGGACTCAACACCAGGCGGAGTGGGCGACGGACCTGATGTTCGACCGCCCGTCGTCGCTCGCAGAGATCTATCCGAGCCTCACGCTACACGCCATGACGCAGTTTTCCAGTGGCGACGTGATGCGCTTCCTCGGTCGCAGGGTCAGCGGCCATTTCACGGGGCAAGTCGTCAGCGACTTCAAGGACCGCCCCGAAGGGATCCGCGTGAAGCACCGAGTCAACCGCAACGCGGTGAAGATGTACGACAAGGAGGCGAGCGTCCTGCGCGTGGAGACGACGATCAACGACCCGCGTGACATCCGCGTCTTCCGCAAGAGCGAAAGCAAGCCTGACGGCGAGGCCTCCTGGATGTCGCTTCGCAAGGGAATCGCTGACCTCCACCGACTCACGCAAGTCGCCCAGTCTGCCAACGAGCGATATCTCGACGCCCTGGCTACCGTCAAGGACCCCACCAGCGTACACCAACTGGTGAAGGACGTTTGCCGACCGACGAAGTTCAAGGGCAAGCGCGTGCGCGCCTTGCGTCCGTGGCAGAGCGGAGACAACGAGCTCTTCACCGCTGTCAATCGCGGCGAGTTCGTGGTTACGGGATTCCGCAACCGCGACCTGCTGGCGCTACTATGTCCCGCCGCTGCGCTACGAGATACAAAGCGACGACGACGCGAAGCCGCACGAGTCACCCGACAGCTCCGCATGCTGCGCGCGCACAAGCTGATCCGGAAGATCCAGAAGACCCATCGATATCAAGTGACCGACAGAGGCCGACGCATCATTGCAGCGATCCTCGCGGCTCAGAACGCTAACGTATCCTCATTGCTCGACGCGGCTTGAGATCTTCGACAAAAAACAGGAATCTCATCGTCAGTAGCACAGAGCGCACAGAGAAGAGGAAGACAGCCAGCGAGCTACAACCGACGAAACAGGATTCGGCGACGCTTTTCGCGCGCTGCGGGCGGTCCTTGCCGGTAGCCTGAGCGCAGAGCCAACGCGGCCCGAGAGGGACGTCTCATGACCCGGTGCGGTCGACCTTTGGCCGATATCGTACGTCGAGCGACGCGCAGGCCGAGCGCCGAGAGAAAGGAATCGTCGCGCTACGCGTCGCTCGCGACGTGGATTCTGCTCGCCATCGCGCGTGGGGTTCACGGTCAGGGCTCGGCCATCCGACTCGACTCGGTCTGGCTCAGGCCGAACGCGGATCCCTTCGCCGACATCGAGGCCGCCACCCTCCGCCACGGCCCCGACGCGCTCGACGCGGACGACAACGGCCGCATCGGGCTCGTCGACGCGGTCACCGTGCTCGGCTACCTCTTCCGCCGCGGCGCGCCGCGGCCCCCCCCCCCCACCCGCAGCGGCGTCGACGAGACGGCGGACGAGCTCGGCTGCCCGGTCGATCTGCAGCTCGGCTGTAGGCTCTGACACAGCAACTTGGAACGATCGTTCCAAGCTCACGGAGCCGTGACACGGCCCTCGAAGCCCCTGACACAGCTTCGGCCGACGCCGTTCCCCTCCACTGCGCCGCTCTCCGAATCCGAAAGTAGAGAGTGCGTTCGCAGGCCGTAGAATGTCCGCGAACCGCGAAGGAGTGATATTCCCATGATGCGCAATCGTCTCTTCCCCGTGCTCGTCGTCGGCCTGATCGCCGGGTTCGGCTTCGCCTGCCTCCTCGATCGTCGCTTGCCCGAGGTGCGCTCCAACGGACCGGAGAGCGCTGGCGCCGCCGAGCTTCAAGCTGACGAGCAGCGCCGCGTCGCGGTCTTCGAGGCGGCGTCCCGATCGGTCGTCTTCATCACGAACAACGCGGTGCGCCGGACCTGGCTCTCCCTCGACGTCTTCGAGGTGCCGCAGGGCAACGGTAGCGGCTTCGTCTGGGACGACGCCGGCCACGTGGTCACGAACTTCCACGTCGTCCAAGGCGCGGGCTCGCTGACGGTCGCGTTCGCGGGCAACAAGGTCTTTCGGGCGGAGGTCGTCGACGTCGTTCCGGACAAGGACCTCGCGGTCCTCAAAGTCGACGCGCCGAAGGAGCTCCTGCACCCCGTCACCCTCGGTCGCGACCAGGACGTCCGCGTCGGCATGAACGCGCTCGCGATCGGCAATCCGTTCGGCCTGGATCACAGCCTGACCAAGGGCGTGATCAGCGCCCTCGGCCGGGAAATCCGGGCGCCGAACGGCCGGACCATCACGGACGTGATCCAGACCGATGCCGCGATCAACCCCGGCAACTCCGGCGGTCCGCTGCTGAACTCGCAGGGGCACCTCATCGGCGTCAATACGGCAATCGTCAGCCGCAGCGGATCGAGCTCGGGCATCGGCTTCGCCGTGCCCGTCAGCACCGTGCGCCGCGTCGTCGGTCAGATCGTTCGCACCGGTAAGTACGTCCGGCCGGGCCTCGGCGTGTACCTGTTCAGCGACGATCTCGCCCGCCGGTGGGGGATCGAGAAGGGCGTGATCATCCGCGGCGTCGCGTCGGACTCGGCCGCCGACCGCGCCGGCCTCGAGGGGGCCAAAATCTACCGCTCGGGCGAGGTCGTGCTCGGCGACGTCATCATCGGAATCGACGAAGCGGCGGTCGCCGACACGGAGGGCCTGCTCAACATTCTCGACCGTCGCCAGATCGGCGACGAGGTCGAGGTCCGCGTCCGCCGCGGCCGCAAGGAGGTCGCGGCGAAGGTCCGTCTGCAGGCCGTCGAATAGGCGCATGGGCTGGCCGCCAGCGGCGACCGTCGCGCGTTCGACTGTCCTCGGGCAGCCCAGGCGCGAATTCCCTTGACAACCATCTGCCGGATGTCTAGAATCCGGCGCTTTCGTGCAATTCTAAACTGCCGTGCTGTCAAGGTTTAGAGCCTTCGGTCGGCGACCGCGGCGGGCGGCGTCGGCAGCGATCCGATCGATGCCGACAGGCAGCTCGCGCCGTGCGTGGTCGGCTGTCGGTGACGATTCGGCAGTCGAGGAACCGGCAGCCGCGAAACACCGAGCATGGACCGTATGGACCTCCCGAAGTACGTCAAGGACCTGAAGGAGCTCCTCGAACTGATGCGCCGCAACGATCTCGCCGAGCTCGAGATCGAGGAAGAGGGGCATCGCGTTCGACTCCGCAAGACGGAGCCGACGATCTCTCCGGCGCCGGTCGCGTTCGCGCAGCCGCCGGCCACAGTTGATGCGGCCGCTGCCGCTCCTGTCGCGGCTGGCTCCGACGGGCCGGAGGCGCCGGTCGATGATGGGCTCCACGTCGTCCAATCGCCTCTCGTCGGCACGTTCTACCGCGCGGCGAGCCCCGAAGCCGACCCGTTCGCCTCGGATGGTGACCACGTCGGCGAGGATCAGGTTCTCTGCATCATCGAGGCGATGAAGGTGATGAACGAGATCAAGGCCGGCGTGAACGGCGTGCTGCGCGAAGTCCTGGTGCAGAACGGCGAGCCCGTCGAGTTCGGCCAGCCCCTGTTCAAGGTCGAGCTCGAGTGAAGAAGCTGTCCCGAATCCTCGTCGCGAATCGCGGAGAGATCGCCCAGCGCATCATCCGCGCGTGTCGCGAGATGGGCATCGAGTCCGTCGCCGTCTACTCGGATGCGGACCGCGATGCGTCCTATCTGGACCTGGCGGACGAGGCTGTGTGCATCGGGCCCGGACCGAGCCTGCAGAGCTACCTCGAGATCTCCAAGATCATTTCGGCGGCCGAGATCACGGACGTCGACGCGATCCATCCCGGCTACGGATTCCTGGCCGAGAACGTGCAGTTCGCCGAGATCTGCCGGTCGTGTCACATCGAGTTTATCGGGCCCAGCGTCGAAGCGATCGCGCTCCTCGGGGACAAGGGCAAGGCGCGGGATCTGTGTTCCGAGGCCGACGTTCCGCGTGTTCCCGGTAGCCCCGGCATCCTCGAGGACGAGGACGAGGCGCTGCGCATCGCGCGGGAGATCGGCTACCCGGTGATCATCAAGGCCGTCGCCGGCGGCGGCGGTCGAGGCATGCGCGTCGCGCACAACGACATCAGCCTGCGCAGCGCGTTCACGCAGGCGCAGGCCGAGGCGGCCGCGGCGTTCGGCAACTCGAAGTGCTACCTCGAGAAGTACGTCGAAAACCCGCGCCACGTCGAGATCCAGGTCCTCGCCGACCAGCAGGGTGAGATCGTCCACCTCGGCGAGCGCGACTGCAGCTTGCAGCGACGCCACCAGAAGCTCATCGAGGAGTCGCCCTCTCCCGGGCTGCCGCGCGAGGTGCGCGACGAGATGGGCGCCGCTGCCAAGCGGATCGTCAAGGCGGCGGACTACTCGAACGCCGGCACGGTCGAGTTCATCGTCGACAAGAACTTCGATTTCTACTTCATCGAGGTCAACACGCGGATCCAGGTCGAGCACCCCGTCACCGAGCTCGTGACCGGCATCGACCTCATCAAGGAGCAGGTCCGCATCGCCCAGGGCGAGCCGCTCGGCTACACCCAGGACGACATCACCTTCAGCGGTGTCGCGATCGAGGCTCGGATCAACGCTGAAGATCCCAAGGACAACTTCCGGCCGTGCCCGGGACGGATCGATCTGTTCCGCCCGCCGGGCGGCTTCGGCGTGCGCGTCGACAGTCACCTGTACAGCGGCTACACCGTGCCGCCGCACTACGACTCGATGATCGCGAAGCTCATCGTCCACCAGAAGACCCGCGAGGCGGCGATCGCGTGCATGCTCCGCACGCTCGACGAGTTCCGCATCGACGGCATCAAGACGACGATTCCGCTCGCCAAAGAGATCTTCAGGCACTTCCACTTCCTCGCCGGCAAGATCAACACCGGCTTCATCGAGGAGTACCTCGTCGGCTGACGGGGCGTAGGTGGGGCCTCGCGAACGGAAGGCGGAGCCGCCGACCGGAGTCGGGGCCTGCGGGCCGACACGCCGTGTCCGGGGTCTGTACGGGCTCCCGAGGCGGGTTGCGGCGCCGCGCGTGGGCGGAGTGCAACGGGCGCATCGCCGCGATCGTCCATCGGGTGAGCCCCAGCAGCCCGTTGCAACGGACCTGCTAGCGGGGCCGGGTCCGGTCGGGTGTCCGTTCAGCCAGTGTCAGCGATGGCTGCATTGCTAATAAGATCTTCGATCCGTATACTTTACGATTCCGCCGAGCGGGCCGTCGCCCGCGGCGGTGGGTCTCGCGTCTGCGGATTGTCCGCCGCGTCTTTCGGAGCCTCGCTCGGTTCCGGTCGATTCGGTAGATCCGTTCGATGCGGTAGAATCGCCAACGGCCGCACGGGTCTCATCGCGGGCGGCCAACATCGACGTGGCGATCCGTTCGAGAAGATCCGCTCGACACTTCCCGTCCAGGACCAACCGCCTGAAGAAAGGCGCGTCCGCCGATACAACCTGCTCGAGGCAACGAAATGAAGCGTCCGAACGAACGTCGTGCTGCCGGTTTTACCCTCGTCGAGGTGCTGATCGTGATCAGCATCATCGCGATCCTCGCGAGCCTCGCTCTGACCGGCGTGTCCGTGATGAAGCGAAAGGGCAACAACGCGGCCATCCAGCTCGAGATCAGCAACCTCAGCAACGCGATTGACCAATACTACTCCGAGGAAGGTTCCTACCCCGGCGCCGGCAAGAAGATCACGTCCGAGTCGAACCACTTCCCCGACGTGCTCGACGCGCTGATCGGCGAGCCGCGTCCGAAGGGCCCCGGCGGCCGCAGCGCCCCGTACCTCGTGCTCAAGACCGATCGCCTCGTCGTCGAGCTTGAGGACGCCGACGACTCGGAGCGCACCGTCTATCGCCCGGCGACGAACCGCGAGCGACGCGACCCGAAGACCAAGAAGTACTACCTCGACTACTTCAACGAGCCGTACGTCTACCGCTGCAACCGTGGCCAGAGGGTCAAGGACTGGATGCGGCGAGAGAAGAAGTTCGATCTCTACTCGAAGGGCGAGAACGGCGAGGACGAAACGGCGCTCGGCGAGGAGATGGACGAAGAAAGCGATGACATCGGCAACTGGTAGGCCGACAGGACGTCGGAGCCCGGGCGCAAGAGGATCGTGCGATGGCTTCACGCTCATCGAGATCATGATCGTCATCATGATCATCGTGTTCCTCGCGGGCATCCTGGTCATGACGGCCGGCGGGCACATGCGTCGAGCCAGGGAGGAGAGCACGAGCGGCATGGTGTCGCGCCTTCAGGCGTACATCTCCGAGTACGCGCGCAAGAAGGGGGAGCTGCCCCCTGACGGCTTCGAGCGTACCGTGCGGACGAAGGACGGCACCAAGATCGAGAGCTCCGCCGCGCTGTACTGGGCGTTGACCCAGCCGATCGTTCAGGTCTTTGACGTCGCCGGCGTCGAGAAGGTCGTGACCTACGACCCGATCGCGGAGTTCAAGGAAAGCGAGCTCCGCGAGGAGGAGCCCGGCGTCTGGGTGATCATCGACGGGTTCGACGAGCCGTTTCACTACGACAACACGATCAAGAAGAGGAATTCTCCCCGCGAGGATCCTCTGGATCCGACGAGGCCCGAAGGGCATTGGGAGTACAGCGGCTACGAGCTCTGGTCGCTCGGCTTGCGAGCGGTCGTGGCGGAAGCCGGTGAGCCTCCCGAGGAGGACGAGGACGAATGATTCGCTCAAACCGAGCCCTGCAGGCCGGATTCACGATGGTCGAGCTCATGCTCGTCATCGCGATCATCGTCGTCGCGATGGGGGTCATGACGCCTTCGATGCTCGAGTTCATGAAGAACCGCGAGCTCGACGGTGTGAAGGGGCAGTTCGGAAGCATCTTCTCGAATGCCCGGCTACAGGCCGTGCAGCGGCGGCGCGATATCAGCGTCGTGTTCTTCCGCGAGGGGCCTCGCATCTTCGACGAGATCACGAAGCAGTTCACCGACGAGCGCATCTGGAATCCGGAGGACTCCGCTCTGGCAGCCGATTCGCCGAAGATGTGGTTCGCCCTCGGGTTCGCCCGCGGGGTGTCGAGTTTTGATCCGGGCTTCGACCGCGAGGACTACAAGCCGTCGGCGGCGCTCTATGTGCCGACCTACGCATGGTGGGAGAAGCGCCAGGAAGCGCGTGCAGAGCGGGCGAAGGGCGGCGCGAGCGGCAAGAAGAAGGGGCGCGCGGGAGCGCCGATCCGTTACGACGTGTCCGGGCTCTACAAGGTCACGTATCGCCGCGACGGTACGCTCGTGTTCGGTCAAGGAGGCAGCGATGTCGGCTCGACCTTCTTCAAGGAGCTCGACAAGCAGCCGGCCGAGCGCGACGGTTTGCCCGTTTCGGACGTCGTGTTCCTGCAGCTGAGCTCGTCCGTCGCCGGTTTCATCGACCTCCGCCCGACGGGCCAGTTCAAGAGTCGCATCGCGTTGCTCGAGGAGCAGCCGGTGTCGCTCGGCGACGTTCAGAAGATCCGCTCATCGGTTCCGGACTCGAAGGGTCGCAAGAGGAAGAGGAAGTAGGTTAGGTGGCCATGAACCCTTCAGCAGAACTGCGGATTTCAACGCGGACGCGCCTGCGTAGCCGCAGGGGTGGCTTCACCCTGATCGAGATCCTGATCGCCACGGCGATCATGACGATTGGCATGATCGGCATCCTCGCGCTCTTTCCCGTCGCGATTCGCGCCGGCCGCCATGTGATCGAAGACTCGAACGCGGTCGTGATCGCGCAGTCGGTCGCCGAGGGGATCCGCAGCGGGGTGCGCAACCGCAAGGGATTCACCGAGAAGGGCAATCCGTTCTTCGTCTTCAGCCACGACGGCGTGACCGATCCGATTCCGCCCGATCCGGCGCGTGCGGCCAAGGGGACGGCGAAGGACTACTTCATCCTGCTGCCGCGTTTCCGGGACGGTGCCAGCTTCAGCGGTCGTACCGCGCGCACGCGGCGACGGGCGGCGTTGAAGCGCGCGCCGACGTTCGTCTACCCGGAGTCCGATGCTCGGGCCAACGGGGGGGGCGACCCGCAGCGGGCTGACAACGACGGCAATGACGAGAAGTACAGCATCGATACGGATGCGGACGGCGAGCCCGATCGCCGCATCGAGGACATCCGGGTCGAGAAGGTGTACCGCCTCGGCAACCATCTCGTTCCCGGTCACACGCCGAAGCGCAAACCCGACGGTTCGGTTGATTATTCCCCGAGGGTGCTTTCCGACGAGCGCGCCATTCTCGACATGGTGCGCGACAACCTGTCACAGTACTCGTATGCGTTCAAGATCCGGCCGAGCTACTTCGACGCCGACCTGTCGGCCTCGGGGGCCTACCAGCCGGCCGGCCGCCTGTTTCACGTGACCGTGATGGTCTTCAGGAATTTCCAGAAGCCGACGAAGGACGAGCCGTCGCCGCACCTTGATCAGATGCGGATGGTGTACTCCCTGGACTTCGAGGTAGCGATATGAGACGGGTCTGGCCCGCTTCGATCCGTGCAGCTTCTTCGACCCGCGCCGCGCTCCGATCCGAGGGCGCTGGGGGCTTCACGCTCGTCGAGCTTCTCGTCGCGTTGATGCTCGCAGCGATCCTGTCGCTGTCGATCATGACGATCTCGAGTTCGGCCAGCAACACGTACGTCGCCACCGTCGAGCGCGTCAGCGTGTACGCGAACTTCCGGCTGGCGATGAAGACGATGCAGAACGACTTCGCCAGCTGGATTCCGACCCAGGAGCTCGAGTTCTACATCGACGGCAAGGGCAACAGCTCGCGGCGCGACTTCCACTACACTCCCGGAGAGGAAGAGCCCGACCGACGCGATGAGAACGGTCCGTTCGTCGTCAACGGAGGCACGCCGGACTACGACGAGTACGCGTACATCTGGGAGCGTCACTACTCGAGCGTCGAGACCCTGCAGATCGACGACGGCGACACCGACCCGAAGCTTCACGATGCGTACCAGGCGTACTTCCGCACGATGACCTACGTCGACGGTTCCGTGCGCGAGGCCAACGTCGAGTACATGCTGGTCGATCCGAGCCGGCCGAAGAGCGAGTGGAAGGGGGGCGTGCCCCCGGCTCCCGTGAAGGTGGATGCCAAGAACGTTCCGGGCTTGGCGCTCTACAAGATCATTCGCTACTTCAGGATCGATCGCGACACGATCACCAACCTCAACAAGTATCCGATCGTGCGTCGGATCGTCGAGGTCGCGACGAACGTGACGGACTTCCGCGTCGAGTACCTGACATCGAATCCGTTCTCGCGCCGCAGGTCGACGGGTGCGCTGAAGTTCCGCTCGCCCGGGGAGGACTACGCGGCGCCTGCAGAGCGCGCGGTCCGACCGGAGGCCGTCCGCGGCGCCGGGCCCGGCAAGTCGTACCGCAAGTCGTTCGGCTACGGCAGTGTCAAGATCGACACGCAGATCGATCTCGCGGTCGCGCAAACGGCCGTCTGGGGCGACGACAATCTGCGCGGCGGCGGCCGCGCGCCACAGCCGGTTCGCGTCGGCTTCACCGGCAACTCGCGGATCAGCTTCGCGGAGCTCGTTCCGGGCGACAAGCTGTACATCTTCACCGACTCCGAGCGCGGTGCCCGACGCAATAGCCAGAACGTCACGGGGCGGCTCGCTGCGTTCCCCGCGGGCGACTATACGGTCAAGACGAACCGCAACGGCATGCTCGAGGTCTTCGAGGACATCGACAGCTCGACGTGGGGCGAGAGCGGCGTCCAGGGCGTGCGCTACAAGGCGGCGTTCATGCCCGCCGCCCTGCGGGTGACGATCCGCATGGTGGACGACGACGGCAAGAATCCGAAGACGATGCAGCAGGTGATCTGGCTGCGGCGTCGGGCGCAGTAGCAGCGCGTTTCGGGATTCGTGCTCGCGGGCGTTTTGGGGTTTGTGCATCAACGATGACGCACGAATCGCGAAACGCGCTAGTTTGAGGGCATCGCTCGTCGCTTGCGGGGTTTCCGCGGCAGCGGCGCTCGGGGGGAGCGCCTTGGGCGCCGGGTCCGCGCTGAGCGGCGGTCGGGATCATCGTTTTGTGGCGGAGATGTCGATGCCGGACCTCCCCGGAGAACGAGTCGCACACGAGGTGGAGCCCTGCGTCAAGACGCGGCGTCAGCTCGCTTCGAGGTCGATTTTCAAGGGCTTCGCGCTGGGCGCGGAAGTGCCCGGGGGAGTGACGAGCGATGCCCCTCGCCTAGCGTGTTTCGGGATTCGTGCGCCACATTCGATGTGTAAGTGACACCACGTGTGGAGCGCGAATCCCGAAGCGCGCTCTAGATCTTTTCCGGGTTCATCGACATCAGGAACTCCGCGTTCAACTTGTGCGACTTGAGCTTCGTCTTGAGCAGGTCCATCGCCTCGACGGAGTTCATGTCGTTCAGCACCTTGCGCAGCACCCAGATGCGGCGCTGCTCCTCCGGGTCGAGCAGGAGCTCTTCCTTGCGCGTTCCGGAGCGTGCGATGTCGATGGCGGGCCACACGCGCTTGTCGGCGAGGCGGCGATCGAGGTGGAGCTCCATATTGCCGGTGCCCTTGAACTCCTCGAAGATCACCTCGTCCATGCGGCTGCCGGTGTCGATGAGCGCGGTCGCGATGATCGTCAGGCTGCCGCCCTCCTCGATGTTGCGCGCGGCGCCGAAGAAGCGCTTCGGCTTTTGCAGGGCGCTCGCGTCGACGCCTCCCGAGAGGATACGGCCGGAGTGGGGGACCTCCGTGTTGTAGGCGCGTCCGAGTCGCGTGATCGAGTCGAGAAGAATTACGACGTCACGGCCATACTCGACCAGGCGCTTCGCCG
>CAYMRB010000345.1:6060-11151 GCA_964392615.1 uncultured Planctomycetia bacterium | reverse complement strand
ACGCTGAGCCGCAGCGACTCGCACACCGACGCGAACGAGATCGAAGCCGCGTTCCGCCGCGCGCTCGAGCACAACCAGGCGCTGTTCCCTGCAGCCGACGGGCTCGCGGTGCTGCTGACGGACGAACGACGATTCGACGAGGCGCGGCAAACGCTCGACGCGCAGCTCGCTCTGGGCGAAGAGACGTCGCGCGTGTCGGGCCGGCTCGCGTGGTTGGCGCGGCGCGAGGGACGGCATGACGACGCGGTCCACGAGATGATCGACATCGTCGAGCGCTGGCCGCTCTACCGTTGGGGCTGGTGGCAGCTGATGGAGTGGCTCGAGGAGGACGAAAAGTGGGACGACGCGCAGCGGCTTCTGAGTACGCTGCACCCCGGTCACCTGGACGATCCGCCGTTCCGCGCGCGCCGCCTCGAGATCCTCGACAAGGCGGGGGTGGCGGCCGACGAGCTCGACCGCGAGTGGGACGAGCTACTCGACGCGTTTCCGGGCGAGGAGGCGATCCACACGCGGCGCTTCGACCAGCTATTGGAACGTGAAGAGCATGATCGGGCGGCCCAGGTGATCGAGAACGCGTTGCGCTTCCACCCGCACTCGGCGTACTCGCTCGCGCGCAGGGGCCCGGCCTATGGCCGCGGGGGTGCCGGACGCGGGGCGACCGACGCCGCGATGGAGCTCTGGCTGCTGCCGGGCGACGAGGACGTCTGGCCCGAGCGCGCCGCATGGGAAGCGCTGCTGGACACGGATTCCTGGCGCGAGGCCGTCGACCGAGCCCTCGAGAGCACTCGCGGCGGCGAGCGCCTCCGGCGGCACGCGTTCTACCGGCTGATCGAGGTCGTCACCGACGTCGGCCGATTCAAGAAGTCGGCCGGCCGCCGCATCGTCGTCGAGCTCATCGAGCAGCTCCTGCCAGAAGCCGACGAGCGGGCGCGCGATCTGCTCCACCTGCTCGAGGCGTTGGTCGATACGAACGAGACGCGACGGGTGCTGAAGTACTGGCGACGCGATCGTGAGCTCTTCTCGCGCCATACGCCGCTGTGGCGAGCCGCGGGCTACGCGCTGTTCGACGCGAACCGCGCAGCCGACCTGAGGCGCTGGATGCGGGACTGGCGCGATCGTGCGGCCGTCGAGATGTGCGCCGTCACGTACTACCTCGAGAGCCTTCGCGGCGACCTCCACCACCCGGACCGCGGGACGCCGAGAGCGGCCGACTTGACGGAGATGTTGGAGTCGAGCGCCGACGCGCTGCACGTGCTGAGCCACGACTACACCGCGCGCTACATCGCCGGCGTCGCCTGCGAAGCGGCGCTGCGCACGGGCCGCGACGAACGGTTTCTGGAGCTCTTCCGGCGTCACGAATCGCTCCTCGCGGCCGAGGACGGTGGCTATTGGCGCCCCGAGCGCCATTGGCCGGAGCCGAGCGCGCTGCCGCTCTTCGCCCAGCTCCTCGACGTCGAGGAGCCGGAGGAAATCCACGAGCTGACCCGCGAGCTCTGCCGAGACGCCGGCCCGGCCATGCCGCGCTGGATCCGCGCGGTATGGCGGTCGCGAACCGCGGCGAAGCTGCCGCTCCTCGGCCGACTGCGCGTCCGCGTCGCGCTGTGGCGCGCCGGTCGGGGGCGGCCGCCGGCTGGGTAAGGCGCATAATCGACTGAGCGAAACGTTGCCACGACCCGCGTCCTTGTCATCCCGACGACGACTGCATAAACTACCTCGTTTCGAACGCTCCGCGACGCACCCTCCCCCCACCCTCTCCGAGGAATACGGCCCCCGATGGTCAAGCAGATGATGGTGCGTCCCGACGAGGTTCGTCGCCCGGAGACGATCCAGCTCGGGACGATCCCGCTTAACGCTTATCAGCAGTCCCTGTCCGACGAAATCAGCGCAGGCAATCTGACGGCATCCGACGCGATGCGGATCTACCACGATATGGTGGCGGTCCGCGAGTTCGAGACGATGCTCGATCAGATCAAGAAGATGGGCAGCTATCAGGGAATCGCCTACGACCACAAGGGGCCGGCTCACCTGTCCATCGGGCAGGAGGCGGCCGCGGTCGGTCAGGCGTATTTGCTCGGTGTCGACGACCATATCTTCGGCAGCCACCGCAGCCACGGCGAGATCATCGCCAAGGGCCTCAGCGCTATTCACCAGCTCGACGACGCCGCGCTCGCCGCGATCGTCGAGGGCTATATGGACGGCGAGATCGCCGGAATCCTCGACGCTCACGCGCCGAAGCCGAAAGACACGACCGAGCGCGCGATCGACTTCCTGTTCTACGGCCTCCTCGCCGAGATCTTCGCGCGCGCGCCGGGCTTCAATCGCGGCCTCGGCGGCTCGATGCACGCGTTCTTCCTGCCTTTTGGCGCTTATCCGAACAACGCGATCGTCGGTGGCAGTGCGGATATCGCGATGGGCTCCGCGCTCTACAAGCGCGTGCAGTGTCAGCCCGGTATCACCGTCGCGAATATCGGCGATGCGTCGAGCGCTTGCGGCCCCGTCCTCGAGGCGCTCAACTTCGCCGCCATGGGCCAGCTGCAGAACCTGTGGTCCGAGCCGCACCGCGGCGGCCTGCCGATCATCTTCTGCTTCATGAACAACTTCTACGGCATGGGAGGCCAAACGCGCGGCGAGACCATGGGCTTCGAGGCCGTCGCGTGCCTCGGCGCCGGGTTCAACGCGCAGAACCTCCACGCGGAGGCCGTCGACGGCAACAACCCCCTCGCCGTGATCGACGCGTTCCGCCGCAAGAAGGAGATCATCGCCGCGGGCGACGGCCCCGTCCTGCTCGAGACGATCACCTACCGCCAGAGCGGCCACTCGCCGAGCGACGCCAGCGCGTATCGCGAACGCGAGGAGATCGACATGTGGCGGCAGAGCGACCCGCTCACCGAATTCGGCCAGGCGCTGCTCGACGCGGGCGTCGCGAGCGAGTCGGATCTCGAGGCCGTCCAGGCGAAGGCGCGCGAGAAGATGACGACCGCGTGCAAGCTCGCGACCGATCTCGAGATCTCGCCCCGTCTCGACGGCGACCCGATCGCCCGCGCGATGTTCTCGCACACGGACGAGGTCGAGCTCCCCGGCGGAGCCGAGACGCTGCAGCCGCTGGCCGAGAACTCGCGCGTCCAGGCGATCGCCAAGAAGAGCCGCGCCGGCATCGACCCCGAGACCGGCCAGATCCTTCCGGAAGGCAAGGCCATCTCGTACCGCGACGCGCTGTTCGAGACGATCATCCACCACTTCTACGAAGATCCGCGCCTCGTCGCGTACGGCGAGGAGAACCGCGATTGGGACGGTGCATTCGCCGTCTACCGCGGCATGACGGAAGCGCTGCCGTACCACCGCTTCTTCAACGCGCCGATCTCGGAGGGCGCGATCGTCGGCAGCGCCGTCGGCTACGCCATGGAGGGTGGCCGCGCGTTGGTCGAGCTGATGTACTGCGACTTCCTCGGCCGCGCCGGGGACGAGGTATTCAACCAGCTCCCGAAGTGGCAGGGCATGTCGGCGGGCGAGATCCGCATGCCGGTCGTCGTCCGCGTCTCGGTCGGTGCCAAGTACGGCGCGCAGCACTCGCAGGATTGGAGCGCGCTCGTCGGGCACATGCCGGGCCTCAAAGTCGTGTTCCCGGCGACGCCGTATGATGCGAAGGGACTGCTGGCATCCGCGCTGCGCGGCAACGACCCGGTCGTCTTCTTCGAGAGCCAGCGAACGTATGGCGTGACCGAGCAGTTCCAGCCGGAGGTGCCGGCCGACTACTACACGCTCCCGATCGGCGTTCCGGACGTCAAGCGGCAGGGCGACGACGTGACGATCCTGACGATCGGCGCGACGCTCTACCGCGCCGCCGAGGCTGCCGATCGGCTCGCCGAGGAGTTCGGAATCTCCGCCGAGATCATCGACGCTCGCAGCCTCGTACCGTTCGATTACGGGCCGGTGATCGAGTCCGTCAAGAAGACGGGGAAGATCGTGCTGGCCTCCGACGCTTGCGAACGCGGCAGCTTCCTCGCGACGTTCGCGGCGAACATCCAGCAATTGGCGTTCGATTGGCTCGATGGGCCGGTCGTCACGGTCGGCGCGAGAAACTGGATCACTCCCGCCGCCGAGCAGGAGGATCTGTTCTTCCCCGACGCCGAGTGGATCCTCGACGCGATCCACGCGCAGCTCATGCCGCTGCGCGGCTACACGCCGAAGACGGACCGCAGCGCGGCGTACATGCTGCGCTGTCATCGCGAAGGGGTGTAAATTCCACCGCGCTCGAGCGACGCGATGCACGACGACAGAAAACGAAGTGATGGGGAGCCTCACGATTCCGGTCGACCGTCCGGCTTCAAGGTCGACGAGGAGCCGCTGCGGAATTGGGTGCTGAAGGCGCACCACGATCGCCGCGGTGAGGGCTCGGAGCGTGACACGAGGCTCCTAGAAGCGATCCGCGCTCTGTTGTCGGGCCCGGACGGCGGCATCGGCAGCCCTATCTACTGGTTTCAGGACTACCCGGACGCGAGCCTCGATGCGTTCTTCTCGGTGCTCGAGGCGACGCGCCCTGGGTTGACCCGCAGCGTCTTCGATCCGCTCCTGCAATCGGTCGAGACGGCCCGCACCGCCAACGACGCGAAGCCGGTCGCGGCGGCCGAGCAGCCCGACGATGCGGCTGTGGTGAAGCGCTCCCGCCGCGCTTCCGGACGGCTCGAGCTGGCTCCGAATCTGTCGGTGCACATCGCGTTTCTCGCCGGGCCGATCGCGTTGCGGACGGAGATCGACGAGACGGTCGTCTGCTCGCTCTTGTCGTCGTCGCTTCTCGTCCTCGCGAAGCTCGGTCCGGACGTCGTGACGCCATTGCTGCCGGACGCGGTTCTCGATGCGGCCTATCCGCCGGGACCGGGCGACGACGATGGAAGCGGCGAAGACGACGAGAGCGACGGAGATTCGCGATGACCGCTCGGAGGCTCGCCCTGCTCGGTGGCGAAGCTCTCGGCCCGGTCACGCCCGACCAGCACCCGACGTTTTCCGCGCGCGCGATCGCCCGCGCGACGAAGCAGCACAGGGACGGCATGCCCGTCCGCCACCGCAAGCCGCACCCCGGGATCCCCCAAGCCC
>CAYMRB010000345.1:0-6050 GCA_964392615.1 uncultured Planctomycetia bacterium | reverse complement strand
GCCCGGCCCCCCCCCCCCCCCCCCCCTTGTTTCGCGGGGGGGGGGCGGGGGCGGGCGACGAAGCTGCTCAGGGACGGCATGACCGTCGGCCTCGGCAAGCATCACCCGGTGATCGCCGAAGCCGAGGAGGCGGTCGCCGCCTGGCAGGAGGCGCGCCATTGCATGACCGTGTCGAGCGGTCATGCGTCGCTGCAGATGGCTCTCGTCGGACTCGAGATCGGTCCGGGAGACGAGGTCATCACGACGCCCTACTCGTGGGGTGCGTCCGTTTCGTGCATCCTCCACTGCGGTGCGGTGCCGGTCTTCACGGACGTCGCCCCCGACACGGGGCTGATGGATCCGAAGGCGATCGAACCGGCGATCACGCGACGCACGCGGGCGATCCTCGTCGTTCATATCCACGGTCAGCCGGCGAACATGCCGGCGATCGTCCGCGTCGCGAAGAAGCACGGCCTCGCGGTCGTCGAGGACGGCAGCCAGGCGCACGGCGCCGAATGGAACGGCAAGAAGGTCGGACGCTTCGGCGACGCGGCCGGCTTCAGCTGCATGGGCTTCAAGCTCCTCGGGACGACCGAGGCCGGCTATCTGGTGACGCGCCGCGAGGATGTGTACTGGAAGGCCGCGCTGTGCTGCCAGCACATGGGGCGCTCGCCGGACGACGGCTTCCCGAAGGCGCTCCTGCCGTACGTCGACTCGTTAGTCTACAGCTATCGCCTGTCGCCCGTGACGGCGGTGCTGCTCATCGAGCAGTTGAAGAAGGTCGATCGCGAGCTCGCCGGCCGCCGGCGTAACGTCGCCGAGCTCATGCGCCACTTGCGCGGCTCCGAGCTCTTCTCGCAGCCCGACTTCGGCAAGCGGTCGAGTCCGAGCTACTACACGCTGTCCTTGAACTTCGATGCGGACGCTGCCGGCCTCGAGCGTGACACGATCCTCGCGGCGCTCGCCGCGGAGGGCGTCGAGGCCGGTGCCTACGTGCCGTCGCCGATCCCGTCCTGGGAGCGCCTGCGGATTCGCGGCTACAGCGGCCCGAAGACGATGTGGACGCGCCAGCTCCAGGAGGCGCGCGCCGACTACCGATCGCAGTCGTTCCCCGGCTGCGAGGAGAAGGTCCGCCGCGCGGTCGACATGGACTGGAACTACATCCGCCGCGAGCGAGGCCGCATGAAGCGATTGGCGGACGTATTCCTCAAGATCGAGGACTGCCTCGACGCGCTGCGCGAATGGGAGCGCAGCCAGCGCCGCGGGAAGCGCCGGGGCAAGAGGGCGACGCCGAGCCGCCGCGAAGTGTTGTAGGGCACGACCGTCAGCCCTCGACGACCTCCTCGTCGACCACGGTCTCCGAGGCCGTCGCGCCGTTGCCTCCCGCGGTCGTCGTCCACGACAGATCGACGAGCTCGACGCCGAGCTTCTCGGACACCTCGAAGATGCGCTCGTCGCGGTAGAACTCTCCGAAGTAGATCTTCCGCATGCCGGAGTTGACGATCAGCTTGAAGCAATTCCAGCACGGGCTCGCGGTCGTGTAGATACTCGCCTCGGCGATCATCACGCCGTTCTTCGCGGCCTGGATGATCGCGTTCGCCTCGGCGTGGATGGTCGCGATGCAGTGATTGTTCTCCATCAGGTGCCCGACGTCGTCGCAGTGGGGCATGCCGGAGATCGAGCCGTTGTAGCCCGTCGACAGGATGTTGCGCTCGCGGACGATCACGGCGCCGACGTGCTTGCGCGAGCACGTCGAGCGTCCCGATACCTGCTGGGCGATGCCCATGAAGTACTCGTCCCAACCGATGCGTTCGTTCATGGTATTGGCTCCAGACGGCGGTATCTCTTGTCCCATCACCCGCGCAATCCGACTTCGGCGAGAAGCCGGTCAGTCGACTCGTACGCCTCCCGCACCCACTCGACGATCTCGTCCGGATCGGGCGAAAACTCGAGCTCGACGCTGACCGCGCCGTCGAAATCGAGCGCCTTGATCGCCTCGAGATACGGCACGAACGGCACGACGCCGCGGCCCGGCGGCAGGTCGCCGTGGACCTCGCCGTCGCAGTCCGAGATGTGCACGTGCCCGGCACGCCCCCGCAGGACGGCGAGCTCCTCGGGCGCGCAGTCGGCGAGCAGCATGTGGCTGATGTCGATGTTCGCCTTCACCGCAGGATGGTCCACGTCGGTGAGGAAACGGCTCATCTCTCCGATCGTCCCGAGCAGCGACAGCTTGAACGGCTCGAGCTCGAGCACGATCTCCAGCCCCCGTTCGCCGGCGTACTCGCCCAGGCCTCGGACGGCTTCGACGCCGAGTCGCCATTGCTCTTCCGGCGGGATGACCTCGCGGTCCCACAGGTACTCCCCGATGACGAGGAGGTAGTTGCGAGCACCGAGCGCCACGCCCATTTCGATGTAGGCCCTCGAGCGGGCGAGGTGGAACTCGCGCACACTCGGGTTGAAGTCGATCAGGCCGAGGCTGACGCCGACCACGCTGACGACCGGCAGCTCGACCTTGTCGCACTGCCGGCGAATGACCGACACGCGCTCGTTGGCGCCGGGATCGAAGGGATCCTGAAAGATGTCGACGCAGTCGAAGCCGATGTCCTTCGTCAGCGCGAGGCCGTCGACGAGGTCGACCCCGTGCTGCTCCCACGCCGAGTTGATCATCCCGAGCTTCACGCTCATGCGTCGAGGTCTCCCTCCGTCGCCAACGGTCCTTTCACGTCGTCGAGCGTCAGCACGCGCCGCTCGCGAGACGCCTTCGAGCACGCCGCGACGAGCGCCAGCGTGTCGAGGTTGTCCGCACCGCTGATCTCCGGCTCGTCGCCCCTCTCGAGCGCGACGAGCAATTGCGCCATGGTGCCCGCGAAAGCGTCCGGGAACCAGACCTTTTCCCACCGCGGCTCGATCCAGCGATCTCCGCCCTGCTTGCACGTGTAGCGCAGCGTGCTCGGCTGGCGCTCCGGGTAGCTCGGCCAGCCGATCGTCCCCATCGCGAGGCCGTCGGTGCCTTCGATGCGCCAGCGGATGCCGAGGTCCCCCGCCGAGCCCTCGCGGCACGGCCCGGTCCACACGTCGTCGAGGCCGAGGCAGCGCAGACCGCTCGCGTACTCGAGGATGTACATCGTGATGCCGTCCTCGTGCTCGAACGTCGTGCGCGGATCGCGACGGCAGCTCGCGAGCACATGGGACGGATTGCCGAACAGGAAGCGGAACGCATCGAGGTGATGGATGCTCATCACCCAGTACGACAGCTTGCGGTAGGGGATGTTCCACTCGGCCCAATGCGGAATCGCGCGCATCTCGATCGTCGCCAGAACCGGATCGCCGAGCAACCCGCGGTCGAGCAGGTCCTTCAACGCGCGGATCGACTGGTCGTACCGCATGTTCTGGTTGACGGCGAGCGTCACGCCGGCGTCGCGACACAGATCGACGATGCGCTTCGCTTCCGCATACGACAGGGCCAGCGGCTTCTGCGCGAGAATGCCGCGCACGTGGTCGCCCTGGCGCACGGCCTCCTCGATGATCGCCGGCTGCTGATCGGGCGGATACGCGACGTCGACGACCTCGACCTGCGGATCGGCCACGAGGTCGCGCCACGTCTCGTGCACCGTCGCGATGCCGTGCCGCTCGGCGACCTCGGCGGCGCGCGACGACGTCCGGCTGGCGATGGCGACCGGGTTGAAGCCCGCGTCGCGATACGCGACGAGATGGCAGTCGGCCATGATGAAGCCGGCGCCGATGCACCCGATGCCGGGCGAGCGATCCGCCGGCAGGACGGGGTCGTAGCGCAGATCGACGGGAACCTCACCCATGTGCAGAACACCCTCGGCGGCGTGATCCGGAACTCAGAGACCGCTGAGCATCATCCGGACCAGGGCAGCCGGGTCAAGGCGCGGCGGGCGAGTCTGGCGTACCGGACGTGCCGGACGTGCCGGACGACGCAGGCGCGGGGTTGTCGGCGGCGAGGCCCTCGAGGAAGGCCGCGCGGGGACTGCCGATCCGCACGTCGCGGCCGAGGCAGTGGACGGTCACGCGAGGGTCGTACGGTTCGGTCTCGAAGTTGAGCCTGTCCGGCTCGTGGGACTTCCAATCGAAGGCGGCGCGGATCTCTTCGTAGTGCGCTCGACGGTCGGGCACCTCGTGAGCGCAGTCCGCGAAGGAGACGTGCAGGATGGCCTTGCGGCGACCACTGGAGAAGTTGGCAAGGTATATCCCGAATTTCAGTGTGTCGCGTGTGCAAGCCCTGTCCGGCACGAGCTCGCGAGCGCGCAACCATTCCTGCGCGGCACGCACGTGATCTGGCGTCGCCTCGACCGGACGCCTACTCTCGGGAAAGAGCTCGAGCTCGCGTCCGGCGAACACGATGCCGAACTGCTGGCGCGGCGAGAGCTTGCCGAGCAGCTCGATCGTCTCCTTGCGATAGCGGCCCCCGCCGTCGTGATCCGGCAGCACGAGGCAGAACACGATCGTGTCGTTCGACGCGAGCACCTCGTCCGGATCCGCTGTCTCGAACGAGTACTCCGCGACGAGAAACAGCCGCACGGTCGCCCCGATCGCCACGAAGACGGCGAGCAGGCCGAAGACGAAGACCAGGCGTCGGACGGCAGTATTGGATCGTTGCGGCACGGCTCGATCTCGCGGCGAATGCCCCATCGCCGACACACGCGCGCCGGCCACCGCATGGTAGCGCGGCTCACGCGATCGCAAAGCACAAACGGTGTCGTCCGGACGAGCGGAATCTCGTCATCGTGCCGCCTCCAAGACGGTCCGCTAAGGAACCCAGGAACCCAGGAAAGGAGAACGGATGTTTCCTTCCTTTCCTGGGTTCCTGGGTTCCTCAGTGCCGTGTTTCGCAAGTTCCTGTGCATATCGAGCGAGCAGATTCGTTCGCTGGCGCGGCGCGCGAAGGAGTCCATGCCGGAGGCGCATAGTCGACTGAGCGCAACAAAGCCAGCGGGCGTAGATGCCGCTCGTATGCACAGGAACTTGTGAAAGGCGGCACTTAGCGCTCTTCCGCCTCGGCGCGGCGCCCGACGACTTGGCCCCGGCCCCTCTTCCGAGCATCACGACGCCTTGCGCTCCGTCGGCCGTTGACCGAAAATCGCTCCTTTCACCCCCGAGGCCTCCCCGACACGACCATGACGCGAACTCGCCTTCTGACGATCCTCGCCCTGTGCTGCGCCGGCGTGGCCTCGTTCGTCGTGCTCGCCGACGACCCACCCGCAGCCAGTGGCCCGCTCCGCGGCCGCTGGGTGCTTGACGCCCGCGGCAACGCGGTGCCTCCGGACTCGTTCCGTCGCGGCCTGCAGGCGTCGGGGCTCGTGTGGAATCAGGGCGAGCTGTGGGCGCTCGGCGATCAGCGCGGCCAGTTTCCGGGACACGTGTTTCGCGTCGACGCCCGATCCGGCCGCATGATCGGCAAGCCGCTGCGCTTCGTGCCGCCCGCCGCGGAAGCGACCTCGAAGCCGCACTTCGCGGCGTATCGCCGCATTCCGAACTCCGACTTCGAAGGCCTCGTCGCGCACCCACGTCGCCCGAGCGTGCTGTTCGCGGTGACGGAGGACAAGGTGCCGTGGTTCGCCGAGATCCACCTGTCGACGTCGGTTGACGGTCGGCACACCGCGCGCCTCGTCCATCTCGCGGCGATCGCCTTTCCGGCCGAGCTGACGGCCTGGCGCGGCGATTCGAACTTCCGCCTCGAAGGACTGGCGGTGTCCGACGACGCGAGCACGGTGTACTTCGCTTGGGAACGCGCCGATGACGATCTCCCGCGCATCCTGAAGTGCTCGTTGGCCGACGCGCGTGCGACAGAGAGCGTCAAAGTCGAGGTCGTGCCGATCGACTTCGCGGCCGTGCCGCGCCGCGCCGACAAGGCGCGGGCGCGCCTCAACCTGAACGACGTGCAATTCCTGCGTCTCGGTGGGCGCCCCTACCTCATCGCGGTCGCGCGCGACCAGGAACGGATTCTCGTCATAGACGTCGATGCCGGCCGCGTCGTGCGGCATGTCGACCTCGATCAGCGCGATCCCGATGGCCACACGATCTATTGGGTGTCGCCGGAGGGGCTC
>CAYMRB010000344.1:0-11183 GCA_964392615.1 uncultured Planctomycetia bacterium | reverse complement strand
TACCCGTCCCCGATTCCGACTCGGCTACGTATCGTCAGCGGACGCCCGCCAGCCCCGCGTCGCCGCAGTGGTCACGGTCGTGGCTGCAGTCGTCGTCGTCGCAGCCGCTGCTGCAGCAGCAGGCGAGGTCAGCGATCCCGTCGGCGGTCGCGCCGACGACGGCTCCGGTAGCGGACGCCGCGGCGCCCACGGCGCCGGCCCCGACGCCGACCGCGGCTCCGGCGAGGCCCACACCCGTCCCGACGGCGGCCCCCGCGAGTCCGACTCCGGTGCCGACCGCGGCTCCTGCGACTCCTGCGCCCGCCCCGATCAAGCAGCAGCCGCTCGTGCTGAGCGCGCAGAGGAGGATGACGACTCGCGTGACGTGTCGCGTGATGTATCGCGTGATGTATCGCATCGATCGATTCTCCCGTCGGGCTTCGCGACTCCTACACGATACGCCAGGCCGGCACGGGAGTTCCCGCGGTTTTTCGCGGTCCTCGATCCAGTCCGCCCGCGACGCGGTACGATGGGCGCATGTCGTCGTCCCGTCGCACCTCACGATCCGCGGCGCTCGTCTGCTCCGTCCTGCTCGTTGCAGCGGGGCTCGGCGGGGCCGGCTGTCGCGCCCCCGCGGGCCGATCCGACGACTGCCCGGCGAGCTCCGCGTCGTTCTGGATCGGGCGCCTGGCCGACGCGAGCTTCGCGCGTCGCGACGAGGCCACTCGCCGCCTCGTCGCGCTCGGCGGACTCGCGTTGCCCGCACTGCAGCGTCACGCGAACGCTCCCGACCCCGAGACGCGTTGGCGCGTGCGGGTACTTCTCCGGCGCTTCGAGGCGAGCGGGCAGCCCGTCGCTCTGCTCGACGCGTGGGCTGCGTTCGGATACCGCGTCGCGACAGCCGGAGATTCCGCCAGCGAGTACTGATAGTCGCCGGCGCTTCGTCAGCGCGCGGGCAGCCGCTGCTCCTTGCGCGGCGCGCCGTAGCTCTCGGCCATGGCGGGGAAGTCACCGGCGACGATGTCATCGCGGTACTGCCGCACGGCGTCGACCGCCAGCTCGCGCAGGTTCGCGTAGCGGCGGACGAATCGCGGCGGTCGCGCGTCCGACCAGCCGAGGAGATCGCTGAACACGAGGATCTGGCCGTCGCAGTGGGGGCCGGCGCCGATGCCGATCGTCGGCACCTCGAGGCGCCCCGTGATGCGCTGCGCGAGGTCGAGCGGCATGCCTTCGAGGACGATGCTGAAGACGCCGGCGGCCTCGAGCTCGATCGCGTCCTCCACGATCTGCCGCGCGGCTTCCTCCAAGCGCCCTTGCACCTTGTAGCCGCCCATCGCGTGAACGGATTGCGGCGTCAAGCCGATGTGGCCCATCACCGGAATGCCGTTCTCCACCATGCGTCGCACGAGCTTCGCGCGCTGGCGCCCGCCCTCGAGCTTGACCGCCTCGGCGCCCGCCTTGATGAACGCGACGGCGTGGCGCAGCCCGTCTTCGTCGCTTATCTGATAGCTCCCGAACGGCATGTCGGCGACCAGGAGCGCACGCGTCAATCCGCGCCGAACGGCGCGCACCGCGACGAGCATCTCGTCGAAGCTGACGGGGAGCGTGTTCTCGTAGCCGAGCGCTGTGTTCGCGAGGCTGTCGCCGACGAGGACGACATCGATGCCCGCCGCGTCGACGATGGTCGCGGTCGGGTGATCGTACGCGGTCAAGGCCGTGATGCGCTGCCCCGCGAGCTTGCGCGCGATGAGGCCGGGCGCCGTGACCTTCGTCCCGGCGATCGCCGCGGGTCGCGGGCTCGTCGGCGAGCTCATGGGGTGTCCTCCACAGCGGCCAGCCCGTGGCGCATTCCGGAGACGCCGGAGGTCTTCGCGACGCGATTCCACTCGTCGACCAGGATCACGCGCGGCTCGTGCCGCCGCACCTCGGGCTCGTCGTACTCCGCGTAGCTCGCGATGATCACGAGATCGCCCGGCTCGACGAGATGCGCCGCGGCGCCGTTGATGCAGATTTCGCCGCCGCCCGGCGAGCCGGGGATCGCGTAGGTCGTCAGGCGGGTGCCGCGGGTGATGTTGTAGATCTGGACCTGCTCGTGGTCGACGATGTCGGCCAACTCGAGAAGCTCCGAGTCGACCGTCACGCTGCCCTCGTAGTGCAGGGCCGCTTCCGTGACGGTAGCTCGGTGGATCTTCGATTTCAGAAGCGTTCGGTTCAAGGTAGGGGAGCCTCCACGCCGCGATGAGGGGCCAGCGTCGGGGACGGGGTCGTTCGTGGCTGTGAACTCGCTCGTTGTGGCGCTGCGGGCTCACGAGCACGACCGCCACCACTCGCGGTCAAGCGAACAGCCTACGATGGGCTCTTGCATTATTCCAATAAATATGCGATATGGTACCGGATAGTCAGAGTCAATGGATGCTCCAGGCTCGGGAGGGCCTCGCCATGGATCTCAACCGTCTGCGGGGGTTCTTCACCGTCGCGCAGAGCGGCGGTTTCACGGCTGCTGCGCGTCGACTGCACCTGTCCCAGCCGTCCGTCAGCCTGCAGGTCAAGAGTCTCGAGACCGAGCTCGGGGTCAAGCTGCTCGAGCGCAGCTCGCGGCGCGTGGCGCTGACGAAGGACGGCGAAGTGCTGTACGAGCTCGCCCAGCGCCTGTTCGAGACGGAGGACGAAATCCACGCCGTGTTCCGCGGCGACGCGCGGTTCGAGTCGGCGCGCTTGACGCTCGCGACGAACCAATCGGTCGCCGCGCACATCCTGCCTCCGCGCCTCGAGGAGTACACCAGCCGCTTCCCGAAGGTCGAGATCAACATCCACAATATGCGCACCGCGGACATCCTCGACTCGGTCGGGGATGGCTCGACCGATGTCGGCATCATCCTGATCGATCCGCGTCGCGACGGGATCGCCGCGCGTCAGGTGCTGCCGTACGAGATGGTCCTCATCGCGCCGCGCGATCACCCCCTGAGCCGGCGGCGAGGGATCGCGCTCGCCGACCTCGCGCCGTATCCGTTCATCTCGTACACGCACGATACCGAAACGCGACAGCTGATCGACCAGCCGTTCCAGGAGGCCAAGTGCAAGGTGTCGATTCGCATGGCCCTCGGGTCGACCGATCTGATCATCAAGTACGTCAGCCTCGGCTACGGGATCTCGATCATCCACAACCTCAACATCGACGAGGCCAACCGCGAGAATCTGCACGTTCGGCCTCTCAAGCGCCATTACGCGCGTCAGTACATCTACCTCGTCTACCGGGAGGAGGAGGTGTTCTCGCCGGCAGCGCGCGCGTTCTTCGACCTGTTCTGACGCGGCTTCGGCTAGCAGCCCTTCTTCAACGGATTGCTAGTGTTCGGGCCGCTTTTGGTTTGACAGCCGTTCGGGTCCCCTGGCATAGTCGCCCGGTTCTCCCCGCGGACTTCGGGTTATCGGGCTTACCCCGCGGGTGTGGCTGGATCAACGGAGCGAGCCGTGAATCGCAAGCAGCTATTCGACTACGACGTCACCTGCGTCATCATGGGCGGTGGAGCGGGGACGCGTCTGAAGCCACTGACGATGAAGCGCGCCAAGCCCGCGGTGCCTCTCGGCGGCAAGTTCCGGCTGATCGATATCCCGATCTCGAACTGCATCAACAGCGGGGTGAACCGGATCTTCGTGCTGACGCAGTTCAACTCGACACCGCTGCACCGGCACATCAACTCGAGCTATCAGTTCCACCGGTTCTCGCGCGGCTTTGTCGAGATCCTGGCGGCCCAGCAGACGCCGTCGTACGGCGCGAGGGGCGGCTCGTGGTATCAGGGGACCGCCGACGCGGTGCGCAAGAACCTGCCGCGTCTCGACGAGGCGGGCGGTCAGGACGTCCTGATTCTGTCGGGCGACCAGATCTACCAGATGGACTTCCGCGACATCCTCGAAACGCATCGAGCGGACGACCTCGGCGCGATTCGGGCGGACGTGACGCTCGGAGCTGTCCTCGTTGACAAGGAGCGCGCGCGCAGTCTCGGTGTCCTGCGCGTCGACGCGGAGGGCAACGTCGTCGCATTCGTTGAGAAGCCGGGCGATGACGAGTCGAAGTTCGAGGGGCTCGAAGCCGACCCGGCGCTCCTCGCGAGGTTCGGCGTCGATGCGGGCACCGGCCCGTGGTACCTGGCGAACATGGGAATCTACGTGTTCGATCTGGCGGTGCTCCAGAAGTCGCTCGACAACGAGTTCGTCGACTTCGGCCGCGAGGTCCTGCCGTCCCTTCTCGACAAGGCGCGATTCCGAGCGCACCTGTTCCAGGGGTACTGGGAGGACATCGGAACGGTTGGCGCGTTCCACGAGGCAAACCTCGACCTCGCGAGCCCGAAGCCGCAGTTCAACTTCTACTCGCAGGAGTACCCGGTCTACACACGCGCGCGGCTGCTACCCGCGTCGAAGATGCAGCGCGCGGTGATCGACGAGTCGTTGATTTCCGACGGCTGTATCGTCGAGGGCGCGACGATCTCTCAGTCGTTGCTCGGCATCCGGTCCGTCGTCCAGACGGGCGTCGAGATCGATCGCTGCTATGTGATGGGCGCGGACTACTACGAGGATGACGACGACCGAGCGGAGAATCGCCGCCAGGGGCGTCCGGACATGGGCATCGGGGAGAAGTCGCACATCCGCAACGCGATCGTCGACAAGAACGCGCGCATCGGAAAGAACGTCGCGCTTCTGAACGAGTCCGGCGTGTCGGAGTACGATGGCCCGGAGGAGCGGCTTCACGTGCGCGACGGGATCATCATCGTCCCACGCGACACGATCGTGCCGGACGGCTTCCGCTTCTGACCGGACAGCGTGGCGATCCGCCGCTCTCCGTAGCCGCTCTCTCGCGAGTGGGCGCTGCCTACGGTTCGCGAACGCCCTCCGTCGCACCACCGTCGGCCATCGCGGCCCGCTCGAGCCGCTCGTCGATGAGCCTGCGCTTCCAGCGCGCGCCGCGCGTTGCCGCGACGACGGAGATCACGCCGAGGAGAATCGACGCCGCGCTCAGCCGCGCATCGATTCCCGCGCCGACGAGGGCCAGAGCCGCGAAGCACAGGGGCCAGAAGAGTCCTGCCCTGAAGTAGTGGCCATGCGCGGTGAGCTTCGACGCCGTCGCCCACAGCGCCGCTCCCGGAAGGACCGGGCCAGCGACCGACCAGCCCGCCGGCCGTCCGAAGATCCTGATTGCGGGGTCTACGTGTATGCCGAGCCCGGCGAGCACGAAGGGCGCAGCGCACGCGAGAACCGTCAGAACGGCGATGAGCGCCTTGAGCCGCCGTTCCAGCCGCACGAGGTGCGGCAGGCGATTCCAGTACCTCGCGCGGCGCACACGATAGTTGACGAAATCGCAGTGGGGGCACGCCAGCTGCGCAGCGGGTATCGGCGCGAAGCACTGAAGGCAGTAGGGAGTCATCTCGTTCCTGCCGTCCCTCGAAGAGCTCGCCGCAGACTACGAAACTCCAGACGATCTCCTCCTTCACCTTGTCCCACCGCACCTGCCGCTTCTCGTGGTACGCGGTGACGGACATCAGGAGGGTCGCCGCCTCGACGAACGCCTCGTCGCTGCAACGCATGGCTCAGCGTACCCGACGCTCGGCGCGCTCGGCCACGAAAGAACCCGGAGGAGCGAGTGCTCCTCCGGGTTCGTTACGGCATCCGTTCTTGTCGGTCAGGCCGGCCGCGTGGCCCGCCTGTCGGGGGCGGGCGGGTCAGCGACCGCCGACCGCCTGCAGCGCAGCCACGCTGCGTCGTCCGCGCAACGCTGGGCTGTCGTCTTCCGTTGCGACCAGATCGAGATCGATCTCGGCGATTTCCCGATCGATTTCCGCCGAGGTCTCCGGGGCGGCTGCGAGGGTGCGTTCGACGTTGTCGCGCAACTCGTCGACGGTCGCGACTGCGAGTTCGCTCGTCAGGCTCGGCAGCGCGTCGGACTCATCGACGAGAACGCGTCGCAGTGATCGACCGCGACGTCGGCTTTCTTCCCAACGTTCGCGCAGCACCTCCTCGAGCGCGTCCGTTCTCTCGCGTAGCGTCGTGACTAGTCCCGTCAGCGCCGTGCCGCGACGGAACCAGTGGCGCAGGGCGGCCACCGGTCTCTTCCAGCCAGGAGAGGGAGCCTCGTTCTTGAAGCCCGGCTCAGCGAGCGGAACAGCCGGCCAGATATCCTGCTCGAGGAAGTCGGCGACCTCTTCGAGGCGACCGGTCAGTCGTTCGCGCGACCGCTCGGCGACGCGGAGCAATTCCTCGCGCGACCTCTCCAGCGAGTCGACGTGTCGACGATGACTCTCGTCGAGATCGCGAACGCGACGCTCGCCGCTCTCCCGCAGCGCGTCGATCCCGCGCTCGGTGGCGGAGAGCTGCTTCTCGACGATGTCGGCCAGGTCGACCAGACCCGTGTTGACCCCGTCGATCTTCTCGCGCAACGTGTCGCAGCGCTTCTCCAGTCCGTCGCAGCTCTCATCGACCGACGTGAAACGCAGGTCGACCGCCTCACGCAGGCGGCACACTTCGGAGTTGATGTCCTCGATGCGCCCGGAGAGTGCGGTCTCGATGCCACCGACCACATCGCGGAGGCCGTCGAGCGCGCTGACAAACTGCTCTCGCATCGCGGACTGCTCGGCTTCGACGCGTCGCGTGAACGCGTCGAACTCATCCTTCACCGCCGCGAGCAGCATGCCTTCTCGGCTGTCCGGTCGCAGGGTTGGACGGGCCGCAGCTTGCGGCTCCGTCTCGTCGCATGGGCCCGTCTCGACCGACGCGTCCTCCCGAGACTCGACCGGGTCGCGGTGTCGCCGGAACCATCCGGCGAACCAGCTCAGCGGATTCCTCATAGGTCTCTCTTCACGTCTTCTTCTTCTTCAGACCTCCGAGTGCAGAGGTGTTCAGGTGGGGCGCATGATACGCGGACGTTCGTTTCCGCGCAAGGAGTCGGATTCCTTATCGGAACCCTAGGTGCTGCGTTGCATGAAGGTTACGACATCGCCTGCGCGTGGGGCCGGCCGCGGTCGTCGCGCCCGGGTTGCATTCGCGCCGTGCGGGGTGAGAATGTCCAAACCGCGGTCAGGAAGAAGCGTATGCCCTCGTCTATCAGCAAGGAACGCAAGCTGTTCGGTCTCGAAGAGGCCAACCGGATGCTGCCACTCGTCTCGCGGATCGTCCGCGACATCGTCGATGCGAACGGCAGGATGCACTCGACGTATCTCGCCGCGCAGCGTCACGTCCAGGCGGGCGAGACCGATGCGGCCGAGGAGCTGCAGGACCGCTTGCAGGATATCGCGTTCGAACGCGGGGAGTTCGTCGAGGAGCTCGAGCGGCTGGGCGTCGAGCTGAAGGACCCCGCCATCGGTCTCGTCGACTTCCCGGCACGTCTCGGCGATCGCGTCGTGTATCTCTGCTGGAAGCTCGGCGAGGAACGCGTCGAGCACTGGCACGAGCTGCAGGCCGGCTTCTCCGGACGCGAGCCGATCGCGGGGAACTTCCTCGCGGAAGAGTAGCTCGGCCCCCCGCGGCCCGGTCAGCCTACGAGCTACTTGCCCGCCCGACCGAGGAATTTGCCGCTCGACGTCTCGACCTTGACGACCTCGCCCGCGGCGATGTGTTCGGGCACCTGAATCACCAGGCCCGTCTGCAGCGTCGCGTTCTTCGTGCGAGCCGTCGCCGAGTTGCCCTTGACGGCCGGGTCGCACTCCGTGATCTCGAGCTCGACCGTGAGCGGCAGGTCGATGCCGATGACCTCGTCGTCGAGAACGAGAGCCTTGATGCCCTCGAGGTCGTCGATCAGGTAGTTCGATTCCTCCTCGAGCGCCTCTCTCGACAGTTGGAACTGGTTGTAGTCTTCCAGATCCATGAAGTGAAAGTGCTGCGCGTCGCTGTAGAGGAACTGCACGCTGCGCTTCTCGAAGTTCGGCTCGCCGATCGTGTCGCCGGAGCGGAACGCCTTGTCGACCTTGCCCTTGGTCCGGAGGTTGCGCGTACGCACCTTCCAGATGGTGTTCGCGCCGCGCGACGACGGCGTCTGCATCGTGATGTTCTCGATGACGCACGGGGCGCCGTCGATGTCGATGATCAGTCCACGCTTGAGCTGACCGGGGTTGAGCATGGGATTCCCTACGTGTCTCGACTTCCGTTCGACTCGGTCCGCTGCGAGTTCGGAGACGCGGAGTTGAGCTGCCGCGCAGCGGTCAGCTCCGACTCCGCACGTATGGGCTGCCGCACGAGCCGTTCTCGAAGGCCTAGCAGCCCGGCTCGCCGGCCAGCCCATGCGCCCATTCTATCGCGGCGCCTCGGTTTCTGGCACCAGTACAGATGACGTCTTCGGGGGCGAGCTGGAACCGCTGCGTCAGTGCCGATCTGAGCGCCGCGGCCCGGTCTGGATCGTCGAGCACGGCGAACACGGTCGGACCCCACGAGCTCTGGCCGACGCCGCGGACGCCCTCGCCGTGCAACCAGTCGACGATCGCCGGGGTTCGCGCGTTCGAGAACAGGCCGCCCTGCGCGTCGCGGAACGGCTCGGCCGCCCGACAGCCGTACTCCCACAGCGCCTCGCCGAATCCGTCGATGTCGCCCGCGGCGACGGCCGTCGCGAGACCGCGCCGGGCCAGCCGCTCGAGCGTCTTCACCCCCTCCCGCGACGCGGCCGGCATGGCGCGGAAGGCCGTCGTCTCGGCCGGGCCGGAGAGGCCGCGTGAGTCGCTCGGGATCGCGAGCAGGAAGCGCCAATGTGCGGGCACCTCGTGACGCGTGACGAGGGGGGCGATGTCGTCGTCCGCAGCTTTGCCCGCGTCGACCAGGAAGCCGCCACATTCGAACCCCCAGATGCCGATCGCGGACCGCCGGCCTCTGGAGACGCGCGTGGCCAATTCCTGGACCGGAGCGTTGCCGCCGTGCAGGCGGTCGATCGCCGCGGCGACACACAGGCCGAGCTGCGTGCCGGATCCGAGGCCGCTGTGTTGTGGCGGTGTCTCGAGGAGGTCGAAAGCGACACCGGCAACGCGTTCGGCGGCTTCGGCGGCCGCTGGGCTCGAGCGGGCCGCGAACTCGAGCACTCGCGACCGCACCTCGGTGTCCGTCGGTGTCGAGCACGTGATGCCGTCAGGCGCGATGCGCGCCGCGATAGCCAGGCGCGGGGCGTCGACGATGACGCCCGCGCCGCCGTAGCGCCGGTCCGTGGCGCCCGTCGGGTCGACGAGTCCGAAGTGAAGTCGGCTGCCGGTCGTGACGCGGACAGCGGCATTCCCGTTCATCGCGTCGCGTCGCTCCGATGCGTGCGTTCGGGACGCGAGCGTTCGACGTGCGATCGCAAGAAGTCGAACGCGCGGCGTTCCGCTTCGCCTCCCGTCTTGTCGACGAGCGGCTCGAGGCGGTCCAGCTCGGCGACGATATCGTCTATCGGCAAGACCTCGACGCGGGTCGCGAGGATCGCCGCTTCGACGACCGCGTGACGGGCGCGGTGGAATCCGCAGAAGTCTCGCAAGCGTTCGCAGCGCACGACGTCGGCGACGATGGTGGCGCGTTCGTGCGACGCGTCGGTCCGATCGATGCGAAACTCGTAGGCGCGACACGTCTCTTCGAGTCGGTAGCCCCGGATGTCTCGCGCCGGTCGCAGCGGAGCGCGCACGCTGCCGACCGCCGCGTGCGCGAGCAGCTCGACATCGTCCGTGACGTGGAACACGCCCTCGCCGTGCGCCTGCAGGTTGCGATACGTTTGCGACGTTTGAAACGGCCGCAGAACCAGTGTGTCCATCGCGGGTGTGACGAGCGGTCCCATCGGAGCGATGTTGACGCTGTCGGCCGCATCGTCGTCGGGCGACGAGGAAGCGACCGCGCCCATCGTCGTGACGATTCCCTCGAGAACCATGCGGCCCTCGAAGAGGGAACGATCGGCGCGCGTCATGCCGATCCGCAGAGCTCGGGTGGAACGCCGCGGGCGATCGCCGCGGCCACCGTCATCGCCACCGGCCGGGCCTTCGTCGCGGACACGACCTGCGGTCGGCGTGTCGATCGCGCCAGAGCCGTTGCGTCGATGCCGGCGAGTGCGAGGAAGTTCGCGAGGATCGCGTGCCCGTGTTCCGTGAGAACGCTCTCGGGGTGAAACTGGATGCCGATCGTCGGTAGGTCGCGATGCCGAACGGCCATGACCGTTTCGTCGCGAGTCGTCGCCGTGACGATGAGCTCTCTCGGCACATTGTCGGGTCGGACGACGAGCGAGTGGTAGCGCGCCGCGCCGAACGGGCTCGGGAGCCCGCGGAACACGCCCCGACCGTCGTGGAAGATCTCCGACGTGCGTCCGTGACACGGCGGCGACCGGACGATCGTCCCGCCCCAGGCCTGGCCGATGGCCTGGTGCCCGAGGCAGACACCGAGGATCGGGTGCTCGTCGCCGAGCTGTCGAATGACATCTAGGCTGACCCCGGCGCGCGTCGGGTCGCACGGTCCCGGCGAGAGCACGATCGCGTCCGGATCGAGGCGGCGGATTCCGTCGACGTCGATCGCGTCATTACGGACGACGCGCGTGGCTTGGCCGAGCTCTTCGAAGTAGCGCGCGAGGTTGTAGACGAAGCTGTCGATGTTGTCGATCAGAAGGATCATGCTCGCACCGGCGCGTCGCTCCGGGCCGTGAAGGAGGTCGATCCAGTGATGACGGCACAGCATACGGGATGCCACGAGGTCTGTCCAAGGGGCGCTGCCGGCCCGAAACCGGCCCTATTCGAGCCGCCGTGGGGTCGTCAGCGAGCGTCGAGCGGCTTCGCTGTGGGCTTCCCGAAGCCGTCGGCGGTGAGCTCGACGGTCAGCAGGACGCCGCGCGAGACGAGGTAGAGCGTGCCGCCGTCCACGGTCATCGAGAGCGTGGGTGGCCGGTCGACGCCTCGCGGCCGCTCGGACGGTTCGCGCTCCGTTCGCGGTCGATTCGGCGTACGAGCGTCCTCGCGGCCGCGGTCGTCGCGCGCTCGTGGCCGATCGCCGCCGCCAGGCTCGCGCGCGGGGCGTCCGGAAATCGCCACATCGCGCAGGCCGAGGCGAGCTTTCTCCTCGCGCGTCTCGCGGTCGAGACGTCGCAGCGTGCCGTCGCTCGCGACGAACAGGTCGTCACCGGCTACAGTGACCGCGTCGACCGCCCACCACGGCGCGCGCCGCGGCCGTCGGACTCCGCGCGGTGGGCCGCCGCATCCCCGCGGTCCGGGGCCGAATCCGCGCAGTCTGCC
>CAYMRB010000343.1:0-11227 GCA_964392615.1 uncultured Planctomycetia bacterium | reverse complement strand
CGGCGGAGGCGGAGGCGGAGGCGGAGGCGGCGGCGGCGTCGGCGTCGGAGTCGGCGTCGGAGTCGGCGTCGGAGTCGGCGTCGGAGTCGGGGACCGTCTCCCGGTTCCCCCTCCCCGGCGGCCTCGCGATCTGGCACAATGCCGCATGGGCTGACCGGAAAGGTCTCACCGTGGCCTTCCTCGGTGGCCCCGGGCAGCCCATGCGCGCGGAGTTGGAGCCGACCACTCGCGGCGGCTGGACTCGCGTCCCCGTGCGTGGCTCGCGGCGGCTCAACTCCGCCCCGCCCGCGCGTGCGGGGGGAACGTGGACGACGGACGAGTCATCGGCGAACGAGACGCAATGCAGGCCGACGCGGTGGTCATCGGGGCGGGGCTGGCGGGTGCCGCCGTCGCGTATCAACTCGCGCGCCGCGGCGTGCGAAACGTCGTGATCCTCGAGCAGGAGTCGACCCCGGGATTCCATTCGTCGAGCCGCAACGCGTCGATGATTCGCCAGGTCGTGCCCGACGCCCGCATGTCGCGGATCGCGACGCAGGGCGCACGGTTTCTCGCGTCGGCGCGGGACGAATGGGGCCTTCCCGATCTCGTGCGCCAGAGCGGCTCGCTTCTCCTCGCCGGCGACGCGCGGGGTGGCGCGCTGCGTCGCGACGTCGACGACGCGCGCGGGCACGACCTCGAAGTCGAGCTCATCGATCGCCGCGCGGCGGAGGCGCGCGTCCCGGAGGCCTGCGGCGGTGAGTTCGACGTCGTCGCTTGGACGCCGAGCGACGGCGTTGTCGATACGCATGCGCTCCTTCAGGGCCTTTTACGCGGGGCCCGGCGGGGCGGAGGCGAGCTTGTCGTGTCGTCGCGCGTCGACGCGATCTCCGTCGACGGCGCCGGCAGCGTGCGCTCGGTGCGCGCCGGCGCCCTGGAGATCGCGACCCCTTGCGTCGTCAACGCGGCCGGCGCTTGGGCTCCCGAGGTGGCTCGCCTCGCCGGAGCCCTCGATTTTTTTTTTAATGATTAGGGGAGTAACGTGTTCTACACAGGCCCGATGGACGACGTCGACGCGAACCAGCCGTTTGCATGGAACGTCGAGGACGACGTCTACTTCCGTCCGGAGTCCGGCGGCTATCTACTGAGCGCGTGCGACGAATCCGCTTCCGCGCCGTGCGAGCCTGTGGTCGATCCCGACGTCGCGATCACGCTCGGCACGAAGCTCGCCCGGGCGTTTCCTGCGCTCGCTTCGGTACCGATCGCGAACTCGTGGGCGGGCCTGCGGACGTTCGCGGCGGACCGTCTCTTCGTCGTCGGAGCAGATCCGGCGGTCGCGGGATTCTTCTGGGCTGCCGGACTCGGCGGTCACGGCGTCACGACGTGCGGGGCGATCGGCGCGATGGTCGCCGACGCGATCGTCGATCCGTCACGAACCGTCGAGAATCCGTTCAACCCGACGCGGCTGCTTTCTCAGTCGACTTGACGTACTCGCGGAACGCCTTCTCGACCTGACCCGCGGTGACGTCGCCGCGGTGGATCCACAGCCGATAGGACAGCGTGATCGGCTTGTCGGGTTCGAGCGTGAACTTCTCGAGGCCGGGCCACGCGACGTTCAGGATGCCGTAATGTCGCGTCGTCCACGGTGGTGCGCCCCGCGTCTTGCCGGGATGGCTCGGGGCGACGAAGATCGCGATGCCGGAACGGCTCTCGCGGCCCGCGAAGCGCGCCGAGTAGTCGGCCCACCTCTGCGGCTTGCGATCGCTGTCGCGAGTGTTGCTCTCCGTGTCGGTCGTCAGCACCGAGTCCTTCGCGCGCGCGAGGCGGAGGTTCAAGCCGCCGTAGCCCTTGCCGGCCGCTCCCTGCAGGACGATCGGCTCCTTCGCAGCGAGGCTGTACTGGACGTCGATCGCGCGACCCGCTTCGTCTGCGTGCCACACTCGGAGCCCCAACAGCTCGGTCGCCACCTCGTCGCCGTTGTCGAGCTGCCACACGTTCTTGACGCGGAGTCTCGCTACCTCGTCGCTGGCGTGGCGTTCGTCCCAGGCGCGGAAGCGCGTGTGGATACCCTCGATGTGCCAGATCTGTACCTTCTTGCCGCGGACCTCCATGCGCGGCCACATCAGCGATAGCCCGCGGTGGTGGTAGTGATCCTTCGGGAAGTCGTCCGTCAGGAGCTCGCCATCGAGGCCGTGGATCGGGTGGATGTACGATGAGCGCCGGCGGTTCTCCGGCACCCCCTTCGCCAGCTGGTCCTTCCACAGATACGTGAAGACGGGCAGCTCGCCGTCGAGAAGCCGCAAGCCGCCGCCGTCGACCTCGACGAAGCGAAAGCCGCTCGGCGCATCGAAGTCGCCGCGCGAGTACGCGGCGTAGCGCTTGGCGACCTTGCCGGCCGCCACGTCGCCGCGGTGCACGAGGAGGCCGACGCGTCGACGCAGCGACTCGCCGCGCTTCAGCGTGAACGGCTTGCCGCTGAGAGCTCCGACGCGACGCGGACCGAAGGTGCCGTAGTCACGCGTCAACCAGCTGTGCGGCTGTGGGTTGTCGGTGTGGCTGAGGATCGCGAGCCCCGCCGTCGCGCCGTCGACCGTTCCCGAGTAGTCGATCCAGCGCGCCTCGCGGCCATTGGTCCCCTTCTGATCGATGCCGCCGTCCGAGCTCGTGATGCGGCCGCCCTCGAGCACCGCGTACGACGGATCCATGCGAACGTACGGCCACGCGTAGTGAACCGCATCGCTGCAGAACTTCACGTCGCCGTACGATGCGGTGACCGTGTACTTCAGATCGAGCAGGTACTCGCCGCTGCCGAGGTCGACGAGCGACAGATCGCGCCGCCCATCGAGCCACGGATCCCGGCCGTCGTGCTCCCAGACGACGTGCTCACGGAAGAAAGCACGACCGGCACTCGAGCCCGTACCGACGAACTCGACGTGGCGGATGCGGTGTCGATAGCGCGCGTCGTCTCCCTGCCCGTCACGGTTCTTCGTCGAGTGATAGAAGTCGACGGGGGCCGCGTCGCCGAGCGCGATGCGATCAGCGAACCACACCGAGCGGTGGTGCGGGTACGGCGTCGGGTGCTCGATCGTCATCGAGTGCCCCTCGGGGCTGCGCAGCGGCCAGATGTAGGGCTGCTCGAGTTCCGCGCCGTAGCGATAGACGAGAAGCTCGCGGTCGCCGGAAACGAACCGCAACCGGCCAGCGGCGTCGTCGCGCTCGATGTGGACAGCAGCCTGCGGCTCGGCAGCGCGCGGCGCATCGGCGCACCACATGACGAGATGGAAGGCCATCAAGACAGCGACGAGCGAAGCGACGCGAGCGGTGCGAGCAGTCGGTGTCACGTGCGAGTCGGACATCGGATGATCTCGTCTCCTGGTTCTGGCGCGGGGTGTGCGAGCTAGCAGCCCGTTGAAAAAGGCAATCCGGCGCGATGCCGGCCATTTCGCCCAGGCTCTTCGTTGTCAGAACTCGACAATGCACCACATTGCCTGCGTTCTGACGCCTCGATCCTGGGCGAAATGTCTCGCCCTCGCGCTCGGAGCCCTTTTTCAACGGACTGCTGGGCTATTCTCACGACGTTCTCGGTGAGAGAATAGCGAAACTCGCATCCAGCATAGCCCGCGAGGAAGAAGGAGACATCATGGCATCGCGAGCCGACGGGGCGAACTGCATCGGTCGACGTCGATTCCTTCGCGCTGCAGCAGCATGGACGTTCGCCGCAGCCGGCGCGGCGCACGTCGGAGCGAACGAACGTGCCATGAACGCGAAACTGAAAATCGAACGAATCGACGTCTTCCCGCTGCGCTATCCCACCGCGGGCTACTTCAAGTTCTTCGCCAGTCCGCGCGGCGGCTTCCGCGGGCGAGCGGCCGCGATCATCAAAGTCACGACGGACGACGGCACGGTCGGCTGGGGCGAGAGCATCCCGGTCGCGAAGTGGAGCTACGAGACCCTCGAGGCGACCACGGCCGCGATCGAGGAGTACTACGTGCCGGCGCTCATCGGGCACGACGCGAGCGATCTCGCCGGGGCGCACGCCAAGATGGATTCGGTGATCAAGCCAGGTTTCTCGACCGGCATGCCGCTGGCGCGCGCCGGCCTCGACATCGCGCTCCACGATGTGCTCGGCCGGGCGACCGGCAAGTCGCTCGCACAGCTCTGGGGCAAGCCGCGGGGGCGTTCGCTCGAGCTCAGCTGGACGCTCAACCCGAAGAAGCTGGACGACGTCGACGGGCTCATCGCGACCGGTCGCGCGCGCGGCTATCGTCACTTCAATATCAAGGTCGCGCCGAACCCGACCGTCGACCTCGCGCTCGCGAAGAGGGTGCGCGCGGCGGTGCCCGACGGCTTCCTATGGGCGGACGCGAACGGCGGCTACTCGCCGGAGCAGGCGCTCGCCGTGGCTCCGAAGCTCGCCGATGCCGGCGTGGACGTGTTGGAAGCGCCGATCCAGCCGAATCAGATCAGCGGCTACCGAGCGCTGAAGAAGCAGGGCGCGCTGCCGATCCTGATGGACGAAGGCGTCATCTCGCCGGTCGAGCTCGAGGAGTTCATCCGGCTCGACATGCTCGATGGGCTCGCGATGAAGCCGTCGCGCTGTGGTGGGCTCGTCAGCAACAAGCGGCAGATCGAGCTCATCGAGGAGCACGGGCTCATGTGGCTCGGCAGCGGTCTCTCGGACCCGGACATCGCCCTTGCAGCGTCAGTCGGATTGTACGCGGCGTACGGTCTTCAGAAGCCGGCGGCTCTCAACGGCCCGCAATTCCTCGCCGCGAGCGTGTTGCGAGAGCCGCTCCGCGTTCGCGACGGTCGCATCGACGTGCCGAAGGGGCCGGGGCTCGGAATCGACGTCGATGAGGAAAAGGTGATCGAGCTGATGCGGCGGTCGAAGCGGGGCGCGTAGCGAGCGCGCGCAAAACGCCCCCTTCCCCTCGTCGAGCTGCTGTCGTATCCTGGTCCGAACGGGGGGACTTCCAGGTAGAGAACATGGCGCCAACATCCATTCGTCGTCCGATCTCCGTGTGTGCCGCGATCTTCGCGGCCTTGTTCGTCTTGTGCACAGCGTCGCCGAGCGTCGCCCAGACGTTCTCCTTCTCCGTCGATGGCCCGTCCGGCGATGTCGTCGACGACCCGGGTACACCGGTCGCCTTCGACGCTGCCTGCATCCTGACGACAGAGGGCGTCGCAGGGGCCAATATGGGCGTCGTCGGCTGGTCGTTCGGCCTGGCCGCGAGCGGCTGCGAGATCGTCGCCGCGACGACGGACGGAACGGTCGGCGCTCCAATCACCGCGGATCCTCCCGGGCTGATGGACGGCGGATTCGAGAAAACCGAGATCGTCGATCCGGGTCTCGACGACCAGGGCTTCGGCGTCGTCAGCGCGGTCGTGCTGAGCCTCACTCTCGACGCGGCGCTGCCGACCGAGGACGGCGACTACCCCGTGCTCGCGCTGTCGATCGAGGGAGCGATTCCGGAGGGGCAGTGCGAGCCGTGCGCGCTGACTTACGTCGACGGGCTGCGCGGCTCGGGGCGCGCGGTGGTCAACCGCATCACGTACGAGCTCGAGTCCCACTCGCCGGCGAACACGCCGTTCGCGATCGAGCTCTGCCCGCCGGTCATCACGCCGGAGGACGGCGATGGCGACCGCGTGCCGGATGCGTCGGACAACTGCCCTGACGTGTTCAACCCGCAGCAGGAGGACGGCGACGGAGATGGCGTCGGAGACGTCTGCGACAATTGCGTCGACCACGCCAACCCCGATCAAGAGGACGCGGACGGCGATCAGATCGGTAACGCGTGCGACATCTGCCCCGGCGCGTTCGATCCGGACCAGGGTGACGCGGACGGCGATGGCATCGGCGATCCGTGCGATAACTGCGTCGACGATGCGAACGAGGAGCAGAGCGATGTCGACGACGATGGCGTCGGCAACGCATGCGACAACTGCGTCGACGACGCGAACGATGATCAGAGCGATGTCGACGACGACGGCGTCGGCGATGTCTGCGACGTCTGTCCCGCGAGCTCCGATCCGGACCAGTCCGACGTCGACGGCGACCGATTCGGCGACGTTTGCGACAATTGTCCCGACGTCGCGAACCCGCTGCAGGCCGATCCCGACGACGACGGCCTCGGCGCGTTCTGCGACAATTGTCCGCTGACGGCGAACCCGCTGCAGGAGGACGAGGACGGCGACGGTGTCGGCGACGCGTGCGATCTGTGCCCGTCGGTGGCCGACAGCGACCAAGAGGATGGCGACGGCGACGGCCTCGGCGACGCGTGCGACGTCTGTCCGGAGATCGGCAATCCCGAGCAGATCGATGCCGATGGCGACGGCGTCGGCGACTTGTGCGACAACTGCCCGGACGTCGCGAACTCGAGTCAGTCGGACCAGGACGAGGACGGTGTCGGCGACGCGTGCGAGCGCACCGTATTCCGTCGGGGCGACACGGATGGCAGCGGCGAGGTCGATATCTCGGACTCGATCGAGACGTTCACCTTCCTGTTCCTCGGCGGGGCCGATGTCCTGTGCCCCGACGCGGCCGACACGAACGACGACGGTTCGCTCGATCTGTCCGACGGCGTGTACACGCTGGCCTTCCTGTTCGGCGGGGGCGACGCGCCGCGGGCGCCCGGGCCGTTCGAGTGCGGCGACGATCCGACCGAGGACGAGCTCGTCGCGTGTGCGTACCCGGAGGACGCCTGCTGATCGTGCCCGATCGCCCCGCCAGCGAATTCCGCGTCGAGCGCCGCGTCGCGTTCTCGGATACGGATGCCGCCGGCATCGCCCATTTCTCCTCGTACTACGTGTACATGGAGGATGTGGAGCACGAGTTCCTGCGCGCTGTCGGGCTCGGCGTCGACGTGCCGCAGGGCGAGTGGCGCCTCGGCTTTCCGCGTCTCGCGGCGCGCTGCGAGTTTCGCCGGCCGCTGCGCTTCGAGGACGTCGTCGCGATCGAGCTTCGCGTGCAGCGCATCGGGCGCAAATCGCTGACCTACCAGTTCCTGTTTTCGCGCGACGGCGAAGAGGTCGCCCGCGGCGAGGTATCGACGAGCTGCTGTCGGTGCTATCCTGACGGCCGCATCGAGTCGACCCCGGTCCCGAACTCGTTTCGCGACCGGATCGCTGAGTCGACGCAGGAATTACTGGAGTTCGGTCGGCGGTGAGACGGCATGCAGATCAGCGTTCAAGGGCTCGGCAAGTCGTACCCGACGCCGAGTGATCCCCTGGTGATCCTCGACGGTCTCGACCTCGAGATCGCGAGCGGCGAGTCGGTCGCCATCACCGGCCCATCGGGAAGCGGCAAGAGCACGCTTCTCCACATCCTCGGCACGCTCGACACGCCGACGGCGGGCAGTGTGCGTCTGGGGGACGTCGATCCGTCGACGCTCGGTGCGCGGCAGCTCGCCGCGTTCCGCAATCGATCGATCGGCTTCGTCTTCCAGGACCACTACCTGCTGCCGCAGCTCGGCGTCCTCGAGAACGTGCTCGTGCCGACGTTCGTCGGCAGCGGCGCCGGCGCGGAGGTCGCAGCGTGGGCCGAGGAGCTCCTCGACCGCGTCGGGCTCGCCGAGCGCGTCACGCATCGTCCGGCGGAGCTTTCCGGCGGCGAGCGGCAGCGCACGGCGATCGCGCGCGCGCTCGTCCTGCGCCCGGGGCTCGTGCTGTGCGACGAGCCGACGGGCAACCTCGACGCGGCGACGGCGACGGCGGTCGGCGATCTGCTGCTCGGGCTGTCGCGCGACACGGGCACGACGCTCGTCTCCGTGACGCACAGCAGCGCGTTCGCGGCGCGCTTCGATCGTCGCCTGAAGCTTGTCGATCGACGTCTGCAGCCGATGGAGAGCTGAGCGATGCCGGCCGCCCGCGTCACCAGACCGCCCTTGGTCCGTCGCAGCCTCGTCTGGCACGCTCGTTCATGGCTTGCCGTGCTGCTCGCGTGCGCGACGACGGCCGCGATCGTCACGGGGGCGCTCCTCGTCGGCGATTCGGTCAAGGGCAGCTTGCGCGATCGCGTGCTCGAGCGCCTGGCCGGTGTCGATCAGGCGCTCGTCGCGGGTCGCTTCTTCCGTGACGGGCTCGCCCATGACGTCGCCGCCGATACGAAAGGCCTCCTGCGTGCCGCGCCGGCGATTTTGCTGCGCGGCAGCGTCGTGCACGCCGAGAACCAGCGTCGTGCGAGCGACGTAAACATCATCGGCGTCGATGAGCGATTCCTCCGCGGCGACGCGATGTCGCGCGATTGGCCGATCGACGGCGCGGACGTCGTCGTCAACGCGACGCTCGCGGCGGAGCTCGACGCGGCCTCTGGCGACTCGATCGTCGTGTCATTCGATCAGAAGAGCGACGTCGATCGCGAACAGGCTCTCGGGGATCGCGAGGGCACGCTCGGGCGTCTGCGCGCTGACGTCGTGCATATCGCTGACGACGCGGGCGTCGCGCTGTTCGACCTGCGTTTCCAGCAAGAGACGCCGCGCAACGTGTTCGTATCGCTCGCTCGCCTCGCCCGCGCGCTGGACCGCGAGGGGCGCGCGAACGCGATTCTCGTGCGCGCGGGTGGCGTCGACGCCGCGTCGCTTCTCGCGGGCAGCTGGACGCTCGACGACGTCGGCGTGACGCTGCGCCGCGACGACGAGCGCGGCTATATCGCCGTCGAGAGTCCGCGTTTCTTGCTCGAGAGTTCGCTCGTCGCTGCGACACACGCCGCGGCGAAGGACGTCGGCGCGTCGTATCAGGACTCGCTGACCTATCTCGCGAACCGCATCGGCGTCGGGGATCGGTCGGTTCCGTACTCGACCGTGACGGCCGTCGGCGCGTGGCAGCATGCGGACGGCTCGACGTCGCCCGCACTCGCCTCCGCCGGCGTCGGCGCGGAAGCGTGGCGGCCGGGTGGCGCGGTCCTGAGTCAGTGGGCGCTGGACGATCTCCGCGGCGGTGCCGATTCGGACGATGGCATCGCGATCGGCGCGACAGTCGAGGTCGAGTACTTCGCGGTCGGTGCCGATCACGAGCTCGACGAGAGGACCGCGAGCTTCGCGCTGCGCGCGAGCGTACCGCTCGAGGGTGTCGCGGCGGACCCAGGCTGGACGCCGTCGTATCCCGGCGTGTCGGATGCCGCGACGTTCGGTGAGTGGGATCCGCCGTTCCCCTTCGACCACTCGCGCATTCGAAAGCCCGCGCGTCCGGGCGAGCTCGGGCCGGACGACCAATACTGGCAAGACCACGGTACGACGCCGAAGCTGTTCGTGCCGCTCGAGGACGGCCAGAAACTGTGGGCGTCGCGATTCGGCGCGTTGACCTCGGTGCGATTGCGGGCGGCGAAGGACCGCACGCTAGAGGCGACCGAGAGCGCGTTTCGCGACCGACTCCGCGCGCGGCTCGATCCGGCGGCGTTCGGCTTGTCGTTCCGCGCGGTGGGGGACGAGGCCGTGGCGTCGGCGCGCTCGGGCACGGATTTCGGCATGCTGTTCATCAGCATGAGCTTCTTCATCATCGTCGCGGCGTTGATGCTGACGGCGATGACCTTTCGCCTCGCGATCGAGCGACGCGTGCGCGAGCTCGGCATCCTGAGCGCGGTCGGTTTCTCGCCGAGCGCTCTGCGCGGAATCCTCCTGCGCGAGGCGATGGCCGTCGCGACGGTCGGTACGGTCGTCGGGCTCGCCGGCGGCGTCGGATACGCGGCGCTGTTGATCGTCGGCTTGCGGACGCTGTGGTCGGATGCTGTCAACGCGCCGTTCCTCGCGCTCCACGCGACGCCGACGAGCCTGGCGATCGGCGCGGTGACGACGCTGGCTCTCGTCGCGCTCACCGTGCTCGCCGTGCTGCGCCGTCTGGTGCGTCGATCGCCGCAGCGATTGCTCGCGGGTGAGATCGAGGAGCCGCCGGCGGTGAAGGCGAGTGCGAGCGCGAAACGCCGCTTGCCGTCATGGGACGTCGTCGTCGCGTTCGCATGTTTCGCGGCGACCGGTGCACTGTTCGCTGCGGCAACCGCATCGGCGATGCCGGCCGCCGCAGCGTTCTTCGCGCAGGGCGGCGCGCTGCTCGTCGGAGGGCTCGCGCTCCTGCGTTGGATGCTGCGTCGCCCGACGGTCGCGGCGCGTATCCGCGGTCGCGGTCTGGTGACGCTCGTGCGGCTCGGTGTGCGCAACGCACGGCGCGCGGCGGGGCGGAGCCTGTTGACGGCAGGCTTGATCGCTGCGGCGACGTTCGTCGTCGTCACGGTGGCCGCGAGTCGCCACGACCCGCGCGACGCGTCCCTGGAGCGCGACTCGGGAAGCGGCGGCTTCACGCTGGTCGCGCGGTCGACGTCGCCGCTCTTCGCGCGGCTCGATACGCCGGATGGGCAGGAGAAGCTCGCGTTGGGGGAGCGCACGATCGAGTACCTCGAGTGCAACGAGGCCGACGAGCACGTCGAGCGCACCCGCGTCTACTCGTTCCGCGAGCGAGCCGGCGACGAGACGAGCTGCCTCAACCTCTACCGACCGCGCGTGCCACGCGTGCTCGGCGCGCCGAGCGATTTCGTCCAGCGCGGCGGCTTCGCGTGGGCGGGATCGCTCGCAGACGCTCCGGAAGAGTCGGAGAACCCGTGGCTCTTGCTCGAGAAGCGTCCGGATGATTGGCCGGACGACGTCGTGCCGGCGATCGGCGACCAAAACACGGTGCTGTGGATCCTGCACGCGGGTGTCGGCGACGACATCGCGATCGCGAACGATTCCGGCCAGGAAGTGAAGCTGCGGATCGTCGGCCTGACGAGCCGCAGTCTGTTCCAGGGCGCGCTCGTCGTGGCCGAGGATGCGTTCGTCGAGCACTTCGCGGCTGCCGGCGGCTTCTCGACGTTCTTCATCGAGACGCCGAACGCGGTGACGGAGAAGCTGCGCGCGGCGCTCGAGGCGGACCTTGCCGAGTACGGGTTCGACGTGCGCAGCTCGGGCGAGGTGCTCGCCGCGTACCAGGCCGTCGAGAACACGTACCTGTCGACGTTCCTCGTGCTCGGCGGTCTCGGTCTCGTGCTCGGAACACTCGGTCTCGGCGCGGTGCTCGTGCGTAACGTGATCGAGAGGCGGGGCGAGCTCGCGCTCCTGCGCGCGCTCGGGTGGGCGAGCGGCGACATCCACACGACCGTGCTGAGCGAGACGCTGTGGCTGCTCGTCTACGGCGAAGCGCTCGGCGCGCTGGCGGCGCTCCTCGCGGTGTGGCCGAATATCACCGGGACGCGATCGGAGGTGTCGTGGCCGCTCCTGGGCGCGACGCT